>JAZOBA010000067.1:0-8860 GCA_045595705.1 Oscillospiraceae bacterium
CTGTTCTCTTCTTCCTTCCCCGTGTTCTACAACTGGATGGCCGACGGTGTGGAGTTCATGAAGACTCTGGATATCACCGAGGAGCAGCGTGAGCTGGTTATGTCCGGCAACGCCATCCGTCTGTTCAACCTGCCTGTCTAATCGAAAATCAAAAAAGGCCGCGGCATTGCCGCGGCCCTTTTTTCCATAAGGCAGAATTTCTGCTCTATGGAAAAGGGACAATAAATCACATGAGGAGGGAAGGATATGAGCGAAGGCAAGATTTCTATCAGCGAACAGATGGAAAAACTGCAGACTCTGATGCACCGGCTGGTGTTTCACAATTACGTCAGCGAAGGAAAGCCCACGCGCAATCCGTACCGCGGACAGGGCAGAGTGCTGGCTGCGCTGATTCAAAATCCCGAAATCAGCCAGAAGGAACTGACACAACAATTGGGTATGAGCAAGCAATCTCTGGCCGAATTGCTGGGCAAACTGGAGAAAAATGATTTGATCCGCCGTACTCCATCGGAGGTCGACAAGCGCAGTGTTATTATCCATTTGCAGCCTAAGGGATGGGAGGCTGCCAACGAATTGGGAGACTTCAGTCAGAATGTGGAGCAGATTTTTGACTGTCTGGATCCGGTCGAACGGGTTCAGTTTGAAGAATATTTGCAGCGTATTATGATCCGGTGCAGCGAAACCTTCCCCGGTGAAAATGCCGAAGAACGCATGGATCGCATGGAACGCTTCCTGGCCTATCACAATTACGGTTTCCGCCGTATCGAGCTTAATGCGGCGTTGGTGGCTGAGCACAAAAAGCGCAGGCAGGAAAGCAGAGAGAATCGGGAAGCCATGAAGACTGCCCAAGAGCAACCGAATGTCTGACTAACTGCCCCGGGGTGTTCTCCGGGGCGGTTGTGCTTCCGGGCACTTTAATTCTTTAACAGACTAATAAGCTGGGGGTTAATTGACAATATATAATGTATATTGTAAAATATAAATAGAGAAAGAACGGTTGGAAAGCAGCCGGGACTCAAATACAAAAAGGAGGACTTGTTTATGAAAGCTTATATTGTCGGCGGCGGCATGGATGGCACCGAAGAGTACAACGGCGTATATCATCTGGTTACCGAGGACGGCGTCTGCTGGGCTACCCAGTGGTGCTCCAGCTTTGATTGGGCCATGAAGGACCTGTACGAAGACCGCGCCGGTCTGCAGGAAGACTGGAAAAAGGAATACGGCAACGTGGAAGTTCTCCGCTTGGGTGAGGATGGTACCACCTTCGAAAAATTGCTGGCCAAGGAGATGTACCACCAGCCCGGCAAGAAGGGTGAACTGAAGGACGGTATTTATTACTCCATCGTTACCATCAAGAACGGTCACTGGACCAAATCCGAGCCCAAGCCCATTCAGGAACTGGGCCACATTCTGGTGGATACCATCATCAAAGAAAATCGCTAAGTAAGCAGCACCGACCGCGTCCGGGGTTCCGGGCGCGGTTTTTGTTATATTTGCCTATTTCGTTAAATTGAGACTGTGGAACGGAAAGAAATGAAATCCAAAGATTTTTACCCCTTTCAAAAAATATTACACTTGCCAATAAGGGGTTGTTGTGGTATTATTTTGGCAAATCCTAACCTTGAATTCCGCAGATGCGGAATTCTGTTGTGCGAAATGACGAAGGATATCTGTTCTTTTCGTGTAAAACGGAAAGAGAGACGACCTGATTCAGGAAACACAAAGGGGTGGGGTATACGGCAGAATTCCGACTGCCGGGCAACTTCGTGATACATACGCTGTTGTACAAAAAATTATAGGAAGGTGTAAGAAAATGAAAAAGATCATCGCAATGCTCCTGGCTCTGGTTATGGTCTTCGCTCTGGTCGCTTGCGGCACCACCGAGAAGCCCGACGAATCTCAGAAGCCCGCCGAGTCTCAGCAGCCCGCCGAGTCTCAGAAGCCCGCTGAGCCCGTTATGCCCGAGTTTGACGGCGAAATCGTTGTCGGCCACCTGGCTGACCTGACCGGTTTCGAGGCTCTGACCGGTATCGAGGCTCAGATCGCTATCGACTTTGCTGTCGAGCAGATCAACCTGGCTGGCGGTATCGCCGGCAAGAAGCTGGTTGTCATCCATGGTGACTCCCAGTGCTCCGCTCCCATGGCTGTTGAGCAGGCCAAGAAGCTGGTTATGGAAGACAAGGTTCTGTGCATCCTGGGCCCCACTCAGGCTTCCCACAAGGCCGCTGTCGGTGATGCTCTGGAAGAGCTGGGCGTTGCCGGTATCTACTACAACGGCACTTCCTTCAACATGACCAAGTTCAAGAAGAAGATCATCGGCGTCGGCGGCTCCATGTACGAGATGCCCACCGCTATGGCTGACTACGTTTACAACACCAAGGGTTGGAAGAGCATCTATGTGATGGGTATCGACAACCAGGGCGGCAAGGGCTACGGCGAGCCCTTCGTCGGCACTTATAAGGCTCTGGGCGGCGAGATCGTCAACGTTGACTGGATCGCCGAGGGTACTGATATGGCTCCCTACTTCAGCACCAAGTCCGGTAAGGAAGCTCAGGGCATCGTGGCCTGGTTCTCCGGCTCCGAGTCCCAGAAGTTCTGGATCAACTGGTATGACTCCGGTCTGAACGAGGCTCTGCCTGTTGTCGCTTACCAGCACGGCGGCTTCACCGACCACTTCATCCTGAGCGGTCTGGAAGAGTCCGGCCGTTCCGATGTTGTTGATGCCATCCTGGAGTGCGCTGAGGCACCCATCACCTATCACTATGGTATCGACACTCCTGAGAACAAGGCTTTCGTCGAGGCTTGGAAGGCTAAGTTCGGCTCCGTTCCCGGCGCCACCAACCTGCCCGGCGCTGCTTACGCTGCTGTTCTGGCTCTGAAGGCCGCTTACGAGTCCATCGAGGGCGAGGTCACTTCCGCTAACCTGTACGACGCTCTGTCCAAGGTCGACATCAAGACTCCCGAAGGCCATCTGAGCTTTGATGAAGGCAGCCGTGCCGCTAACAAGGACATCTACATTGTTAAGGTTGTCCGCGACGGCGACTCCTTCACCTACGAGGGAATCAAGACCTACAGCGACATTCCCGCCTCCACTGGCTTCTATGTTGAGGGTGCTGTTCTGGAAGCTCCCAAGGGCTAATTGATTTTCCGTTTGCTTTGATTCACAATTGAATTAAACAAAATGACCGCGGGGCATTGTCCGATGCCCCGCGGTTTTTCTGTGCCCGGAATTGCGAAGCGGAACTGATGTATAAAAGGGAAGGCAGTTCCGGAATCCTGCGCCGCAGGGATGCGCAGTGGAGGACACGCTGTCGCCGTGGTCGAATAGAGTACTTAATTGTTGAAATTGACTGAAAAAGAAATGGTTTTTTCAACAATTTTGCGGATTTCCAAATCTAAAGATTTTTCCACCTATCCAAAAATATTCGCCTTGCCAATGGGAGAGAGATGTGATATCATTCTGTCAAATCCCATCTTAGATTTTATACAAAACAGAAAAGATGTTGTGCAAGATGACTAAGGTACGGAAATTCTTTCTGTGCAAAATGGCGACAACTGTTTTTCGACGCACAACGAATTTCCATGTTTTGGATAAGAGTGGAAGAGACTTCCTAAGTTGGGCAGCACTATTTGTAGTTTATTGAGCAAAAATCACACCAACGATCCAGCACAGTACAACAAAAAATAGGAAAAGGTGGAAAAGAAAATGAAAAAGATCATCGCAATGCTTCTGGCTTTGGTTATGGTCTTCGCCCTGGTCGCCTGCGGCGAAAAGAAGGACGAGGGAAGCACCAACACCGAGCTGGACACCGAAAACCCCATCGTCATCGGTCACATTGCCGACCTGACCGGTGCTGAGGCTATGACCGGCGCTGAGGCTCAGCGCGCCATCGCCTTCGCTGTCAAGTACATCGAGTCCATGGGCGGCATCGACGGCCGCGCCATCAAGATCGTGGAAATGGACGCTCAGTCCTCCACTCCCGAGGCTGCCAACGCTGCCCGTCAGTTGATCGAGCACGATAAGGTCACCTGCATCGTCGGCCCCACTCTGGTTCCCCACAAGGGCGCTGTCGCCAACGTTGCCAAGGAATACGGCGTTCCCGTCGTGTTCTACAACCCCACTCCCAACGGCATGATCATGCACAATGAATGGGCTGTCGGCGCTTCCGGTGCCAACCCCCAGATGCCCACTGCTATGGCTGATTATATCTACAATGAGCTGGGCTACGACAAGGTTTACACTCTGACCAAGGACGACACCGGCGGCACCTCCTACATGGATCCCTTCACCGCTGCATTTACTGCTCTGGGCGGCACCGTTCTGGCTCAGGAGTGGGTTCCCTCTCCCACCCCCGACTTTATGCCCTACATGTCCAAGTTCACCGACAAGGAAGCTGACGCTCTGGTCGCCTGGACTTCTTCCGCTGACGCCATTGCTTTCTGGAAGGCCTGGTACGATTCCGGTCTGAATGAGTGGCTGCCCGTCGTCGGCACCATGCACGGCGCCTTTACCGACTCTTTCATCTGCGATGCTCTGAACGGCCAGGGCTACGGCGAAGTGGTCGAGCAGATTATGGAGAACACTGTTGTTCCCATGACCTGGGCTTACAACATTGACACTCCTGAGAACAAGGCCTTCTGCGAAGCATGGGAAGCCGAGTTTGACGAAGTGCCCATCGGCAACAACCTGCCTGGCGCTGCCACTCAGGTTATGCTGCTGATCAAGGAAGCTTACGAATCCATCGAAGGTGAGTTCACTCACGAGAAGTTCCGCGATGCTCTGCTGGCTGCCGATGTTACCGGTCCTGAAGGACGCACTGCCTTCGCTGAGGGTTCCAATGCCGCTGTGAAGGATGTTTACATCGTTAAGGTTGTCAAGCTGGAGAACGGCCAGTACAACTACGAGCAGGTCAAGAAGTACCCCGATGTTGGCGGTAACGGTCTGACTGTTGAGTAATTGAATTGAAATTACCCACGCTTTGTTGATGTGAAATGACAATGTGGGGCACCATTTCAGAAAAATGATGCCCCACATTGTGCTCTGTTTAAAATCATGTCCGTTTTGGGCTGATTATATCGTTTTGTGTCGTGCAGAACGGCACGAAATGAGCAAGATACCGCAAGGTATGAGATATTCTATCGCTCTAAAGTAAGAAAAGGGGGCAAGCAAATCAAATGGATCTGATGTTAACTCTTCTGCGCGTGCTGATCCTGGGCGTATCCTACGGCCTGATCCTGTTCTTGATTGCTACCGGCATGTCGTTGACGCTGGGCTTGATGCGCGTGGTCAACATGTCTCACGGTGCAATCTACATGTTCTCCGGCTATACCGCTGTGTGGACATTCGGCCAGACCAAGAGCTGGATTTTGGCTATCGTAGTGGGCACCATTGTGGGTGGCGCACTGGGTGCACTGCTGGAAATCGGCTTCCTGCGCCGTCTGTACAAAGTACCGACTTATCAGGTTCTGCTGACCATCGGTATTATCAACATTCTGAACAACGTGGCTCAGTGGATCTGGGGCGGTCTGCCTCTGACCACTCCCACTCCCGCCTTCCTGCGTGGCGGTCCCATGATTGGTGAAATGCGTATTCCCTGGATGCGCTTCTTCATCATTGGTGTCGGCCTGATTCTGGCTGTTGCCCTGTGGTTTGTACAGGACAAGACCCGTATCGGCGCCATGGTCCGTGCCGGTATGGACAACCGTGAGATTGCCGCTTCCGTCGGTATTAACAACCGTCTGGTGTTCACCGGCGTCTTCGTTCTGGGCTCTGCCGTGGCCGGTTTCTCCGCCATGATGGGCGGCGCACAGACCGGTTTGAGCGCTACCACCGCATGGGACGTTCTGCTGAACTCCATCATCGTCGTCGTGGTCGGCGGCACCGGTTCCATTCAGGGCGCTCTGCTGGGTGGTATCATCATCGGTATTGCCAACGCCTTCGGCACTGTGTTTATGCCCGTTGTCACTCCCTTCCTGATTTATCTGGTTCTGATCATCGTTCTGCTGATCAAGCCCTCCGGCCTGATGGGCCGCAAGGTGGACGTCAACAAGGCAATCGAGGCCGATCTGGAGAAGACCGGCGCCAAGGGTCATGGCGATCCCATGCCCAAGGCTGAGGTGGTTATCCGCAACGGCCGCCTGACTCCCATGATGCACGCTTATCGCTGGGTACCCTCCCTGCTGGTTCTGGTGTTCCTGGCTCTGTGTCCCACCTTCATGAGTGACTTCCTGGTCACCATGATGGCCAAGGCTCTGGTTTTTGCCGTGTTTGCCATGTCTCAGGACGTTATCATGGGCTACGGCGGCATGCGTTCCTTCGGTCACGCTGCTTACTTCGGCACCGCCGCTTACATGGTTGGTCTGCTGCACAAGTACTTTGAATTCAACAACTTCTGGCTGAATATCGTGTTTGCCATTGTGCTCTGCGCAGTTTTGTCTGCCATCATCAGCTATTTCACTCTGAAGTTCTCCGGTACTTACTTCCTGATCGTCACCATGGCCTTCGGACAGTTGCTCAGCGTTACCGCCAAGCAGCTCTCCGGTATCACCGGCGGCACTGACGGCCTGAGCGGAATCCCCCGTCCCAACTTGGGCTGGGAGATTCAGTGGAACTCTGCTAAACTGTTCTACCTGATTCTGGCTGCAACCGTGGTGTGTTATCTGGTACTGCGCCGCATCATGACCTCCTCCTTTGGACGTACCATCGTGGGTGTCCGTGAGAACGAGGGCCGTATGAAGGCTTTGGGTTACAACACCTGGGCGACTAAGTACGCTGCTTGTATTGTTGCCGGTGTCTTCGCCGGTATCGCCGGCGTTCTGTACGTCTATCTGTATCAGATCGTCACCCCCTCCAACGTGGACCTGACACAGTCTGCAATGCCCATGCTGATGGTCATTATGGGCGGCGGTTCCACCCTGTGGGGTCCTGCCATCGGCTCCTTCATCATCAATCTGTTCCAGACCTACGCCGGCATCTGGATGCCTGAACGTTGGCCTCTGCTGTTGGGCCTGCTGTACGTGGTTGTGGTTCTGTTCCTGCGCGGCGGTATCGCTCCCTATCTGATTCGTCTGTATCACTTCGTGGGTGCCAAGCTGTTCCCCGAGGGTAAGGGCGCCATCGTTGTCAAGAATGAAGCTGCCGGAAAGGAGGTCAAGTAATGAGCTTGCTGCAAGTTAAAGATCTGAACAAGTCCTTTGGTGGTTTGAAGGTTCTGCAGGGCGTTTCCTTCGAGGTTTACGAAGGAGAGCGTCTGGCTCTGATCGGCCCCAACGGCGCCGGTAAGTCCACCCTGATCAACGCCATCGGCGGTCAGGGACCTGCCACTTCCGGTGAGGTTATTTTTGATGGCCACGACGTTACTCAGCTGACCCCCGACCAGCACCTGCACAAGGGTATGTCCCGTTCCTTCCAGGGTAACAACCTGTTCTGGAAGATGTCCATTCTGGACAATGTTCTGCTGGGTCTGCACGGCGGTGAGAAGAATCACCTGCAGATGACCCGCACGCTGGAGACTCGTAAGGAGTTTCTGGATAAGGCTGAGCATCTGCTGAAGACCATTGACATGTGGGATAAGCGCCATCTGGTGCCCACTCTGCTGTCCTACGGTGAGCAGCGCCTGCTGGAAATGATGCTGGCCTTCACCTGTGAGCCGAAGATGGTTCTGCTGGACGAGCCCTCCGCCGGTCTGCCTACCGTGGAAGCCGGTAACTTCGCCGAAAAGCTGCGCAAGATCAGCGAAGGCACCACTCTGCTGTTCTGCGCTCACGATCTGGACCTGGTCTTTACTCTGGCTGACCGCATCATGGTTCTGTACTTCGGCCAGATTCTGAAGATCGGCAAGCCCGAAGAGATCCGCAACGATCCCCAGGTCAAGGAAATCTATCTGGGCACCGAGGACTAATTGGGAAAGGGAGGAACAGAACAATGTTAAAAGTTGAAGGCATCAATACCTACTATGGCGACAGCCACATTCTGTTTGATCTTTCCATGGAAGTCCCCGAAGGTAAGATCGTCTCCATGCTGGGTCGTAACGGCATGGGCAAGACCACCATTTGCCGCTCCATCATCGGTCTGACTCCCCCCGAAAACGGTTCCATCAAGTTCAAGGGTCAGGAAATCTCCACGACCGACACCCACAAGATCGCCAAGATGGGCATCGCTTACGTGCCTCAGGGCCGCGGCATTTTTGCCTCCCTGTCCGTCAAGGAGAATCTGACCGTGGGCGCCCGTGGTCAGGATAAGCCCAACGCCTGGACTCTGGAGCGTGTGTATGACTTCTTCCCCATTCTGGAGAAGCGTCAGAACATGCACGGCAACCTTCTTTCCGGCGGCGAGCAGCAGATGCTGGCCGTGGGCCGCGCTCTGATGGCCAACCCCGACCTGCTGATCATGGACGAACCCTCCGAAGGTCTGGCTCCTCTGATCATCAAGCAGATCGGTGAAGTTATCACCCGCCTGAAGGGTCAGCTGACCGTGTTCCTGGTGGAGCAGAACTTCAACATGGCTTTGTCCGTGGCTGACAGTGTTTACATTGTTTCCCGCGGTCAGGTGGTTTATCAGGGCGATCCCGAGGCTCTGCGCCATGACGAAGAGACCAAGGCCAAGTGGCTGGCTGTGTAATTCCGGTTACAAAATAGCATCCTTTCCGCACCCTCCCGATTTATGCCGGGAGGGTGCTTTTTTACTTATTGTCAGGCAAAAAAGCAAGGCTTTAAGCTCATTATATCCTTAATTTGGGATTAATTTTAGATAAATGGAACCTGAAGGGGAAGCATACAAAAAACAGGTCGGATATTTGTAGATTTTTACGGCTGAAAACCTACTTGAAGTGTGTCGTAAAGTGTGCTATATATAATACAG
>JAZOBA010000068.1:0-5220 GCA_045595705.1 Oscillospiraceae bacterium
GAGGCGGTACCGGTCAGGGTTCCGAAACTCATCAGGAAAAATTCATGCTCAAAGCCCTTGAAGCATTCCTTGGAAACCAGACGGATATAGACGTAAGTAATCACGGTTCCGATCACACTGAGGATCACAATGGGAAGAATATAATTCTTAATATCATTGATTTCAATTGCAGCAACACCGGCAACAATCATCAGGTCAAAGGAAAAGCCGGAAATACGGTCCATCTGATAGTTGTTGATGTATGCTCTGTGCATCACTTTTTGTTTGCGCAGACGCTTGACAATGAACTTGATCAGCATAGCAGCCAGAGAGGCCCACAGGAAATTGAAACCCCATGCAATGCTGTTTGTGAAATCAGAGATCACACCCAGCAGGCACATAAAGCCGAAGGAAATGGCATAGGCCAGCGCAACAAAACCAACCTGCAGTGTAAACTTATCCACAGATTCACTATCGGGAACTTCATCACCGTTGGGATTGGTCTGGTCAACGATCTCACCCTGAGGTCTTGCATCGCGCACAAAAAGAGAACCGCGCTTTTTGCTGATATTGATGTGCAGCACACCAAACACAGAAGCCACAACAAAGCCGATGGATGCCAACGACAGGCCAAAACTGCCGTTACCGGCAAACATCGCAGCAGGAGTGTTGGTAAAGTTGATATCCCAGCTCAGCGCATTGCCGGGGCCTTGACCGAAAGCCAAGGGAAGAATCAGACCGCAAATGTAGGACACAACCTGATCGCCATAACGGGTCATCAGGAAGAGGATCAGCGTAATACCAAGGCCGACAAAAGCCTGCAGCATATATGTTCCGCCCTGCAACGCGCCAAACTCAAGGACCTGAGCGCGGTTCGTCTTATGGGTACTTTTTTCGGTCTTCAGCGTCATTGCCGCAAAGCCGACAGCCAGGCAGTGATACGTAATCACCTGCATCAGTCGATTGTCAACCAGCACAAACCCAAACTGCTTGGCCACGATGTTCACCACAAGCAGCAGGGCACCGCCCAGCAGTGCAGAAGGAATCAGACATTTACGGAATACGGGAATGGCCTGACGGATCCAATTTCCCAGCATCAAAAACAAAAGTAACAGACCAAGCTGAACCAAAAATGCCCAGACAGCATCATAGTTTGCCAAGGTAAAATCCCAGCTGGATGCATAGTCCATTTACAATCAACTCCATTCCAAACAAAAATCTACTCCCAAATATACCCTCGAACGCGGTTTTTGTCAATTAATTGTTCGTTTCGTCACCGCTCAATGTCATAAGGCCAGTCGATGATTCCACCAAATTCACGGATATCCGTATAGCCTAAATTCAACAGTACCTGAGCAGCATTTTTGCTCCTCCGCCCGCTGCGGCAATAGACCAGAAGCATCTGATTTTTATCCTTCAGGATATCTTCCGCCTTGGTCTCAATTTCATAGTCCGGAATCAGAATGGCTCCGGGAATGTGCCCTTGGGCATACTCTTCCTCGGTTCGAACATCCAGAATGACATACCCCTCTTCCCGATCCATCAGTTCCTTGGCTTCCTGCGCGGTTATGTTTACATACGACGTTTCTTTTGCGACCTTTTGTCCACAACCGGCCAGCGCCAGCAACACCACAAGAAATACTGCAATTCGCTTCCTGTTTCTCATAACAATGTTTCCTATTACAGATAAAGTTTGTTCTCTTTCCGTTCGGACAGCAATGGCGCCATTTTTTCTTCCGATGCCGCCAACAATTCCGGCGCAAGGTGACGGGCAGACCGCGGACAGACAGCTATGCAGCGCAAGCAGGAGATGCATTTCTCCTTGTCCACATTTTTTGGATCATCCTTGGGGATGGCACGCACAGGACATCTCCACACACAAAGACCGCAGGAATTGCAGGCCGCGCCTCCATACGGCATCATCGAGCCGCTTTTGCGCTCCTTATGAGGTGTGTTACCGGGAACTTCCAGATCAATGGGTACCGTACCGGTTTCCAACACCGCCTTGATTTTCTGCGCGAAGCTCTTCAGCTCTGCAGTATCTTCCCCATCGGGCCGACCCGCGCCGAATTTGCGAAAAATCGAATGTTCAGCCACGGCCTCGATGGCCGCCACAGGGATAAAGCCTGCTGCCAATGCCAGTTCCTTCATGTCCAGCAGAGTATCGTCAATGGCGCGGTTTCCGAATACGGCTGTCAGAATGACCCTTGCTCCATTTCCCTTCAACTTCTCCATTCGCTGCTCGCAAATCGAGGGCACACGACCACCGAATGCAGGCATGGCAATCACGCAAATATCATCAGCTAAAAATGTCATTTCCCGAATATCATCCAGCAGATCCACCGTTTTGCTCATGGGCGCAAATTCCGATGCAAGGATATCCGCCACCTTCTGGGTACCGCCTGTTGGGCTGAAGGTGATTTTATAAACGCTCATATTTCCTCTTTTCTCCTGCCTATTTCAGCTGCTTTCCATCCGCAAAGGCATTCCCGACCTTTTCGCCCAATGTAAGGTACGCATGATTGACCGGATCGTACGTGATCGGCTGCAGCTTTACGGGATCAATTACTCCGGCAGTCAGAATACGCTCCTCCGCACTGACATTGACAATGCGACCGATCAGAAGTTCACTCTCCTCATCAAAACTAACCAGTTCGCACTCCAATGCCATAGGCAGTTCGCAAATCAAAGGCGCGTCCACAAAATCACTCTTGGCGGTATGCCAGCCGGCTTTTTCCAGCTTGTTTGGTTCGCTGTTGCCGGAAACAATGCCGACATAATCAGCAGAAATCACATTAGCCGCGTCAGCCATACTGACGGTAAATGCCTTGCGAGCCAAAATGTTTTCCATGGTCTTGTGATTCCCGGCAACATAAATGGCCACACGGTCCATATCGGCAATACAGCCCCATGCTGCGTTCATAGCATTGGCGGTTCCGTCTGCATTGTAACTGGCAATAATCAGAACGGGCATGGGATACAGAAAGGGTTTTGAACCGAAATTCTTGCGCATAACAATTCCTCCTGCAATTTGATTTTCGTATCTATTCTATCATATCTACGGATATTTTCCAATACAAGCAGCAAAAAGCCGGCGCGATGCGCCGGCTTTCGTAGTTTACTCTTCGCCTGTCAATTCAACAACGGTCATGTTATGGCCAAGGGCATTCCGAATCGGACCAAAGACATCTTCGGTCTTGAGCCGCAGACTGCTTGTGTTGATACAGGGGTGGCATCCAAAGTATTCCTGCACCAACAGGTCTTTATCCACTGCCAGATGAACCATACGGTCCTTGTCATTCATCAACCCAAGAATACTGACCGACCCGGGCGTAATGTCCAGATATCGCTCCATGTGCTCCGCAGAAGCAAAAGACAGCCGGGATGTTTCGATTTTCTTGGAAAACTCCTTGGTGCGGAAGGGCTTATTCCCCGGCATCAGCAGAAGATGAAACTGGGTCTGCTGACGGTTGCAAAGAAACAGGTTCTTACAGATGGGGGCACCAAGCACGGCTTCAATTGACTGACAGATCTCCATATTATCGGCCGGCTCATGGTCTACGCGTTCAAATTCGATTCCCAAGCGCTCCAAAAGTTCATAGCAGCGCCGCTCTTTCTCCAGGCGATGCTCCATGCACTCGGGACGGCCCTTTTGCAAAATCAGTTCCACAATTGATCCCTCTTACACGTCAAGAGCGAAATAACGAACCGCGTTGCGCCAGCAGATATCCTCCACCAACTCACCCAATGCTTCCATATCACAGGGGTACTGGCCCTGCTCCACCAATTCACCCAGCTTGTTACACAGGATACGGCGGAAATACTCATGACGGGTAAAGGAAGTAAACGCACGGGAATCGGTCAGCATACCCACACTGCCGGACAGCAGACCGGTCTCCATCAGCTGATCGATCTGATCGCTGATACCGCGGTGATGGTCCAGCAGCCACCATGCAGCGCCGTACTGAACCTTAGCGCCGTTGGCGGCAAAGTTGACCGCCATGGTGGACAGCATGGCGCTGTCAGCCGGGTTCAGATTGTACAGGATGGTCTTGGGCAGGCAGTCGTTCTCCTCCAGATCGCTCAGGAATGCACTGAGCTGGAAGGGATCGGTAGCCACACCAATGCTGTCACCGCCGGCATCGGCTCCAAAGGCAGCAATCAACTTGGGCGAATTGTTGCGGATGGGCCCCAGATGCAGCTGCATGACCAGATTGCGTTTGGTGTACTCACCGGCCAGGAAACGCAACAGTGCGCCCTGGTAAATCGCAACCTCTTCTTCAGTCAGTTCAGCACCTGACAAGGCTTTTCCCATAACAGGTGCAGGATCACCCACGGCATAGCGGAAATGAATAAACGCATGGTCCGTGACCCGGCATCCCACTTCACAGAAGAAATCAAGAGCCTTCTGCAGCGCAGCAGTCAGACCGGCCCAATCGGAAATCGCACCGTAACGGTCACCCAACTGCTTCACTGCGACCGACCAGGCAGTCTGATCAATGTGCAGGAATCGGTCAGGACGGAAGGAAGGCAGGGTTTGAAAAGGAATCTCTTTCTCCCCCGCCAGTTTTGCGTGCCACTCCAGCGTATCGGCAGGATCGTCAGTGGTGCAGAGCACCTTCACCTTCATCTTGTTCAGAAGAGAGACCGCATCAAAACCTTTACCCTGCAGCATCTTACAGGTCTTGTCCCAAATCTCTTTGGCAGTCGATTCGGTCAAGGGGGTATCAATATCAAAATAACGGCGCAGTTCCAAATGTGCCCAGTGGTAGACCGGGGAACCGATCAGGCGGGGCATAATGCGGGCAAAGGCGAGGAACTTTTCATATTCCGGTGCATTTCCGGTGACATATTCCTCGGGAACACCGCACACACGCATACAGCGCCACTTATAGTGATCACCCTCCAACCAGAGCTGAGTCAGGTTTTCATATCGGCGGCGGTTGAAGATATCCTTGGGAGACAGGTGGTTGTGATAGTCGATGATAGGGCAGTGCTCAGCATGTTCGTGGAACAATCTGCTCGCCGTTTCGTTGGTCAGGAGGAACTCCTCATTCATAAATGCTTTCATCAGAATTTCTCCTTGTTGATCCACAGACCCAGAGCCGGGTTGGGGATGAAATAGATCTCCTCGCCGTCCGGGAGCGTGTTGTATCCGTATTGCAGCGTTTCGGGGTCGTAGCGCTTTACCGTCTCATCATAGTCGGCGGCGCGGAAACCGACGCATTCGATCTCTTCTTT
>JAZOBA010000069.1:0-10531 GCA_045595705.1 Oscillospiraceae bacterium
TCAAGTTCTACTTTAAAAGAATTTTGCATCGCGGGAGCGGTAACTCCCTTTTACTGTTTGTGTTGATTTTGGTTATTTCGAAACTCCCTTCGTCATAATGACGGAGGGAGTTCGGTTTTAGATATGAATAGCCCTACAAATTGGAATTTAATGAATAGTCTATTTTATTTCTCTGACATACAAACGGTCAATTCCATTTCCGTAGTTTACTATGTCTTTTACATAGCAATAGCCATATTTTTCATACAACCCAATGAATTCTGTTGGGATATAGGTCTTATCGAAGCCAATGCTTTTGGCATATTGATTGGCAAAATCGATAAGTTTTCCGCTGATTCTGTTGCCACGGTAATCTTCACTTACAAACAAAGTAGATATCCATGGAAAAATCTCTGGCAATGGGTAATAATCAGATTTCATGATGGTCGTCATTCCAACAATTTGCCCATTCACTATTGCTACGAATGGAGTTTCCCATTCTTCGAATTCCCAGTTTTCAAGCACTCTCACTGTATGCTCTTTTACATCTAACCAGGAGAAGTTCTTTACAAAGTTCAGTAAGTCCTCTGCAAGAGGAGTGCCCTTGTCAACTTTTTGAAGTTCAATATCTTCCATTTTCCTGCCTCTCGTGTTTATCAAATTCTAATTTATCGTTTTTTTAGTTTATCATATCCGAATGTCGATTTCAATGAGTGGTA
Organism: Oscillospiraceae bacterium; assembly: GCA_045595705.1. Taxonomy (GTDB): domain Bacteria; phylum Bacillota; class Clostridia; order Oscillospirales; family Oscillospiraceae; genus JAJPXI01. The sequence continues at coordinate 699 of JAZOBA010000069.1, forward strand.
AAATTGCTGGAGTTATACCCCATCAACACAAAAGGTAAAAGGGACAGCGGTAAATCCCTTTTAAGTTAAAGTGTTGGTTTAGGCATATCCAATTTTTCTTCGTCGAAACGACGGACGGAGGTAAAAGAAAAGGCACCACAGGATTTCTTAAAAATCTTGTGGTGCCTCTATCATTTCAAACGGACTAATGTAGTTTATAGCAAAGCGAGAGTGAGGCTATATTTACTTTCGTCTTGATCTGAGATATATTATAATCATTAAAAAGTATGTGAGGAGGACTATTTAATGGCCTTTACATATTATCTACCTGGTCAAAATAACACTCGCATGGAATGCGGTACATCTTCGAATTCTGTCATTATTATCGGTGCCAACGGTTCAGGGAAAAGTAAGCTGGGCGCATGGATTGAGCAAAACTATGTTCAAAGCACCCATCGTATTATCCCTTTTCACTTAAAGTGTTGGTTTAAGTATATTTGAAAATCCGTTGGCGATTTGAATAAAAACACGGCTCTGTCCTTCGGGGCAGAGCCGTGTTACCAACTCGACAAATTGGAATTTGTCTCTCCGACAAACCAACCCAAAATTTAGCATGCCTTTCTCAAAATCTGAGTTCAAGCTTAAGTCAAGCATTCATAATCCGAATAATCCACGATTCCCTTTATGCTGTCTAATGCACCACTTACCAATTCCTTTACCATCAGACATTCCACTGCCGGTAAATCAATGTTAGGTCCTGCAACAATCCCATGATGATAAGAAGTTTCAAATCCTCTATGATTATAATTCCTCGGATTGCCTTCTACCAAAACTGCTTCATATCCCATTTCTTTTGCCTTTTCAAATCCTGCCTCTATCAACTCTTTTGAAATATGCTGTCTTTGCAGTTCTGTTTTTACCGCAACTGGAGAAAGTAATAATAACTGATTTTCGTACCTGCCTTCTAAATGGAATCTGGAAAACATGGTATAACCAATCACACTGTTGTGCTCGTCCACCATCACCAAATCTAACTCCGGTAAATAAAATCTCTTACTTCTTATCTCTTCCACAAGACTACGAACCAGCTTTCCAGACTCTTCTCCCTCTGATTCGGTAAATACTCTTTCTACTAAATCTAAGGACTCTACCAAATAACCTTTTGCAGCACTTTTTATGATTCTGTTCATTAAAACGCTCCCTTATTAAAATTCTTATTCATCTTCCAGTTCACTTTATCATAACTCGTTGATTATTTCAACGATTGGTGAAAGTGCCTGAGTTGAAGTCGCCAACACTTTAAGTTAACTGGGACAGCGGTAATGGCATCTTGCAGTGCGGTATTACTTGTGATACTATTAATTGATAAATTGATCTCCGGTAGAAATGGAAGTGGTGACCGCCATGGCATCGTGTAATGAATTGATTGTTGCGCTGGAAAAAGGAATCTATGATTCGGCATTGAAACCCCTGTATGCGCCGGATGGCAATGAAAGCGATTTGACTGCAGCACGTCAAAGAGCGATCGGAATCGCAAAGGAGTTTTCGTTCGTGTTTTCCGGTGAGGAGCAGGAACAAGTTGTTCTGTTCAGTGCCCCGGGACGCACTGAGATCGGCGGCAATCATACCGATCATCAGCATGGCCGTGTGCTGTGTGCCAGTGTGAATTTGGATATGCTGGCCTGCGCGGCGCCCAACGGATTGAATGTGATTCGGATTCGTTCGGCGGGTTATCCGATGCTCGAAGTGGAACTGGACGATCTGCTGCCCCGTGCCGATGAAGCAGAAACCTCTGCTGCGCTGGTGCGCGGCGTTGCAGCCAAAATCACACAACTGGGGTATACTGTTGGCGGTTTTGACGCATGCATGATTTCGGATGTACTGTCTGGATCCGGTCTGTCCTCCTCGGCTGCCTATGAGGTTCTGGTGGGGAACATCATGAACCATTTCTTCTGCGGTGGTGCTTTGGATGCCGTTGAGATTGCAAAGATAGGGCAGTACGCAGAAAACATCTATTTTGGTAAACCCTGTGGCTTGATGGATCAGATGGCGTCTTCGGTGGGCAGTGTGGTGTCCATAGACTTTGCGGATACCGCAGCCCCGGTGGTTGAGCGGGTGGTATTTGATTTTTCTAAGGCTGACCATGCCCTTTGTATTATTGATACCGGTTCCTGCCATGCCGATCTGACCGAGGACTACGCCGAGATTCCCCGGGAAATGCGTTCTGTGGCGGCATACTTTGGAAAAGAGTATCTGCGGCAGGTGCCCCCTGAACAATTTGAGGATTCTATCTGCGCTTTGCGTGAGACGTGTGGAGATCGCGCCGTGCTGCGCGCTATGCATTTTTATGCTGATGATTACCGTGCGCAGCAGGAGGCTGATGCACTGCGCCGGGGAGATTTCGCCCGGTTCCTGAGCCTGGTCAATGAATCCGGTTTGTCTTCTGCCATGTTGCTGCAGAACATTTTTACCTGTAATGAGCCCAAGCGGCAGGCGGTTTCTCTTGCGTTGGCGGTGGGCCGCAATCTGTTGAACGGTACGGGAGCCATCCGTGTCCACGGCGGCGGCTTTGCCGGTACCATTCAGGCTTTTGTACCTATGGATAAATTGGAAGTTTTTAAAACAGGCATGGAGAAGCTGCTGGGGCAGGGTTCCTGCTATGTTCTTCGTATTCGTCCTGTGGGCGGATGTGTCATTACCGAATAAAGGGGGAGTAGGATCGTGCGTGACCTCGCGATCAAGGCGCTGGCGGACTATGCGCTGCGTGCTGAATTGATCCAGCCTTGCGAATATACATGGGCCATTAACACCATTTTGGATGTTCTGAAACTGGATAACTATACTTTGCCCGCAGGAGAGATAGAAGGCGATTTGGCGAAGATTTTGGAGGTTCTCCTGGACGATGCCCATGCACGCGGCGTACTGCAGGAGAATTCTGTGGTTTACCGTGACCTGTTTGACACCGAATTGATGGGCCGTCTGACGCCCCGTCCGGCTCAAGTGATTGCGACATTCCAAGCTTTGTATCATGATGCGCCGGAAAAGGCCACCGACTGGTATTACAAACTTAGTCAGGATACCAATTACATTCGCCGTGACCGCATTGCAAAAGATATGCAGTGGAAGACGGATACGGCATACGGCGAACTGGACATTACGATTAACCTGTCCAAACCGGAAAAGGACCCCAAAGCCATTGCGGCGGCCCGAGATTTGCCTGTATCGGATTATCCCCGTTGTCAGCTGTGCGCTGAAAATGAGGGCTATGCCGGTCGTGTGAACCATCCGGCTCGTCAGAACCACCGCATTGTCCCCATTACGATCCACGGTGCACCCTGGTTTATGCAGTACTCGCCCTATGTCTATTACAATGAGCACTGCATCTGCCTGAATGCAGAACACACCCCCATGAAGATTGACCGGGCTTGCTTTGCCAAACTGTTGGACTTTGTAGCTCAGTTTCCCCATTACTTCGTTGGTTCCAACGCCGATCTTCCCATTGTGGGCGGTTCTATTCTGGCTCATGACCATTTCCAAGGCGGACGTTACACATTTGCTATGGAAAAGGCACCGGTGGAAACGCCGGTTGTATTTGCCGGATTTGAAGATGTGGATGCCGGTATCGTCAAGTGGCCCATGTCGGTCATCCGTATTTCCGGGGCCGACCGGGAGCGTTTGGTGGAACTGGCAGACCGGATCCTCAATGCTTGGCGCGTCTATACCGACGCCGGTGCCATGATCTTTGCCGAGACCGATGGAGTGCCGCACAACACAATTACACCCATTGCCCGCATGCGCGGTGAGAAGTTTGAACTGGATCTGGTGCTGCGCAACAACCTGACTACCGAGGAGCATCCTCTGGGTCTGTATCACCCCCATGCCGAGCTGCACCACATTAAAAAGGAAAACATCGGCTTAATTGAGGTTATGGGTTTGGCGGTTCTTCCTGCCCGTTTGAAGGAAGAACTGAACGCTTTGGCTGACGCATTGGTCAGCGGTGCAGATCTTCGTGCCGATGAGCGTACCGAAAAGCACGCCGATTGGGCCGAAGAGTTTGCCGCGAAGTATGAGATCACGGCAGAGAATGCCTTTGAAATTGTCCGGAAGGAAACCGGCCTGGTCTTTGCAAAGGTTTTGGAGCACGCAGGTGTCTATCAGCGCAATGAAGAAGGGAAAACTGCGTTCCTTCGATTTGTGGATCAAGTGAATCAGATTTGAATAAAACGGCTGTCTCACTGGAGACAGCCGTTTTTCATATGCAAATATTTAGTTGACCTTGCTGTGAAATGCCTGATGCAGTTCCTGAGCCAAAGCGGTCATGGGGCCCTGGTCTACTTTGACAACCTGGCGGTCATAGGTTACAAGGCCGTTGGTTTCGTCTTCCACATCACTGACCTGAGTCAGAACTGCCGCACAGAGACCGTTTTGGATGGCTGGGATCACTTCCTTGCGGTAAAGATCCTCCAGCGCGCGAACGAATGCTGTGCGGTCGGTGTACTTCCGGTAGCCGTAAGTCTGATCCAAATTGAAGGAGTGGTCGGGCAACTTCAGAGAATAACCGCCGAATTCCGACAGAACACAGGGGCGTTTGGGATCGACCTTCAGATTTAATTTGCGAAAATAAACATGATCGCTGGTCACATCGCTGTCGCGGCCGGTGAACCAACCGGAAGTGGCATCCCAAATGCGGGAAGGATCCAAGGCCTTCATTTCATTGTAGATGCGGTCGGCATCGTACTGACCCCAACCCTCGTTGAAGATGGTGTAATAGCACACGCAGGGGTGGTTGTACAGATGCCCGACCATCTTGCGCAGATCTCGCTCGAAGGTCTCGCGGCGGCGGCTGGATGCCCGATGGGAAATGCCGCGCTTCAGGCCGATGGTGGGCAGGGCGGTGTCAAAGAAGAACCGGTATTTGCCGCTGTTGATCATGTCCTGGAAAACCACCATGCCGTACTTGTCGCAATAGTAGTAGAACAGGTCGGGTTCCACTTTGATATGCTTGCGAAGCATATTGAAACCGAGGGACTTCATGGTCTGGATGTCGTAAAGATATCCGGCAGGGGTAGCGGGAAGATAGATGCCATCACTGAAATATCCCTGATCCAGCAGACCGTGGAAAAACATGGGTTTGCCGTTCAGACAGATATAGGCCTGAGCGTTGGTGTTTTCAACGGTTACGGTGCGCAGGGCAAAGTAGGATTCTACAGTATCCTCACCGTCGGTCAGGGTGAAAAAGTACAGGTGGGGATTTTCCGGTGTCCAGAGGATGGGAGAAGGGATAGAAATCGTGGTTCGCTCACCGGTGAAACGATGCTCGATCATGCCGGAAGGAGTTTGGACTGTGACAAGCTTATCTGCTTTGCCGCCGTTGACTTCCAAGGTGACGGAATCGAGTGTGGGGGACAGTTTCAAAGAAGTAATGTGTTCTTCGGGTACGCTCTCCAGCCAGACCGGCTGCCAAATGCCGCTGATGGGGGTATACCACATGCCACCTCGATCTCGGCGTTGTTTTCCGTATGGAAGTTCGCAATCCAGCCGGTCAATGACCTCTACCCGAAGGTGGTTTTCTCCTTCACAGAGGGCATCGGTGATATCCAACGTGAAGGGGAGATACCCACCCACGTGACCGCCTGCGCGAGTGTTGTTGACATATACCGTGGTGATTTGATCTACGGCGCCGAAGTTTAGAAGAACACGGCCGCGGTTAAAATCGGCGGGAAGAGAAAAGGTTGTGCGGTAAATATACTGTTCACCCTTTTTCGGTTGCCGCTCGATGCCGGACAGGCGGGACTCGGGCGGGAAAGGGACGCGGATGGTGCCGAGTTGTTCCTCTTGTTCGGCGATTCTGCAGGACAAATCCCAATTACCGCAGAGGGAAAGATAGGAATCGCGCTTCATCTGGGGGCGGGGATACTCCTCCTCCCATGAGGTGGAGGAGTCCAACTCAAAAGGGGTCTTCAGAGAGCACAGACAGGGCGGCTTTTTCTCGGAGAACAGAACCAGAAGGACCAGAACAATCAACGCGGGTACCAATGCGGCAAGAAAGATATTCTCGTTGGGTACGAAGGAGTAGGTGCCGTCATTGTTCAGGATCTGCTGGGCGTTGGCCAGCACAGCTTTGCCGATGTAGGGACCGATAACGCCGGGAACAAGCACCTGCGAGAAAATGCGCACGCCCTGCAGCATACCGGCCTTGCCGGCAGGGGTCAGATCGCGAATCTTGGCACCGAATACTGCCATACCGCACAGGTAACCGCACATCATAAACAAAGAGCCGATAAACACGGGAACGGTGGAGCGGAACAGGAACAGCAGGACGTAACCTACCATCAAGGCGATCAGTGCGATGAAGGAGGACAGACGGAAACCCTTCTTGTCATACGCTTTGCCCCAGAAGGCGGTAGCCACCGAAGCGAGGATAATGGCAGGTGCCATGATCAGAACGTAGTTGGTCATGCCCAGCGACACTTCGTAGTAGATGATCAGATAGGGCATGAAGATCTGAATGGAGATGTTGAAAATAATAAAAGCGGCCAGATGAATGTACAGGGCCGGGTTCCGGCGAACTGTGGAGGGACGGAATCCATAGATTACATTTTGCCAGTAGCCGGTCTGGGAGGGAGTTGTGCTGCTGTCGCGAATCAGGAAGATGCCCAAAACACCGACCAGTGTGACCACGATGCCAATGATAGTGAAAATCAGAGTCCAGCTTTCAGCCTTGTCCAGATTAAAGGCCATAAAACCGCCAAAAACCACCAAAATGGCCACCAAAGGCATCATGGAGTTGATGCCCTCGGCCGAGCCGCGGTTGGTATGGTCGGTGCTGTCGGTCAGCCAAGCATTGAAGGCGGCGTCATTGGCACTGGAGCCGAAGAAGGTCATAATACAGTCCAGAATGATAGTCAGGGACACGCCTACAGCGGCGGCCGAGGTGACCATGGGGAAGGTTGCAGAGATCCAGTCCAGACGCAGCAAACCGAAACAAAACACCGAAATGCCCCAAAGGATGTATCCGCCGCAGATGAACAACTTGCGCTTACCAATCCGGTCAGATAGGGCGCCGATGAGGATGGTGGTTACGGTAGCGGCGATGGCACTTGCGGCAACCATGGCGGAAATGTCGCCGGCCGAGGCGTGGAACATCTTGTAAATAAAGACATTCAGGTACATGTTTTCCACGACCCACGCCACCTGTCCAATCAGGCTGAACAGGGTCAACGCGCACCAAAAACGTGGAGAAAGCTTTGTTTTCATGGGACAGACCTCCCGAATAGTTTATATGAGCAAGACGGATTAACGGGCGTACAGTTCAATAATGTTCAACAGGATTTCGGTAGCTTTGTCCATGCGCTCTGCAGTGGTGCATTCAGCACAGCCGTGGAAATTGAAGCCGCCGGTGCCCAGATTGGGGCAGGGCAGACCCATCCAGCTCAAAGTAGCGCCATCGGTGCCGCCGCGGACGGGAACGGTTACAGGCTCCAGACCGGCCATGCGGATTGCCTCGTTGGCGGTCTCCACCAGATGGAAGTGAGGCTTGATTTGCTCGATCATGTTGCGGTAGTTGTCTTTGAGGTGGAGGGTGACCGTTCCGTCGCCGTAGCGCTCGTTCAAGCGATGGGCAATGTGCTCCATGGTGGACTTCTTTTCTTCCAGCTTGTTCAGGTTGTGATCGCGCAGAATGTAGTCCAATTTTGCATTGCTGACATCGCCCTGCATGTCAGTCAGATGATAAAATCCTTCACGGCCTTCGGTATGCTCGGGGCGTTCCATGGTGGGCAATGCCATATGGAATTCCATGGCCACGTTGGAGGCGTTGATCATAGTGTCCTTGCTGCTGCCGGGATGGACCGAGAAACCCTTGATCTCCACCCGGGCGGCGGCGGCATTGAAGTTCTCGTATTCGATGCTGCCCACATCGCCGCCATCCACGGTGTAGGCGAAATCAGCGCCAAAACCGGGGATGTCGAACTTGTCGGCGCCGCGTCCGATCTCCTCGTCGGGGGTGAAAGCAATGCAGATTTTGCCGTGGGGTTTGCCGCTTTGAATCAGCTGCTCGGCAGCCGTCAGAATCTCGGCCACGCCGGCCTTGTCATCTGCACCCAGCAGGGTGGTTCCGTCGGAGGTGATCAAAGTCTCTCCCTTCATGGAACGCAGGAAGGGGAATCTGTCCACACTGAGCACTGTGCCGTTGGGCAGAGTTACATCCTGCCCGTCATAGTTTTCGTGAAGTACAGGCTTGACATTCTCGCCACTTGCATCGGGGGAGGTGTCCATGTGTGCGATCAGACCGAGGGCGGGTTTTTCTTCGTGCCCGGCGGTGGCAGGAATGGTGCCGTACACGTAGCAGTGTTCATCCGCAAAGGCATCCGAAATGCCCAGTGCCTTCATTTCCGCCACAAGCAAATTGGCCAGATCGAACTGGAAAGGGGAGGAGGGGCAGGTCTCGGACTCGGGATCGGAGGTGGTGTGCACCATGGCATAGCGAATCAGTCGTTCATAAGCGCGCATATTTGTAAACTCCTTTTTGGTTTTATTTTCTTGCTTATCATAGCCCATGTGGGCAAGAAAGACAAGGGAAAAACGCAGAGAAAAGCAAGCACCCGGATCTACGATCCGGGTGCGATGAGTTATGCCAGAGGTTCGTTGTTCTTCAAAGAAAACTTTGTCATGTATTCGTTAAACCAGGATGCAAAGGGTTCGGAGTTTTCCTTGTCCATGTTGCGGATGTACTCGTGGGTGTTCAGAGCATCCACGCCCAGCTCGATGACGGTCAAGGCGATGTTGGAGCAATGGTCGGAAATACGTTCATAGTTAGTCAGCAGATCGTTGAAGATAATGCCGTGCTCGAAGGTGCAATCGCCCCGGTTCATACGGGCCATATGCCAGCGCTTGGCGTCGTCACAAAGGATATCAACCACTTTCTCAAGGGGTTCTACCCGCAGTGCGGTCTCCACATCGTCATTGGAGAAGGCCTGCATGGTCAGATCCATGATCTCCAGGATGGCCGACTCGATGACCTTTAAATCATGACGGCCCCAGTTGGAGAAAGCGATTTGATTTTTGTTGTTTTCACCGGCAATTTCGGCGATATTCAGTGCATGGTCACTGATGCGCTCGAAGTCAGACAGGGTATGCAGATACTTGGAAACTTCATTGTTCTGCTTTTCGTTCAGCTCGTAGCGGGTGATCTTCATCAGATAGGTGCTGATACGGTCTTCGTACAGGTCAGATTTTGCCTCCAGATCGGAGATCACCTGGAAGCTGTTTTCCGACCAACTCTCCAAGGATTCAAAGGCGGCAGTGACGCTGTCGTTGGCAACCTGAGAGACACGATCCATCAGTTCACGGCACTGGGCCACAGCCAGAGAGGGGTAGGGCAGGAAACGCTCTTCGGTCTGGATGGTGTCTTCTTCCTTGGCGGGCGTTTCCTTGGGATCTTTGATCAGGAAACACATGATTTTTTCCAACTGACCAATCAAGGGGAACAGAACGATCAGTGTGGCCAGACGGAACAGGGTATTCATCAAAGCGACGCTGACATAGGTCATAGTCAGGTCCATGATGGCAAACTGGAAGATGGCGTTCAGAGCATAGTAGACAATACCGCAGAATACCGTGCCGATCAGTTCGACGACCAGGTAGGAGAAGGCGGTGCGTTTACCATTGGTGTTGGCGCCTACGGCAGACAACAGGACGGGAACCGCGGCGCCAATGGAAATACCCATAACCAGAGGCAGAGCCACTTCAAAGGAGATGGCACCGGTGATGGTCAGGGCCTGAAGAATACCGACCGCTGCGGAAGAACTCTGGATGATGGCAGTGAATGCGGCACCCAGCAGAATACCCAGAAG
>JAZOBA010000070.1:0-25109 GCA_045595705.1 Oscillospiraceae bacterium
CTTGTCTGCATAGGACAGTTTCTGCTTGAATTTCTTCTGTTCGGCATGGATCTGAGTGCGGACTCCTGCTTCACGCAGGGCGGTGGCGGTGCCGATGGCAGCCGACAGGTCCTCGGTCATGGGGAGAACCAGCACATCGGCGGGAGAGGTCAGCAAATCATCGTTGAGCAGGCCCTGATCCTCCAGAACGAAGAACAAACGGGTCAAACCGATGGAGATTCCCACTCCGGGGAGTTGTTTTTCGGTGTAATATTCCGCTAAGTTATCATATCGACCGCCCGAGCAGATGGAGCCGATCTCGGGGTGATCCAGCATGGTGGTTTCGTAGACCGTGCCGGTGTAGTAATCCAGACCGCGGGCAATGGTCAGGTCAACGGCGAAGTTCTCCTCGGGCACACCGAAGGCGGCCAGATACTTGACCACAGTATTCAGCTCGGACAGGCCTTGGTCGAACATCTCGTCCCGGCCCTGATAGCCTTGCAGCGCGGTGAGCACGTCGGTGTTACTGCCCGAGATGGAAATAAACTTCAAAATCTCGTCTGCCTGTTCACCGGTCAGCTCAATGCCCTCGTCCATGAGAATGGCCTTGACCTTTTCGGCGCCGATCTTTTCCAGCTTGTCCACGGTGCGCATGATGTCGCCCGATTTCTCGGTCAGACCCAGCATGGAGTAGAAACCGTTCAGAATCTTGCGGTTGTTCACGCGGATCTGGAATCGCTTCATGCCCAGGGTGGAGAAGGTTTTGTAGATGATGGAGGGAATTTCGGCCTCGTTGGTGATGTCCAGTTTGCCGTCACCAATGATGTCGATGTCGGCCTGGTAGAACTCACGGAAGCGTCCGCGCTGGGCGCGCTCGCCGCGGTAGACCTTTCCGATTTGGAAACGGCGGAAGGGGAAGGTCAGCTCGCTGTAGTGCAGCGCCACATACTTGGCCAGGGGTACCGTCAAGTCAAAGCGCAGGGAAAGGTCGGTGTCGCCTTTGGTAAAGCGGTAGATCTGCTTTTCGGTTTCACCGCCGCCCTTGGCCAGCAGGACCTCGGAGGCCTCGATCAGGGGGGTGTCCAACGGCGTGAAGCCATACAGGGAGTAGGACTGGCGCAGAATTTCCATGATGCGCTCCATCTGCACCTGACGCTCCGGCAGCAGTTCCATAAAGCCGGAAAGAGTACGGGGTTTCATAGCCATAAGAGTCAAATCCTTTCAGAAAAGCACCCCCGCGCCGATCGGTGCGGGGGTACGAACATACAAAGTCAGCAGTAATTACACTGCGAAGGTGGCCGATTTGGGGTTGACGATGTCACGCCAGTCCAAGTCACCGCGGGCAAGGCCGTGGATGAGCATTTCGGCAGTCGCCACATTGGTGGCAAAGGGGACGTTGTATTGATCGCACAGGGAAGCAATATAGTGCAGATCGGGGTCGTGTTCCATGGTTTTGGGATCGGAGAAGAAGATAACCATGTCGATTTCGTTGTAAGCGATGCGGGCGCCCACCTGCTGGCTTCCGCCGTGGGCGTGAGAAAGGAACAGATGGACGGGCAGACCGGTGGCCTCTGCCACCAGACGGCCGGTGGTGTTTGTGGCACAGACGGTATGCTTGGACAGGATACCGCAGTACGCAATGCAGAACTGGACCATGAGCTCTTTTTTGTTGTCGTGACTCAGCAGCGCAATATTCATAGATAACCCATTCCTCTCTGTAAGATGATGTTATCGAAGTTTCATTAACGGGATTCGCTGTCCGGTGATTCGCTTGGCGATATTCAGGCAGGCAACGGCGGCGCCGCGGCGGCTGGCCAGAACAAGGGGCTGCCCCTCACCGAGGGCCAGTGTGACCTGAGGATCCTCGGGAACCACGCCCAACAGGGGAAGACCGGCGGCGTCCATGGCATCGTCGATGGTGGTGTGCAGCCGTTTCATGACCTTGGGCTGGATGCGGTTCATAATCAGGTGGATTTCGGGCAGAGAATGCGCCAGTTCGGTCACCGCGCGCTGGGCATCCCGCAGAGCCGAGGGGTCATTGGTGGTGACCACAATGGCTCGGTCGGCACAGGCGGTGGCCAATTGAAAGCCGGAACCGATTCCGGCGGGGGAGTCCATAATAATATAATCGAAGGATGCTCTGGCTTCGGACAGGAAAGCAAGCATCTGGTCTTTTGTGATGCTTCCGGCAGGCAGGCGCATGGGGGAAGTCAGCAGGAAAAGTCCTTTGATGACAGGGTGTTCGGCGGCGCCACGCTCCAGGGAACAGCGGCCTTGGACCACATCGGTGAAATCCATAACCGCGCGATCAGTCATTCCAAGTGAAATATCCAGATTACGCAACCCGATGTCCATATCGATACAGAGCACACGGTGTCCAATGGCGGCCAGACAGGATGAGATGCCGGCGGTCAGGGTGGTTTTGCCGGTTCCGCCCTTGCCGGAAGTGACTACGATCACCGTGCCCATGACAACCCTCCGTATCTGCGAAAATGCATCGAATTCAACGTGCTTGCACACTACTCCATTATCTTCGAAATCATATCATATTTTCACAAAGGTTTCAACATCTATTTGTGCAAGATGGCAGAAAATCAAAGGGGGCTTTTCTGGATTTTGGCCCATCTGCGTGGGTAGTTGGACGGGGTAGGAGACACCTTGGAGACCGGGATCACGCGGTGGCAAACATCGGTACCGGGGATGGTATAATCAAACCGCTTTTCCAATCGCCCGCCCAGTTTGGAAACGGCGGTGGTGGCCTGATTGATTTCGTCGCCGCTGTCCACCGATTTCATGGCCAGAAACTGTCCACCTACTTTGACATAGGGCAGGCAGATTTCGCTTAGGGTATTCATGGAGGCCACGGCACGTGCTGTGGCAAAATCAAACTGCTCCCGGAAAGAAGGGTCAAGGGCCTGTTCTTCGGCGCGTGCGTGGACAAAATGCACGCCGTTCAGGCCCAGCTCACAGCATACTTCGGCCAGCCAATTCAGGCGCTTCTCCAGGCTGTCCAGAAGGGTAAGTTCCAGAGAAGGCTCCAAGATTTTCAGCACCATGCCGGGAAATCCGGCGCCGGTACCAACGTCGATCAGCTTTTTATCCTTCAAATCGGCGCAAACCAACAGGGCGGCACAGTCCAGCATATGCAGACGGGCCACCTGATCGGGCTCGGTGATGGCGGTCAGATTCATGACCTGATTTTTTTCCAGAAGGAGTTGGCCGTAGCGGGCCAGGAGAGGGGCTTTACCCCCGTCCAGGCCCAGTTGTGCCAATCCTTGTTTGATCAAGGTTTCCATGATGTTACCAATTCAGAATCTCGCCGGTTGCGATGGAGTATGTGTACATGATGACCAAAAAGACCATCAGGATCACTCCAATCCAGGCGATGATTCGTTTTTTTCTGGAGGCGGGGATGTACGGCTCCTTCTGCGGCTCCTCGGAGTTTTGTTCGGGAGATAAGAAGTCCTTTTTTTCCTCGTCCATCAGTTATTCTTTTCCTTCAGCAGATCGCGGATCTCGGCCAGCAGCTTCTCCTCAGCAGAGGGTTCGGGAATGGGTTCGGGAGCGGGCTCTTCCACAACGGGTTCCTCTTCCTCCTTCTTCAGAGCTTCGGCCTTGGCGTGCATGACATTAATGGCCTTAACCATGCAGAACACGGCGAAAGCAATGATGATGAAGTCGATGATAACGGCAATGGTGTTGCCGAAGGTGATAGCCACTTCGGCCTTCTCCACGATCTCAACGCCGTCGGCACCCAGACTGGTGACGGCTTCCTTCAGGACGATCTTCCAGTCGCCGAAGTTCAGGCCGCCGGTCAGAACGCCGATAATGGGCATGATGATGTCGTTGACGATGGAGGTGGTAATCTTGCCAAATGCGCCGCCGATGACAACACCGACAGCCAGATCAATCACGTTGCCGCGCATGGCAAATGCCTTAAATTCATCAAAAAACTTTTTCATTTTGTATAAACCTCCCAAAAAATTACAATTTGTATATATTTTGCAAAGGGAAAACAATTAGATTTCGGCCTGAACAGGGCCTTCGGGCTCGTTGCTGAGCAAGGGGGTCAGGGACAGTTCAATATCGCTGGCCGAAACTTCTTCCTCGGCAGCGAGGTCCACGACCTGAATCGGGTCGATGACGATGGGCTGTTCTTCCTCTGCTTTGGCCGCGGGATTTTGGAACCCGATATCGATCGAGATGTTGCGGCGGTCAGAGGTTTCATGGTCGGGCTGGTTGGTGTATTTCCAAAGCAAAGCCTGAACAGTCAGTTTGTCAGATTCCGTATCTTTTTTGACTGAATAGGGGAGTAGGGCTGCCAAGGCAGCAACTGCACCGACAATTTTCCAACCTTTTTTCATACTATACCTCCCTCCTTGTGCGGCTGGGTTTACCGGATGAGTTACTTGTTGGGGATCAGGATTTCCTTACCACCCATGTAGGGACGCAGGGCTTCGGGAATCTTGATGCTGCCGTCGGCCTGCAGGTTGTTTTCCAGGAAGGCGATCAGCATGCGGGGGGGTGCTACCACGGTGTTGTTCAGGGTATGGGGCAGATAGGTGCCCTTTTCGCCCTTGACGCGCATCTTCAGACGGCGGGCCTGAGCATCACCCAGATTGGAGCAGGAGCAGACCTCGAAGTACTTCTGCTGACGGGGAGACCATGCCTCGATGTCGCAGGACTTGACCTTCAGGTCGGCCAGGTCACCGGAGCAACACTCCAGCTGGCGGACGGGGATATCCATGGAGCGGAACAGCTCCACAGAGTAACGCCACATCTTCTCGTACCAGTCCATGGAGTCCTCGGGCTTACAGACCACGATCATTTCCTGCTTTTCGAACTGGTGGATGCGGTATACACCGCGCTCCTCGATTCCGTGGGCGCCCTTCTCCTTGCGGAAGCAGGGGGAGTAGGAGGTCAGAGTCTGAGGCAGGTTGTCCTCCAGAAGGATCTGGTCAATGAATTTGCCGATCATGGAGTGCTCGGAGGTGCCGATTAGATACAGATCTTCACCCTCGATTTTGTACATCATGGCATCCATGTCGCTCTGAGACATGACGCCCTCCACCACGTTGCCGTGAATCATGAAGGGAGGAATGCAGTAGGTAAAGCCCTTGTCGATCATGAAGTCACGGGCATAAGCCAGCACGGCGGAGTGCAGGCGGGCAATGTCGCCCAGCAGATAATAGAAGCCGGAGCCGGACACACGGCCGGCGGAGTCCATATCGATGCCGTTGAAGGACTCCATAATCTCGGTGTGATAGGGGACGTCGAAATCGGGGGTCAAGGGTTCGCCGAAACGCTCCACTTCCACGTTGAACTCGTCACTTTCACCGATGGGAACCGAAGGATCGATGATGTTGGGGATGAGCAGCAGAACCTTGCGCAGCTCGGCGGCCAGCTCGGCCTCGCGGCCTTCCAGATAGGTCAGGCGCTCGTCATTGGCCTTAACGGTGGCCATATTGGCATCGATTTGGGCCTGAATGGCCTCTTTTTCGGCACCTTCGGCTTTTTTCAACTTGCCAAACAGGGGGCCGTTGGCCTTGGACAGGGTGTTGCGTGCGGTGCGCAGGTCCTGAGCCTCCTGAATGGTGTCACGGTTTTCCTTGTCCAGGGCGATAGCCTGATCTACCAGAGGCAGTTTGGCGTCCTGGAATTTCTTTCGGATGTTTTCCTTTACGATTTCAGGGTTTTCACGGATAAAACGAATATCAAGCATGGTTTGTTTTCTCCTTGCAAAATGGTTTTGTTGTTGAATGCATCAATACAATGCGTCGTAGATTTCCTGATAACGGTCGTAGGGGGAGAAGCGCAGATTCTCTGTAATTGAAATCCGGGGCAGATATTCGGTCAGACCGGCTGCGTTCAGCTTGGTAATCAGTTCCTTGCAGAGGTTGTGCCGGCCGCGAACGTAAGCTTCATCGATTTGCCAGAACCAATCCATGGCCTGATTTGACTTCTGCAGATCGGTGAGTTCCGTTTGCAGGGACTGCTTTTCCCTGTCCTGCCGCTCGATTTTGTCCTGCATACGGCGGATCTGATCTTCCAGTTGGCTAATCTGATCGCCCAGAGTGTCGATTTCTTCTTCCAATACCCGGTTTTCCTCATACACTTCCTGTGCCGACTGCATGGCAGAAATGGATTGCTGAATACCGTTGAGAGCCTGCTCGTTGGTGGAGCGCTGCTGCATCAAATAGGAGAACAAAAGGAGAATCAGGGCAGCGGCAAACAAAATCAGCAGATAATTACTCACCGAGCGCGTGTGATTTGAGCGCTTTCGGTCTGTCTGGTGCGAAAGATCGTGTTTTGCTTCGCTCAACGGGCGTCCCCTCCCTTAACGGAGTCCAGAAGGGACAGAAGATGCTCCAGGTCATCCAGGTCGTAATACTCCAGTTCAATCTTTCCTTTTTTGCGTCCTGCGGCAATGGAAACCTTACGGCCCCAACGACTTGAAAGATTTTTCTCAATCTCCTCCAGGTAGATGCGCTGCTCGTCAATGGGCTTTGCTTTCGCTGGTTTTTCGCATTCCTGCAGTTTCTTTACCAGAGCCTCGGTCTGGCGGACACTCAACTCCTGAGAGACCACCTGCTGCGCAGCTTTTTCCTGTAGATCCACGCGGGGGAGTGCCAACAAGGCACGGGCATGTCCTGCTGAGAGGTCGCCGTCCACCACCATTTCGCGAAGCAAAACGGGCAGGGCGGTCAGACGCAGTGCGTTTGCGATGGCAGGACGGGACTTTCCCATGCGCTGCGCAATTTCCTCTTGCGTCAGGCCAAATTCTTCTTTCAAAGCCAAATAGCCGTCGGCTTCTTCCATGGGATTCAGGTTTTCACGCTGAAGGTTTTCGATCAGACCAAGCTCCATGACCTTGCGGTCATCGGCCTCGATGATCACTGCGGGAACCTCAGCAAGTCCTGCCAGTTTTGCGGCGCGCCAGCGGCGCTCGCCTGCAATAATCTGATAATAGCCGGAACTGAGCCGGCGGACCGTCAAGGGCTGGATAATCCCATGCTCGCGAATGGAGTCGGCAAGATCGTTCAGTGCGGTTTCGTCAAACTGCTTGCGGGGTTGATTCAGTCCGGGCTCCACCTGAGCAATGGGAAGGTAGACCGAGCCGCTTTCCTGCGCCTGCAGGGAAGTGTCCCCCAAAAGAGCGCCCAAACCCTTGCCTAAGCCACGTTCTGACGCCATACTATCATTCCTTTCTTGTGAGGCAAATTGTTTCACGTGAAACGTTTGCCGTAGGTTCGTTACGGATTTTTCTCAATGACTTCCTCGGCCAAGGCACGGTAGGCCTCTGCACCGCGGGAATAGTTGTCATAGGCCAGCACGGGCTTTCCATGGCTGGGAGCCTCAGACAGGCGGACGTTGCGTGGAATTACGCTGGCGTAAACTTTCCCGGGGAAGTGACGTTTGACCTCTTCGGCCACCTGCATGGACAGGTTAGTGCGTCCGTCATACATGGTCAAAACGACGCCTTCCAAATCAATGGACGGATTTAAACCGCGCTTTACAATGCGGACGGTAGAAAGCAGGTCACTGAGACCCTCCAGAGCATAATATTCGCATTGGACGGGAACCAAAAGGGTGTTAGCGGCGCAAAGACCGTTCAGAGTCAACAGTTCCAGTGACGGAGGACAGTCCACAAGAATGAAGTCATACTGATCGGATACCTGCGCCAGAGCGTCTTTCAGCCGATATTCACGGCGATTCAACGCAATCAGTTCTACGGTGGCTCCGGCCAGCGCTTTGTTGGATGGAAGCACGTCAGCCCAAGGGGTGGACACAATCGCCCGCTTAGGGTCGGCACCGTCGATCAGAACCTCGTAAACCGAGGGAGAAACGGCGTTTTTATCCACGCCAAATCCGGAAGTGGCATTGCCCTGGGGGTCAAAATCGCACACAAGGACACGTTTTCCGGCTGCAGAAAGGGAAGCGGCCAGATTTACGCAAGTGGTAGTCTTGCCAACGCCACCTTTTTGATTCACAACAGCAATTGTTTTTGCCACGGCGAAAGCACCGCCTTTCCACATAGAATGCACAATTACATTATATTATAGTATCTAGCCAAGGGTATTTCAACTGTTTTCGGCAAGAAAAAGAAAAAACCGGATTGTTTCACGTGAAACAATCCTTCACAAGCGTCAACCCCTCATATCCGCAAAAATGCCAACGCGCGCTTGTTTTACGGCCTTTCCTTCCTGCCGTGGATGGCGGCTTGCCAGCCGCGGGGACTTCGAATGTGAGGCGCAAATAACCCGAGAGGACAGAGCGAACGCCGTTCTGTCCTCTCGGGTTGATGTGTTGGTGGTTTATATACGTTTTGGGATTCGTATTGTCAAAAGAATCGCATCGTCAGTATCTTCTCGCCCGCATTGGGCGTGAACTCCGGCCGACTTCATCATGGTGAGACCGCGATCGACCGTGTTCAGAAACAGGCGAATATCTTTCAGGATAAAGGTGGGTTTGCGGCGCAGGGAATTTGTTTGGGAAAGCACGCTTTCCACATATTCCTCGGTTTTTGCCACGGTCAGGTCGTGGGAAACGACCCAACGGGCAGCTCTGTCCTGGGCGGCAGCGTCTTCCAGACGCAGCAGAGCACGGGCGTGCCGTTCGGTGAAACCGTTGTCCCGCAACAGGTCGAGGACATGCTCCGGAAGTTTCAGCAAGCGCAGTTTGTTGGCAATGGCGGATTGCGATTTGCCAATACGACGGGCGCATTCTTCCTGCGAAAGGGAGTAGGCTTGGATCAGTTGGTTCAGAGCCAGGGCCTCCTCCAGAAAATCCAGATCGCTGCGCTGAAGATTTTCCACCAAAGCCAGCAAGGAAGAGCGCTCTTCGCTGGCTTGGAATACAATGCAGGGAACATGGGTCAGTCCGGCCATTCGGGAAGCGCGCAAGCGGCGCTCTCCGGCAATCAACTCCCAGCCGTGGTTCAACCGCCGGACGCTCAGCGGCTGCAGAACACCCAGTTGGCGAATGCTATTCGCCAATTCCTGCAAGCCCTCTGGGGAGAAGGTTTTACGTGGCTGGTTGGGATTGGGTGCAATGTCGTCCACAGGAAGAGAAAGCACCTTGCCTGCTTCGGGGTTGTCCTTTTTCCGAACAAGTTTCATCATACATTCCCCCACTTCGCCTTAAATGACATCAGATTATGGATATTGTATCCGGAAAGGGGAGTCGGGAAATAGAAAAACAGGTCGAGCAGGAAAAAATTGGATATTCTTGCGAGCCGCCCATAAAAAGCAAACGACCGGACGCCGCTCCATGCGTCCGGTCGCTGCAAAAAGGAAGAGGATACAATGAAATGAAAAAGAAAAAGCTTGTCTCTTGCAAGTATTAGAATACACAGGAGTTGTTAACAAAAAAACCGCAACATGTTAAATAAATATTAAATCTTCAAAAAATTGCGTAAAATTCCAGTAATATTGAAGGGTTTCCCTCTTGGCGAGGACAAGTGTGTGGAAAAGTCAGGGGCGCAGCAAAACTTGCTGCGCCCGCATAGGAGAGGATAAAATGAAAAAGAAAACTATTTGCAGAGATAAGATATCAAAGGAATGTTACCAAAAGAAGTGAGATTTTGTTACGAAAGGATTAAATGTTCTTCTCCCGCAGGGAAGAGAAGAATTCCTGCAGCAACGCAGCGCAATCATCCTTCAGCAGCCCGCTTCGCAGGGCGGGTTTGTGGTTATACCGTTCTTCAAACAGATTGATCACCGATCCACAGGAGCCGGCCTTGTCATCTTTGGCGCCGTACCATACGTTGGGGATGCGGGAATTGATAATCGCGCCGGCGCACATGGGGCAAGGCTCCAATGTGACATACATGGTGCAGCCGTGCAGCCGCCAGGAGCCCGTGACCTGACAGGCCTGCCGGATCGCTTCTACCTCGGCGTGGGCCAAAGCGGAGTGATCGGCTTCTCTGCGATTGTGACCGCGGCCGATCACATTGCCCTCCGGGTCAACAATGATGCAGCCTACGGGGACGTCGCCGGTGGAAAGCGCCAGTCGTCCCTCGTCCAGGGCCAGGCGCATATAATCTTCGTGTGTCATAAATCATTCCTCCGGGGAGAAGATTTGCCTTATTGTAGCATAAAACAGGGGTAATTGCCATATCTTCCGCGGGAAAGAAGGGGAAGAAGTGGTGTTTTAAGCGAATTTATTTGTGAATATGACGTCGCAGCGCTTTGACACCCTCTCCGATTACAATGGGAGCAACGGCCAGCGCCAGCACCACAAGCCATTGTGCCGGGGTAAGGAACACCACCGAGAAAATTTTCTGCAGCGGAGGGAGACAAAGAACGCTCATCTCCATGGCAAGGCCGACCAAAAACGCCTCGATCATGGCTTTGTTGGAGAACATCCCGATGCGGAACAGAGACTGGTTTTCGCTGCGCACATCAAAGGCGTGAAACAGTTGGGACAGAGTCAATGTGGCAAAGGCCATGGTGCTGGCGGCAGCATCGACGGAAATTGGGTCACCCATTACATATTCACCCAGACAGTAAGCGGTTAACGTCAGGCCCCCCACCATGATGCCTTGCCAGACCAGACGCAGAGAGAACCGCTTTGAAAACAGACGGTCGGAGTTGCCGCGGGGTTTTTGGCTCATAATATTCTGCTCCACCGGCTCCATACCCAGAGCGAGAGCGGGTAGAGAATCGGTGACAAGATTGAGCCATAAAAGCTGTACGGGAATCAGAGGCATCTGCGGAAACCCAAACAACGTGGCCACAAAAATAGTCAGAATTTCGCCGATATTACAGGAAAGTAGGTAATGAATGGCCTTTTTGATGTTGGCATAGATACCCCTGCCCTGCTCTACCGCGTGAACGATGGTGGCGAAATTGTCATCGGTCAGAATCATATCGGCGGCACTTTTGGCTACGTCGGTTCCTGTGACACCCATGGCGCACCCGATGTCGGCCGCTTTCAGAGCGGGGGCGTCATTGACACCGTCGCCGGTCATGGCAACCACGTGGCCCTTTTTCTGCCATGCCTGGACAATGCGCATTTTATGTTCCGGAGAGACCCGGGCATAGACCGAGAACTTCTCTATGTCCCGTTCCAACATTTCCCGGGGCATAAAATCCAGCTCTTCTCCGGTGATGGCAAGATCGCCGGGACGGAAGATGTCCAGTTCTTTTGCGATGGCAACGGCGGTCAACTTGTGGTCGCCGGTAATCATGACCGGACGGATTCCGGCGGCGTAACAGCACTCCACGGCGGCTTTTGCCTCGGGGCGGGGTGGGTCCATCATGCCGGCAAGTCCCACAAAGGTCAGGTTCTGCTCCAGAAACTCGGAAGAAAGGGAAGTTGGTACGGTATTGATATCTTTCCAGGCCAGCCCAAGTACCCGAAGGGCACGGGAGGCCATCTCTTCGTTGGCTGAGAGAATACGCCTGCGCATGACGCTGTCCAATGGGACGCAGGAACTGGAAAGGAGATGGGAGCAGCGGCCCAGCAGAACATCGGGAGCACCTTTGACCATCACGCGGAAGCCGCCCTCCGGCTTGGCGTGGATCGTACTCATCAGCTTGCGCTCCGAATTAAAGGGAATCTCTGCCCGACGGGGGTAGCGTGTTTCCAACTTGTTTTTGTCTGCCCCGTTTTGATGTGCGGCAGCGACCAGGGCAACTTCGGTAGGGTCGCCGGAGAAGATTGCTTGTCCGTTTTCGTACCGCAGGACTGCGTCGCTGCAAAGAGCGCCGACGGTCAGCGCTTCGGCGCGGTGGCTGTTTTGGGCGGTCCAAAGCTCGGTTACCGTCATTTTGTTCTGCGTCAGGGTTCCCGTCTTGTCAGAACAGATTACCGATGCGCATCCCAAGGTTTCCACCGCAGGCAGTTTTTTAATGATGGCGTTTCGTTTGGCCATGCGCTGTACACCAAGAGCAAGAACAATGGAGACGATGGCGGGGAGACCTTCCGGAATGGCGGCAACGGCAAGGGAAACAGCGGTCAGGAACATATCCAGCATGCCGTTACCCCGGGCCAGTCCCAGACCGAACATCAATGCGCAGACCAACAGGCAGAGAATGGACAGGGTTTTGGAGATTTCAGCCATGCGGTGCTGCAGTGGGGTGGTGTGATCTTTGGCGGTCTGCAGCATGCCGGCAATGCGGCCCACCTCGGTGTCCATACCGGTTTCCGTGATTACGCAGACGGCATGCCCGGCGGTAATCACGGTGGCAGAGAGTACCGTATTGATCCGGTCTCCCAATGGAGTTTCCGGAGGAAGGCGGTCCACAGCCTGTTTGGAGATCGGAGCCGACTCGCCGGTCATGGAGGACTCGTCCGTCTTCAGACCGGCACATTCCAGAATACGGGCATCGGCGGGAACCAGATCTCCGGCTTCCAGAACAATGATATCACCGGGCACCAATTGAGAGGTTTCCAAATGATTCAGCGCGCCGTTTCGCAGGACTTTTGCCAAGGGGGCTGACATTCGTCGCAGGGATTCCAGAGCCTTTTCGGCATTATCTTCCTGAGAAATGGAAATGGCTGCATTGATCAAAACAATGACCAGTATAATGACGGGGTCAAGCCAGTCCTCAAATCCGCTTACCAACAGGGACAGCGCGGCGGCTGCCAGCAGGACCAGAATCATGGGATCCTTTAACTGGGACAGGAACCGTTTGAGTAAGCTGTCCTGCTTGTGTTGCTCCAAAGCATTGGGGCCGTAGCGATTTAGGCGTTCTTTGGCCTGCTCTTCCGACAGGCCGTATTCACGGCTTGTCTCCAAGTTCGCAAGAATGGATTCCGGTGTTTTGTCGTGCCAACTGCTCATAGACAGATCGCTCCTTTTCCTGAGTATACGATTCAGTATATGAGCCAAAAAGGATAAATAGAATGGCGGCGCCTATCGGACGCCGCCAAAATCATAAATTAAAAATTGAGGATTCCCAAATGCTCCAATAGGATCTTCAGACCCATCAGGATCAGAACTGCGCCGCCAAAAATCTGCGCGGCAGTCTGGTATTTCTGGCCCAGCACACTGCCCAGACGCACGCCGATGGCAGACAGCAGGAAGGTGATTACACCAATAAAGACAACGGCGGCGACGATATCCACCTTCAGAAACGCGAAGGTGACACCCACGGCCAATGCGTCGATGCTGGTGGCCACTGCCATAGGTAGCATGGCCTTCCATGCGAAAGAGCAGTTGCAACACTCTTCCTCGTCGTTTCGGGCCTCGCGAATCATGTTGATGCCCAGAATGGCCAGAAGAACAAAGGCAATCCAGTGGTCAAACCGCTCGATGTAAGACTGAAAGCGAACGCCCAAAAGCCAGCCGATCAGAGGCATCAGCGCCTGAAAGATACCGAACCATAATCCGGCACAAACGGCATGACGAAGGCGGACTTTTGATACCGAAAGGCCCTTGCAGATGGCAACGGCGACGGCGTCCATAGCCAGTCCAACGGCGAGGATAAACAGTTCCAATAAACTCACGTAAATTGCTCCTTTGATTTGTTTGCGCGACCAGAAATGAGTTAGGATTCCTTGTTCTGGTCGACGTAAAACGCGGTCTGATAAGCTATGAATTTTTCATAGAACATTCTGGGGTCCAAATTTGTGTACTCATCTGTAAGGACCACTTCGGCCTCAGAAATCCAGGTGTAGATGTAATCGGAGACCAGCCAGTTCAGGCACTTATTAAGCAGAGAGGGGTCGGTCAAATCCGGCTCCTGTCGCAGAATGATGTGATAACCGTAAGAGGATTCGATAATGCCACTGATTTGACCAATTTCAAGAGCTCGCGTGCCATCCTCGAATTCGGGTACCATTTCGCCGGAAACGAAGGTGTAACCATCCGGATTGGAGGCAAGACCGGTGTCTTCACTGTGTTCGCGCATGAGGGCATCAAAATCGGCAGCCAGATTATCGCTTTCCTGTAACTGCTTCAGAATATCTTCCGCAGTGGCTTTTTTCTGAGCGATCACATCGTCGGCCAAAGGTTGACGGGTGGTCATGTCTATGTTCAACAGCAAAATATGCTTGGCGCCGAGAACGCCTCCTGTGCTCTCGATATAGCCGGTCATATCTTCATCATTAGGATGGTCGAGGGAAAGGCCAACCAGAAGCTGCTGGTAATAATAGGGCATACGATTGATATTTAGAAATGTCTCGCGGTCGAGTCCCAGTTTGCGAAGCGCATCCACAAATGCCTCTTCGCCGCCAATTGATTCGATGGTGTTGTCGGTCATGGCATCAAACTCATCGATCTGAGTCTGTGTCAGATCAAAACCCATTTCCACGGTGTTTTTGGGAACCAGAGTATAAACCAGAGTGGCGTTCAGGGCGTCCTCTTTCACGTATTTGGCGAGCTCGCCCGCTTTGTCCCAAGGAAGCAGGCCATAGGTGGATTCGTTTGTGGAAATGCCGTCAGCCAGCCAGTACAGATACATTCTGGCAGAGACCGGGAGACCGTTGACAGTCAACAGGGTAAAATCGCCGGGGATGTCTGCGGTGGCAAGGCAGAGGTCCTCCACGTTGGGATCAGCCACAAAGCCGTCGGGCAGGATGCTATCGTTTTCGGGCGCGTTGAGATTGGGGGTTTCGGAGGGCATGGGGGTGGTGTCGGATTCTTTATCTGCACTGACGGAGCAGGCGGCAAGAGAGAACATCATGGCCACGGCCAGAACAAGGGAAAGCAGCTTGGTTTGCAGTTTCATGGGCAGAACTCCAATCAAAGGTTGTGAAAAGCATATTAGCATGACGAATGGAAAAAGACAAGAGAAATCAGGCGGGATTGTCCGGAGCGGTGGCGGCGTAGTCGCTCACCAACCGATCGCCCAGTTTCAGCACATCTTCTCCCTTTTTTACTTTTAGCGAAAGGTAGGGTTTTTCTCCGGCCGAGAAGAGCAGCTTCCCCTTGTAGCGGTCCAGCGAGCAGAGACGGGAGATGCGCTCCAGATCAAAGGCGTCCAGAGTGAAGTTCAAAGCCATGCCTTTCTGGGAGATCTCGGAAATGCCGCATTGGGCGGCACGGCCGCGCAGCAGAGCCACCGAAATCAGGTTGTTGACCGGCCGCGGGGGGTCGCCAAAGCGGTCAATCAGTTCGTCCACCATGTCATCGGCATCCTCTTCGGTGCGGATTTTGGCAATGCGGCGGTACAGGTCCATGCGTTGTTCGGGGGAGGGGACATAGCGGTCGGGAATGTGTGCGGATACCGCAAGATCGGCAGAGCACTCGGTCTGCAGCTGCGGCTTTTCGCCCCGCTCTTCCAGAACAGCCTCTTCCAGCAGCTTCAGATACATATCATAGCCTACGCTGACCAGAAAGCCGGACTGTTCGGGGCCCAGAATGTTGCCGGCGCCGCGGATTTCCAGATCGCGCATGGCAATTTTGAAGCCCGAGCCGAATTCGGCGTACTCCCGGATGGCGCTCAGTCGCTTGGAGGCCACTTCGGAGAGCACCTTGCCCCTGCGGTAGGTCATATAGGCATAGGCGCGGCGGCCCGAGCGGCCCACGCGTCCGCGGATCTGATGCAGTTGAGCCAGACCCATCTTGTCGGCGTCCTCGATGATCAGCGTGTTGACGTTGCCCAAATCGATGCCGGTTTCGATGATGGTGGTACAGACCAAAATATCCAGTTCGTTGTCGGTCATCTGCTGCATGACATCGTTGATCTCGTCCTGCCCCATCTTGCCATGGGCGATGCCAATGCGCACCTCGTCACCCAGCAGGCGCTTGATGCGTCCGGCGGTCTGGGTGATGGACTCCACTCGGTTGTGCAGGTAGTAGACCTGTCCGCCGCGCTCCAGTTCGCGGCGCATGGCGTCGGCAAGCAGGGACCAGTCGTGTTCCACTACATAAGTCTGCACCGGTTGGCGGCCGTGGGGCGGTTCTTCCAGTGAGGACATGTCGCGGATGCCGCTGAGGGCCATGTTCAAGGTGCGGGGGATGGGAGTGGCCGAAAGGGTCAGCACGTCCACTTGCTTGGAGAGTTCTTTCAGACGTTCCTTGTGGGTAACGCCAAAGCGCTGTTCTTCGTCCACCACCAGAAGGCCCAGATCCTTAAACTGCACATCTTTCTGCAGCAGGCGGTGGGTGCCGATAAGGAGGTCAACTTTGCCGGCGGCCAGTTTCTGCATAATGGCTTTGGTCTGGGTAGGGGTGCGGAACCGGGAGACCACGTCGATTTCCACCGGGTATTTGATGAAACGCTGCTTGGCGGTCAGAAAATGCTGACGGGCCAGCACTGTGGTGGGGACCAGAATGGCGGCTTGTTTGCCGTCCAGAATGCATTTCATAATGGCACGGAACGCAACTTCGGTCTTTCCGTAGCCCACATCGCCGCAGAGCAGTCGGTCCATGGGCTGTGGCCGCTCCATGTCGGCCTTGATTTCGGCGATGCAGCGCAGCTGATCGTCGGTTTCGGGGTATTCAAACTCCTCTTCGAACTCCTTCATCCAAGGGGAGTCGGGGGAGAAGGAAAAGCCGGGCTGGCGCTGGCGCTCGGCGTACAGTTGAATCAGTCCCTTGGCCAAATCGGCTACCGCTTTTTTGGCGCGGGTTTTGGCCTTTTCCCAGTCGGTACCGCCCAGACGGGACAGCTTGCGTTCGTTTTCGCCTTCGCCCGAGCCAATGTACTTACTGACAAGGTCCAGTTGGGTGGCCGGGACGTACAAAGTGTCGGCGCCGGCATAGGCGATCTTGACGTAATCCTTTTCCACACCGTCCACCGGCATCTTGACCATAGCCAGAAAGCGGCCGATGCCGTGATGCTCGTGGACCACCAGATCGCCGGGGGTCAGGTCGGCATAGCTTTGGAGCTTCTGGCGGTTGGTGGTGTCCCTTTTGCGGGCCTTTTTGGCCGGAACGGCCTGACCTTCGGTCAGAATGGCTACCTTTGCGCTGGCATACTCCACGCCGGCTGACAGACCGCCCACGGCAATAACGGCTTTGCCCGGAGCGGGCAGTTCATGGAGCAGAAAATCTACGGCGGTTTTGCGTTTTTCCTCCCGCAGCAAGGCCTGCAGATTCAGGGCGCGCTGCTCGCTGCCTACCAGAATGACAACGCCCATATCGGTAGACTCGTATTGAGCCAGATCGGCCACGGCGGTTTCCAGGCTGGCGCCGAAGGAGGGCAGCTGCTTGGCCAGCAGGTTGAGCAGGGTGCGGGGGCGGACGGGATATTCCGATACAGTAAAAGAGTCAAGAAAGCAAATGGGCCAATCTTCCAGAACGCCCATCAGTTCGTCAAAGGTACGGGCGTAAACGGCGCCCTTGCCGTCGATGATCTGATTTTCTATCAGCGCCTTAATGTCTTCGTTTAGCTGCCATAAGTAATTTTTTGCGCGCTCGGCGATCCGGGGGCTTTCGGAAAACAGGACGATGGCGTCCTCCGGAATGTAGTCAGCGGCGGTTGCCATGGAGGGATAGATCTTCGGCAAGTTTCTGTCGCCGCCCGGGCAGTCCGGGTTGGGAGACAGGGCGGGCAGCACTTCGCCGGCCGGTAGAATAACAGCCTGTTCCAGCGTTTGGACACGGCGCTGGGAGGAGATGTCAAACAGGCCCATGGAGTCCACATCGTCTCCCCAGAATTCCACACGCACCGGCTTGTCATGGGCGGGGGAGAAAAAGTCAAGAATACCGCCGCGCAGAGCAAATTGACCCACGCCTTCCACCTGCTCGCAGCGGGTATAGCCGGCGGCGGCCAAACGCTCGGTCAGTTCGTTCAGATCATAGGAGCCGCTGCTGTCCATGACAAAACGTATGCCGGCCAGTTGGTCCTTGGGAATGGTGCGCTGCAGCAGGGCTTCCACCGTGGCAATGACGATGGGAGCCGTTCCGGCCAACATGGCCTCCAGAATTTCCAGACGCTTGTGTTCCCACTGGCGGGATGCGGCGGCGCTGTCGTGAAAGACGAATTCACGGGCAGGCAGAAGCAGAGCCCGCTGTCCGGTCAGTGCGTTCAGATCAGAGCAGAAACGCTCGCCTTCCCGCTCGTCGGCGCAGACCAGAACCACCGGCCGCTCGGTTTCCTGCCGGATGGCGGCAGTAACATGGGCGCGGTGGATAGGGGCCAGTCCGGACAGGGCGGCAGGACATCCGCCGCCGTCAATGGCGGCCAGCAATTTCTGAAATTCCGGTATTTGATTGACAACGGAAGTCAGCAGTTTCATAGGCATGCCTCAATTTAGAAAAAATTGGAAATTATGGACGCAAAGCCCCCCTGCCCGAAGGAACCGGGAGGGGGTGTGTTCAGTTAAAGCGGCCCATGGCTTTCTCGGGGCCCTCTTTGATATAATACGCCGCAGCGTTGGCTGCTTTTTGCACCATTTCGTCGATGACCTTTTTGTCTTCGGGAGGGAATTTGCCCAAAACCCAGTCGGCCAGATCGTAATCAGGGTGGGGTTTTTCGCCCACGCCGATCTTCACCCGGGGGAACTGGTCGGTGCCCAGGTGCTGGATGATGCTTTTCAGCCCGTTGTGACCGCCGGCGCTGCCGCTCTTGCGGATGCGCAGCTTGCCCACCGGAAGGGAGGTGTCATCCGAGATGACCAGGATACGCTCGGGTGGGATCTTATAAAAGTCGGCGGCCTGCCGCACGGCCTCACCCGACAGGTTCATGTAGGTGACCGGCTTCATGAGCAGCACCTTGCAATCGCTGACGGTACAGGTGTTGGTCAGAGCTTTGTATTTCAGTTTCTGGACGGGGACTTTGGCCATTTCGGCCAGTTCGTCCAATGCGCGGAAGCCCACGTTGTGTCGGGTGTTTTCATACTGATCGCCGGGGTTGCCCAAACCGACGATCAGCCACTGCGCACCGGAGGTTTTTTTGAGAAACATAGTACACCTCATGGAAGAAAAGGGGCGAGCATTGCGCTCGCCCCTTTGAACTTTTGATTAGATGAACAGCTTGGAGACAGAGTTTTCGTGATAGATGCGGTCAATGGCCTCGGCAAACATGTGAGAAACAGTCAGATACTTGATCTTGGAGCAGGCCTTGGCAGCTTCACTGGGAGGAATGGTATCCAGGAAAACGACCTCATCCAGAACGCTGTCGGCGATGCGCTGAACGGCGGAGCCGGACAGAACGCCGTGGGAAGCGCAGGCAGTAACCGACTTGGCGTGACCAATCTCAACCAGAGCCTTGGCGGCGTGGCACAGGGATCCGCCGGTGTCCACCATGTCGTCCAGCAGGATGACATGCTTATCAGTGACGTCACCGATGATGTTCATGACCTCGGAGGAGTTGGCCTTCTGGCGGCGCTTGTCAACAATGGCCATGGGCATATCCAGCTTCTGAGCAAAGGCACGGGCACGGGCCACGGAACCTACGTCGGGGGAAACCACCATGGTCTGCTCGTGGACGGCGGAGAACTTGTTCAGGAAGTAGTTCACAAAAACGGGGGAGCCCAGCAGGTTATCAACGGGGATGTCAAAGAAACCCTGAATCTGAGCGGCGTGCAGGTCCATGGTCAGCACGCGGTCGGCACCGGCGGCGGTGATCATATTGGCCACCAGCTTGGCAGAGATGGGATCACGGGGCTTGGTCTTGCGATCCTGACGGGCATAACCAAAGTAGGGGACAACGGCGGTGATGCGGCCGGCGGAGGCACGCTTCAGAGCGTCAATCATGATGAGCAATTCCATCAGATTGTCGTTAACGGGGCTACAGGTGGACTGGACCACGAAGACGTCGGAACCGCGGACGGTCTCGTAGATGGAAACAAAGTTTTCGCCGTCGGAGAATGCGCCCACTTCGGCGTTGCCCAGGCTGATGCCAATGTCCTTGCAAATGGCCTCGGCCAGGGGGCGGTTGGAATTGCCTGCGAAGATTTTAATGTCTTTGCCGTGTGCGATCATGATGCTATCCCTCTCGTTCTTTCTTTATGTTAATGTTTATTCGACTGTTTGGGTTGCAGACAGTTGCTGAGAATCACACAATTGTCCGCTTTCGCAGATCTTCGTACACCATATCCGATATAATTTGATTCCATTATAGCAGAAGGGAGATTTTTTGGCAACGGAAAACGACTGCGAAAAAGGTGCGTTCTCGGAGAAAAAAACAAGAAAAATCAAGGACTTTTTGTGCATCTGTTTGTCAAAAAAGTAACAAGAACAAAATGCCCGACAAAACAGCGGATTAAATTTTTCTTGACAGGGACAAAGGGCCTGTGTATCATAACTGTATTAAGACACATGATACAGTTAGTGGTGAGGAGGGACGACGTGATCAGTTTAAACTATCGTGATGCGCGGCCCATTTATGAACAGGTAAAGGACGGACTGCGCAAACTGGTGGTCTCGGGTGCTCTGCAGCCCGGGGAAAAATTGCCCTCGGTGCGCACTATGGCATCTACGCTGGCTATCAATCCCAACACCATCCAGCGGGCCTACGAGGCACTGGAGCGGGAGGGGTATCTCTACTCGGTGGCAGGAAAGGGGTCCTTTGTGGCCGAGCGCAGCGAGGTGGATACCACCCGGCGGAACGGTTTGCTGGCTCAGTTTGACGCTGCGGTGTCCGAACTGCTTTATCTGGGTGTGGATGAGCAGCAGTTGGCTCAGCGTTTGGCTGAGCTTCGCAAAAAGACGGAAGATAAGGAGGCGCAGCCATGATCGAGGTAAAAAATGTTGTCAAAAGTTTTGACGGATTTCGGGCGCTGGACGGTCTGACCATGACGGTGCCTACCGGGTCAATTTATGGTCTCGTTGGCCCAAATGGAGCCGGAAAATCTACCGTTTTGCGCCATATTACCGGCATTTATCGCCAGGACGAGGGAACGGTTCTGGTGGATGGGGAGGAGGTTTACGAAAATCCCGAGGTAAAGGGACGGCTGACCTCCATTCCCGATGAACTGTACTACTTCCTGTCGGCTTCCACCCGGGATATGATGCAGTTTTATAAGGGTTTTTACCCGAAGTTTGATCAGAAACGCTATGAGGCGCTCAAAGACATTTTCTCCACGGTGGATGAAAAACGGCCGATTCGCCGCCTGTCAAAAGGTATGCAGAAGCAGAGCGCGTTCTGGTTGAGTTTGTGCTGCCGCCCCGACTATCTGATTTTGGACGAACCGGTGGATGGTCTGGACCCGGTCATGCGCCGGCAGGTCTGGAGCCTTTTGATGAGCGATGTGGCTGAGCACGGCACCACCGTGCTGGTGTCTTCCCACAATCTGCGTGAGTTGGAGGATGTGTGCGATCATGTGGGCATTCTGTCCCACGGCAAGGTATTGGTGGAGCGTTCTCTGTCTGAACTGCAGGGTAATGTGGTCAAAATGCAAGTGGTGTTTCAGGAGCGGGAGATGCCTCAACTGCCTGCCGATCTGGAAGTGCTGCACACCTCGCAGGTGGGTCGCATCCACACCCTGATCGTACGCGGCGCGGCGGAGGAAGTGATCAATCGTTTGGCGGTATATTCCCCTCTGCTGATGGAGGCGCTGCCATTGACCTTGGAGGAGATCTTTATTTACGAGCTGGGAGGTGAGGATTATGCGGTCCGTGAAATCGTGCTTTAACACCACCTTGTATAAGAAGAATCTGGCCCGGTTCTGGCCGATCTGGACGTTGTATCTGGTTATCTGGATGTTTGTGCTGCCCTTTGATCTGGTACTGTCCGACTATTCCAATCCCGCACTGCAATTTTCCCAACGGCAGGTACTCCGGTCGGTTCAGGAGGCCGGCCTTGCGCTGGCAGTAGCGGTGGCTCTGCTGACGGCGGTGGCCGTGTGGTCCTACCTGTACAACAACCGCTCGGCCTGTCTGATGCATACACTGCCTGTTCGGCGTGAAGGATTGTTCCTGACCAACTTCCTGTCGGGAATTACCTTCTTTGTGGGCCCCAATCTGGTGATTTTCCTGCTCACGTTGCTGGCGGAAGGCTTGGTCGGTTGCGTAGCCGTGGGGCCGCTGTTCACATGGTTGGCGGCCGTGTCCCTAATGGAACTGTATTTCTTCTGCTTTGCCACCTTCTGCGCCATGTTCACCGGACACATTTTGGGCTTGCCCGCCTTTTACGGTATTCTCAGCGTTCTGCCGGTGGGACTGGTGGCTTTGCTGGATGCCGTCTTTACCCGCTTCGTGTTCGGTTATGACGGAATCGATGGCCTGTATGCTTTGGCGGCTTGGTTGAGCCCGATTGCAAACTTGGTGGAAAAAGCGCGGGTCAAGCGAGTGGAGGAAGTTGCACCCGGATTGAAGGATGCCCTTGAGCATTATGAACTGCAGGGCATGGGTGTTATCCTGATTTACGCTTTTGTTGGTCTGATTCTGGCCGGGTTGGCGCTGGCGGTTTACCGCCGTCGCCACATGGAGCGCGCCGGCGATGCGGTCACGGTGGGTTGGGAACGCCCGGTGTTCCAGTACGGCGCCGCCTTCTTCTGCGCGCTGGGTTTTGGCGCTCTGTTTTTTGAAATCTTCAGCGGTGTTCTGCCTGAAACGGTTTGGACCCTGTTGGTGCTTATGCTCTTCAGCGGCGCGGTGGGGTATTTCCTTGCCCGAATGATTCTGGAAAAATCCTTCCGTGTGTTCCGTTGTTGGAAGGGGTGTCTGCCCTTCCTGGCCGCGCTGGTGGTGCTGGTGTGCGGCATGGAACTGGATGTTACCGGCTTTGAACGTCGCTTGCCCGAACGGTCACAGGTGGAGGCAGTCTCTGTTGATGCCGTGTACACCGTTCCCCATGACAACGCAAGTCATTTCTCGGTTTGGGAAAGCACCGATCCGCAGATGATTGACGCCATGCTGGATCTGCACCGGTTGGTGGTGGACAGCAAGGGTGAGATCGAGGGGGAGACACGCCATTATCTTTTTGACCGGGAGGAGACAGGCTACAATGCGGACACCTTGAGGAGAACCGGGTTCTATGTGACCTATCACCTGAAAAACGGTACCGAGATCTCCCGTCACTACCGGAGCAACATTCCGGTGTATGCTGAGGATCTGAAGGACCCGCAGACGATTACCGGAAAGATGACCGAACTGATCAACCTGCCTCAGGCGGTGGAGAAGGTTTACGGCCTGACAGACCGACGGGCCGATGAATTGATTGATGTCGTGCTGAGCGGTAATTACGGCAATCACATTCAGATCAGCATTGACAAGGATGCCTACGCTCAGGTGTTTGAAGCCGTTTTGGCCGACATGGCCGAGGGTAACTTGGGCCGCCGATACCTGATGAACGACAAGGAACAGATGAACACCTGTTTTGTCAACGATCTGGAGTTTGTTTTCTATCACGAGATGTCTGCTGAGGAATTTGGGGAGGATATCCCCATGGAGACGGTGGAGGCCAGGCCGGTGGACAGCGTGGAATGGGCCGAGAAGTACCGAACCACCCGCATCTCGGTGACCCTGCAGACCACCGCGCGGCATACGATCGCGGCGCTGGACCGGGTGGACGTGCTCAAGGAACCGGTCTATCTGCTGACTCAGGCCCAGATGGATGCTGCGGGTGCTGCCGCAGACAAGGCCGGAATAGCGTGGAATGACATTGACTATGCCCGATATGCCGAGGAAATCATCGGCGGATAAAAACCGACATGGCTCCTGTCTTTTCCCGAATAGGGAAGAGGCAGGATCCTTTTGTGTGCGGAATCTGGTTTTTCATTAGTGAAAACCGCAAGATGAAGGTTGCTTTTTATATTATATAGGTATATAATTCCCATGTATGAAAACCCCATTTGGGAACTATATAAACTTTTGGAGGTCATGAAAATGAGAGACATCTACGTTGTCAATTGTTGCCGTACCGCTGTTGGTTCCTTCGGCGGCTCCCTGAAGGACACCCCCGCCACCGATCTGGGTGCTGTGGTCGTTAAGGAAGCTCTGAACCGCGCCGGCGTTAAGCCCGAGCAGGTCGACGAGCTGATGTTCGGCTGCATCCTGACTGCTGCTCAGGGTCAGAACCCCGCCCGTCAGGTCGGCGTCAAGGCCGGTCTGCCCTTCTCCGTCCCCGCTTACACCGTGGGTATGGTCTGCGGCTCCGGCATGAAGTCCGTCATCGAGGCTGCCCGCGCTATCGCTGCTGGCGATGCCGAGATCATCGTTGCCGGCGGTACCGAGAATATGTCCGCTGCTCCCTACGCTCTGCCCGACGAGCGCTGGGGCGCCCGCATGGGCGACAAGAAGGTCGTTGACACCATGATCAAGGACGGCCTGTGGGACGCTTACAACAACTATCACATGGGCACCACCGCTGAGAACATCTGCGACGTGTGGGGCATCACCCGCGAAGAACTGGACGCTTTCGGTCTGGCTTCCCAGCAGAAGACCGAGGCTGCTCAGGCTGCCGGTAAGTTCGACGACGAGATCGTTCCTGTCATGATCAAGAAGAAGAAGGAAATGGTCGAGTTCAAGGTCGACGAGTTCCCCCGCGCCGGTACCACTGCTGAGGCTCTGGCCAAGCTGAAGGGCGCTTTCCCCTGCGGCCCCGAGGGCGTTGAGGATTCCATCGTCCATACCTTCGAGCTGACCGGCATCCACGAGGATGACGCTCGCAAGCACACTCCCCGCGTCACCGCCGGCAACGCTTCCGGCATCAACGACGGCGCTGCCCCTATCGTTCTGGCTTCCGGTGAAGCTGTTGAGAAGTACGGCCTGAAGCCCATGGCCAAGCTGGTCTCCTGGGGCCACGGCGGCGTTGATCCCAAGATCATGGGTGTCGGCCCTGTTCCCGCTTCCAAGCAGGCTATGGCTAAGGCTGGTCTGGCTATTGAGGACATCGACCTGGTCGAGGCCAACGAGGCTTTTGCAGCTCAGTCCATCGCTGTTGCCCGCGAGCTGAACTTCGACATGAGCAAGGTCAACGTCAACGGCGGCGCTATCTCCATCGGTCACCCCGTCGGCGCTTCCGGCGCTCGTATCATCGTCACCCTGCTGCACGAGATGCAGAAGCGTGAGGATGCCAAGAAGGGTCTGGCCACCCTGTGCATCGGCGGCGGCATGGGCGTTGCCACCATCTTCGAGAAGTGCTAATCGGCTGGCATTATTTCGTCTTTTTCGGCGGGCGGGAAAAATTTCCCGCCCACCGTTTATAAGCAAGATAAAAGATTTTTATAGGAGGTAATTCCCTCATGGCTAAGTTTGTTTCTCTGGAGGAGGCTGTCGCCCACGTACAGGACGGCATGACCATCGCTATCGGTGGCTTCCTCGGCTGCGGCAACCCCCACAAGGTCAT
>JAZOBA010000071.1:0-17876 GCA_045595705.1 Oscillospiraceae bacterium
CTCAAACATCAGACTCTTGCCCTTTGCCGTGCGGGACTTCCAGGACTTATAGACCGACAAAGGCCAGGACAGGCCGAAACAGATGACCATTGCCGCCTCAAACACTTGACTCAAAGCACCCATTGATATTTCCTCTCTTTCCGAAATAAACCGTGAGAAGTATAGCACCCCCGTCCCACCCTGTCAAGGCGGAACGGGGGTCCTTTTCATCACGGTTGAGACTGGTTTGACCGGTTTCGCCGCTCGTCCATCATCTCGTGCAGACAGTCCAGCGCGTCGGAAAGGCCGCCAATGCGGTCAATCAGTCCGATGCGCACGGCCTCCTCCCCATAGATGACACTTCCCACATCGGAAGCCAGTTCTTCGGTCTGCAGCATCATTTTTGTAAAGGTTTCACGCTTCACATTGCTGTTGTGGGTCACAAACTGAATGATACGTTCCTGAATGCGCTGAAAATAGTTGAACGTCTGAGCCACGCCGATCACCAGACCGCTCATACGAACCGGGTGAATGGTCATAGCAGCCGAGGGTGCGATGAACGAGGTCTTGGCCGACACCGCCAAAGGAACACCGATGGAATGGCCACCTCCAAGCACCAGCGAGACCGTGGGTTTGGACATGCTGGCAACCAGTTCGGCAATTCCCAGACCCGCCTCGATATCACCGCCCATGGTGTTCAGTAAAATGAGAAGACCGTCAATATCCTCGCTCTCTTCAATTGTGGCAAGCAGCGGCATGACATGCTCGTACTTGGTGCTTTTGGTATTCGGCGGCAGAATCTGATGCCCTTCCACCTGCCCCACGATGGTCAACGTATGAATGGTCCCCCGCTGTGTTGTGATGGTGGAAGATCCCATGTCCACGATCTGCTGCTGGCGTTGGTCCATATCGGCCATATCATTTCGGTTGTCTTCCCTGTCCTGTTGGCTGATCGCGTCGGTCTGCTTGGTGTGCTCCATCCTGCCGCCTCCCATACAATTTGGGTTAGTATCTGCAAAGCGGCGCTCCTTATGCAAAAACCCCGGGCCATCCGGCCCGGGGTTCGGTTTTTATGCTTCGTAGACGGCACGCATGCCCTTGTAGGTCATGTAGCAGTCCACCTTGGAGGTGGTCTCGAAGGGAGCGTGCATGCTCAGAACAGGCACACCGGCATCCAAGGTATCGATGTCGCGCTCGGCCATGTAAGCAGCCACAGTGCCGCCGCCGCCCTGATCGGCCTTGCCCAGTTCGGCCATCTGCCACACCACGCCGTAATCGTCCAGAACACGGCGGGCATAGGCCACCACTTCAGCGGAGGCGTCGGAGGCGCCGGACTTTCCGCGGGCACCGGTGTACTTGCACATGCCCATGCCATAACCCACACGGGCGCTGTTGCGGCGCTCATAAACTTCGGCAAAGTTGGGGTCATAAGCAGCGGTCACGTCACAGGACAGGCAGAAGGACTTCTCAAAGCAAGCCTTGAGCGGCACGTTCTGGGTGTCACACAGATCGCTCATAAAGGTGTCGAATGCGGCGCTCTTCATGCCGGTCACGCCCTCGGAGCCGATTTCTTCCTTGTCAGCCAGCATGCAGATGGCGGTGCGGCGGGGAGTGGTCAGCTGGAACATGGCGGCCAGACAGGCGTAGCCGCACACGCGGTCATCCTGACCGTAAGCGCCGATCAGGCTGCGGTCAAATCCCACATCGCTGGCGCGGAAGGCGGGCACGGCGGACAGTTCGGCAGAGATAAAGTCCTCTTCCACAATGCCGTACTTCTCGTTCAGAATATCCAGAATGGCCAGCTTGACACGGTCGGCGCCCTCATCATCCTTGAAGGGACGGCTGCCCACCAGAATGTTCAGGCTTTCGGCGGGAATGGCCTCGCCCAGGGGCTTTCTGGACTGATCGGAAGCCAGATGGGGCAGCAGATCGTCCACGGTGAAGACAGGATCGCCGGCGCCGCCGCCGATGGCCACCTTGCGGACGCTGCCATCCTTCATGGCGACTACGCCGTGCAGCTCCAGAGGAATGGTCACCCACTGGTACTTACGGATACCGCCGTAGTAGTGAGTCTTCAGGAAAGCCATCTCCTCGGACTCATACAGGGGGTTCTGCTTCAGATCCAGGCGGGGAGAATCGATGTGGGCGGCACCGATGTTGACGCCGTTGGCCAAACTTTCGCTGCCGATAACGGCCAGCGTGATGGCCTTACCGCGGTTGACACGGTAAATCTTGTCGCCGGGCTTCAGTTCCATCCCGCGCTCAAAGACTTTGTAGCCGTTGGCCTCAGCCAGACGGACGGTATAGTCCACACACTCGCGCTCGGTCTTGCCTTCGTCCAGATACTTCTTGTAGTCCTCGCAATAGGCCTCCAGTGCGGCCTCTTCCCCTTCGGCCAGACGGTCCCAGCCGTTCTTCTGCTTGTAGCACAGAGCCTCGCGGCGCAGTTCACCGATGGTCTTTTCTTTCTCGCTCATATCATTTTCCTCCTGTTATGGATTTATAATTTCTTCCAACAGCACACGGGCCTTTGCCTCAAATTCCTCGGCACTGGCACAGTCGTTGACCAATACGTAATCGCAGTGTTCCCGGAACCATTCCTCTTTTTTCTGAGCGCTGATGCGAAGACGGGCATATTCCTCCGAGATGCCCTCCCGCTTCATAATGCGCTGAACACGCACCTCATCCGGTGCGGTAATTGCCACCGTGCAGGTGCAGCGGTCAGAAATGCCGCTTTCGATCAGAGCGATGGCATCAATGGCTACGGCAGGAACAGCGTCCTGTCGGGCAGTGGAAATGATCTCATCCACCGCAAAGCCCACATACTTGTGGGTGATCTCATTCAGATCGGCCAACGCCTGTTTATCCTCAAACACGATGGCTCCCAGTGCCTTGCGGTTGAGCATGCCGTCCGCACCGAACACATCGTCTCCATACCGCCGGCGCAGTTCAGCGCGCATGGGTTCACTGTGGATCAGCAGGTCGTGATAGACCGCGTCGCAGTCCACAATTCGTCCGCCCAGATCGTCCAGTGCGTTGAGCGCCGTGGTTTTACCCGCTCCGGTGGGGCCGGTTATGCCGATGACTTTCATGGCATTCAGATCGATAATGTGAAACCCTGCCGCCTTGTTCAGACGGTTGGCCACTGCCAGACCCACGCCGGTCTCGTCGGGGCACTGGGACCAGATGGCAGTCACATCAGTATCGTCATAAAAACGCAGATCATCAAACACATGGCGTGCCTGATCGGCCGGATCGTCCGCCTTACCGAGCCGGGTCACCACCTGCTCAGGGAACAGGTGGGCATACTCATCAAAGCAGATAACTCCGTCTCCCTGAGCCGCATGGGCAGCGATGTAGCGGGCGGTCTGCTCCGGATTTCCCTTGATTACAGTAACCGGAGCCTTGGGCGCATAGTGCCGGTACTTCATGCCGGGTGCCCGGGGTTTTTCCCCCTCCCCCATCTTACGGCGTACGGCATCGTCCACTTCCACCTGTCCCAGAACCGACTCCAGCTGCTCCAGCGTAATGCCGCCGGGACGCAGCAGACGGGGCGGTGTGCAGGTCAGATCGATGATGGTGGACTCCACACCCACGCAGCAGGGGCCGCCATCCACAATGGCATCAATTTTGCCGTCCATATCATCCAGCATATGCTCGGCTGCCGTGGGGCTGGGCCGGCCGGAGGTATTGCCCGAGGGCGCGGCTACCGGCACGTCGGCCGCCACAAGGATGGCGCGGCACACAGCGTGGTCGGGACAGCGCATTCCCACAGTATCCAATCCGGCTGTAACCACATCAGGTACGTTGTTCTTCCGCTTTAGGATCATGGTCAGCGGTCCGGGCCAAAAGCGCTCTGCCAATTGGTAAGCAACTTCCGGAATGTCCCGACAGTACCGCTCCAGCCAAGATGCGGAAGGAATGTGCAGAATCAGCGGATTATCCTGCGGACGGCCCTTGGCTTTAAAAATATCAGCTACCGCATCCGGATTCAATCCGTTGGCACCCAAACCGTATACCGTCTCTGTGGGTATACCTACCAGACCGCCCTTCTTCAGAATGGCAGCCGCCCGGTCAATATCCAGTTGTGTCAGCCGCTGTGTAATCATGCTTCGCTCGCTTTCAGACGCTCTGCCTGATCAGCCGTGACCAGGGCGTCAATCATTTCATCCAGATCGCCATCCATGAAGGCGTCGATTTTGTACAGGGTCAGACCGATGCGGTGATCGGTGATGCGTCCCTGGGGGAAATTATAGGTACGAATACGCTCGTTGCGCATGCCGGAACCCACCTGACTGCGGCGCTCACCGGCAATGGCTTCTTCCTGCTCGCGCACCTTCTCTTCGTACAGTCGGGCGCGCAGAATTGCCATGGCCTTGTCGCGGTTCTGGAACTGACTGCGCTCCTGCTGGCATTCCACCACGGTACCGGTGGGTTTGTGGATCAAGCGCACGGCAGAGGATGTCTTGTTGACGTGCTGACCGCCTGCACCGGAGGAGCGAAACACCTGCATTTCAATGTCGGCGGGATTCAGTTCAAAATCCACTTCATCAGCCTCGGGCAAAACGGCCACGGTGGCCGTGGAGGTGTGGATGCGTCCGCCCGACTCGGTTTCGGGAACCCGTTGTACGCGATGGACACCCGACTCGAACTTCAGCCGGGAATATGCTCCATCACCCTCGATAATCATGGACAGGTCCTTGACCCCGCCCAGTTCGGTCTCGTTCAGACTGACCACTTCCACCTTCCAGCCCTTGGCGTCGGCATACATGGAATACATTCTGTGCAGGGAGTGACCAAACAGGGCCGACTCCTCACCGCCCACGCCGGCACGGATCTCCACAATGACATTCTTGGAATCATTGGGATCGGAAGGCAGCAGCAAAATCTTCAGTTTCTCCTCCAGTTCGGGCAAATCGGCCTTGGCCTGTGCAAACTCCTCCTTGGCCATCTCTCCCAGTTCAGGATCACCCAACAGTTCCTCCGCCCCGGCCAGATCCTCTTTGCGCTTTTTCCATGCGCGGTAGGTCTCCACCAACGGGGCCAGTTCCTTTTCTTCCCGGTTCAGACGGGCCACCAAAGCAGGGTCCGCGTAAGTCTCGGGGGCATTCAGGCGAGCCTGAAGGACATCATATTTATGTTCTACCTCTTTCAGCTTATCCAGCATAACAAACCTCGGTCAACGGTCTAGAATAAATGACTTCACCAGCGCAATGGGTTCACGCACATACATTTTGTAGCGGGACGGCACATGACTGGACGGAGCCGCCAAGGTGGACAGATTACTGTCATCTCCGTGAATACGTGTCCACAGCATCCGCACGCGGGTCAGGTGGAATCCATTGGATACCACGATCATATCTTCCTGCGTGCTGTATCCGTTTTTCTTCAGCACTTCCATGGAATTGCGCAGGTTCTGAATGGTGTTGTAGGACTGATCTTCCAGCAGAATACGGCTGCTCTCGATCCCCTGTTTCACCAGCCCATCCCGGATGGCCTGCGCTTCGGAAATATACTCATCAGGACCCTGTCCGCCGGAGGCAACCACAATCACATCGGGATGCTCCTGCAGATAATCCGCCGCCTTATTGATCCGATCCTGCAGCAGGATGGACGGTCCCCAGGGCTTGACCTGACAGCCGAGAATCACCATGATATTCGGCTGCCCCTCCACATGGTCATGGCTGCCGCGCAGTACGGCGCCCAGAAGGGCACCAAACACAAGCACACCGACAAGGATCAGGGCACAGAGCGCCATGATCCATTTGGATTTCAACCAAGTTCTGCCCTTATAGGATTTCAAGCGCGGGCCTCCTCCAATTCTGCGGCCAGATTTTCCCACACCGCGTAC
The DNA here is from genome assembly GCA_045595705.1 of Oscillospiraceae bacterium. Lineage (GTDB taxonomy): Bacteria > Bacillota > Clostridia > Oscillospirales > Oscillospiraceae > JAJPXI01. The sequence continues at coordinate 5,831 of JAZOBA010000071.1, forward strand.
AGATGGGCCAGTTCTTCTTCCAGTGCATTGCGCTGCTCACACAGCTCCTGCAGTTTCAGATAGTCGGCCGAATTCTCCTCGATTTCCTGCGTCAATTCGTCCATGCGGATCTCGGCCTTTTCCACCTCACGTTCGGCCGCGGCCACCTGTTTTTCCAGCATTTTGGTGCCGCCGGAGCGCTTGGGCTTCTCTTTTTTCTCTTCCTTGACTTCCGGCTGCTTTGCCTGCTGCTGCAGGGCGGCAAGGCGCTCCTGCCGGGCCTTGAACGCTTCGTAATCACCCTTGAAATCAGTGATCTGCTGATTCTCCAGCATCCAGACACGGTTAGCAAACCGGTCAATAAAATAACGGTCGTGGGAGACAAAGAGCAACACACCCTCGTAGCCTTCCACCGCCGATTCGATCCATTCGCGGGATGCGATGTCCAAGTGGTTGGTGGGCTCGTCCAGTACCAGAAGATTGATCTTCTGCCCCATCAGAATACACAGGCGCAGACGGCTGCGCTCACCGCCGGAAAGGGCGGACACCTGCTTGAACACATCCTCACCCCGGAACATAAAGGAGGCCAGCCGATCGCGGGCTTCCTGCGCAGTACAGTTGGTTTCGTACAGCATGGTATCCACCAGATTGCGCTCGGGGTGATCGAATTGAACGATCTGAGGGAGATAACCTACTTTAACGGTGGGACCAAAGCGAATCTTGCCGACATCGGCAATCTCTTCCCCCAACAGAATTTTCAAAAAGGTTGACTTTCCGGTTCCGTTGTCACCCAGCAGCGCAATGCGCTCGCCGCCGACCACTTCAAGATTAACATCGGAAAAAAGCGTGCGTCCGTCAAAACCCTTGGCCAGATTCTTCACGGTAAACACTTCGTCGCCGTGGAAATCCTTTTCACCAAATCCAACCGTCATAACCCTGTCCTTGGTGGGCTTGTCGGTGGTACGCATGCGGTCAATACGCTTTTCCATGGACTTGGCACGGCGGAAGGTCTTGTCCATGCCGGAATATGCCCAGATGCGCAACTGCTCGGCTGCCTTTTCCAGCTGGGCGATCTTGGCCTGTTCCTTTTCGTATTGTTTCAGACGCTCTTCGTAGCGGCGCTCTTTTTCCAGCACGAAGAAACTGTAGTTTCCCGCATAGAACTCTGCCTTGCCGTTTTCCAGCTCCACAATGCGGTCCACCACCCGGTCCAGAAACCAGCGGTCGTGGGAGATGGCCAGAACAGTACCTTTGAACTTGTCCAAATATTCTTCCAGCCATTCGGTGGCATGAAGATCCAGATGGTTTGTGGGCTCGTCCAACAGAAGAACATCGGTATCCTCCAGAATCAGACGGGCCAGATTGACACGGGTGCGTTCTCCACCCGACAGATCATTGAACTGCTGCTCGCGCATCTCCTGCGGAATGCCCAGACCGTTGCAGACCTTGTTCAATGCGGTGGCGGTATCGTAGCCGCCACCGGCCTCAAAGGAAACCGTCAGCGCGTCATAGCGACGCAGAATAGCGGGATCGCTATCCCCCTCCGCCATGCGATTAGCCAGTTTCTGCATCTCCTGCTCAATGGCAGTCAGCCGTTCAAAAGCGGTATTCAGTACCATTTCCACCGTGTAGCCCTCAGGATACACGGGAATCTGGGAAATCAGACCGATACGACGGCCCGGTGCAAGAACAACCTCGCCGTCATCCCAATCCAACTCTCCGGTCAGAATCTTGAACAGGGTGGTTTTGCCGGCACCGTTCTTGCCCAACAGACCCACACGTTCACCCGAGTCCACCTGAAAAGTCAGTCCGTCCAATATTTTTTTGCCGACCTCGAACTCCTTGCTCAGGCCGGAAACAGAAATCTCGATCATGTCCTTGTCACCTGTTTCTGCTTATGCTAAAATAAATCGAAAAACACACAAAAGGAGTGTGCTTATGGATGCGATTCAATGGCAAGGAAATTCCCTTGCCCTACTTGACCAAACCAAGCTTCCCGTGGAACAGGTCTGGCTAACTTACAACGATTACCGACAGGTTGCTCTCGCCATCCGAACCATGGTGGTACGCGGAGCCCCCGCCATTGGCGTATCGGCTGCGTACGCCTACTGCCTGGCCGCGCTGGAGGGCGCCGATCTGACCGAAGCCAAGGCCGTTCTGGCTGCCAGCCGTCCCACGGCAGTCAATCTGTTCTGGGCGCTGGACCGCATGGAACGCAAGGCTGCGCAATGCGGCGGCGATGCCGCCATGCTGATCGAAGAGGCCAAAACCATCCACGCCGAAGACATCGCCATGAACCATGCCATCGGTTCTTACGGCGCCCAGGTGGTGCCCGACCATGCCCGCATTCTGACCCACTGCAACGCCGGAGCGCTGGCTACCGGCGGCTACGGCACCGCATTGGGTGTCATCCGTGCCGCTCATGAACAGGGCAAAGTGGACATGGTATACGCCGACGAAACACGCCCTCTTCTGCAGGGTGCCCGTCTGACCGCCTTTGAACTGGTGGAGGATGAGATCCCCGCTACCTTGATTGCCGACAATATGGCGGCCTTCCTGATGCAGCAGGGCAAAATCGACATCGTCCTTCTGGGCTGCGACCGCATGGCCGCCAATGGAGATTTCGCCAACAAGATCGGCACCTATTCGGTGGCCGTCAACGCAAAGTATCACGGGGTCCCCTTCTACACGGTGCTGCCCTCCTCCACCATCGACCTGAGTCTGGCCGACGGCGCCGGCATCCCCATTGAGGAGCGCGCCGCCGAGGAAGTGCGTACCATGTATGGGGTGCAGACCGCACCGGCCGATGTGCCGGTGTACAACCCCGCCTTCGATGTGACGCCCCACGAATTGCTGACCGGCATCATCACCGAAAAGGGCGTCATTTACCCGCCCTTTGCCGAAAATCTCAAAAAGTTATTCGGATAATTCGCGGGTAATTCCCTTCAGAAATTCCACAAACTCTTCAAATTCCATACTGCGGGAGGCTTTGACCAACACGGTGCAGTTCGGCTTGACGATCTGCTCCAGAACGGTCAGGGCCTCTTTTTTATTGGGCCGCCAGTAGACTTCGCTCATGCCGTGGGCTTCGGCCGCATCGGCAATGTTTTTGGACAGTTCACCGGCACACACCAGACACTGAATTCCGCTTCGTGCCACCAATTCACCGATACCGGCATGGAGCATGGGAGCCAGGGGACCCAGCTCCAGCATATCGCCCAACACCGCAATCTTGGTCTTGGCCTTTCCGGTAGCCAGCACTTCGATGGCGGCACGCATGGACTGCGGGTTGGCATTGTAAGTGTCGTTCAGAATGGTGATTCCATCATCCCGGCGCAGGATATTCATACGCATTTTGGTAGGCGCAAAATGGAGAATACCGCGCTCGATCTCCTCCCGGGTCAGACCGAAATACTCACCCACGGCGCCTGCCATCATGGCAGGGTAAACCATGTGGTCACCCAGAGCAGGAATCTCCACATTGCAATGATGGTTGGGGGTATCCACGTTGCAGCGAATATAGGTTTCACCGTCGCTGACAATATCGCTGACACGGTAGTCACAGCCCTCGCCGTGGCCACACCAGACGGTGCGCTGAGCAAGCTGACCGCGCAGGGTGGTCAGCAGTGCATCGTCTCCGTTCAGAACAGCCAGACCGTCCTGCTTCAGGTGGTTGAAAATCTCACTCTTGGCCTTCAGGGTATTCTCACGGCTGCCCAGATTCTCGATATGAGCGTCACCGATGTTGGTGATCACCGCCACGTCGGGTTCTACAATACCGGACAGATAATCAATCTGCCCCACATCGTCCATGCCCATCTCCAGCACGCAGATCTCATAGGAATGATTCAGCCGCAGAACGGATAGGGGCAAACCGATCATATTGTTAAAATTGCCCTCGGTCTTGAGCACTTTGTAGCGCTCACCCAACACGGCGGCGATCATATCCTTGGTGGTGGTCTTACCCACACTGCCGGTCACGCCGATGAAGGGAATGGCAAAACGGGATTTGTACCAACGGGCCAAATCACGCAGTGCACGCTGGGTGCTGCCCACTTTGATGTAGAACTTTCCGGGCAGATAACTTGTGCGTTCACGGGCAAACAGGCAGCCCGCGGCGCCGGATTCCAGCGCATCATTGATAAAGGCATGGCCGTCAAAGCGGTCCCCTTCCAAAGGAAGGAACAACGACCCGGTGTGAATGACACGGCTGTCGGTATCCACCTTCTCCACGGTCAGAGAAAGGTCGGTCACATCGCCGCACAGTTTACCGTCTACGGCCTCCAAAATTTCCTGTAAGGTAATGGGTTCCATCAGGTTACCTCCCCTGTTTTCTGGCCTCCAGCGAGGCATCCAGAATACACTGACAAAGCTGCGAATAATCAATGCCCGCAGCGGCTGCCTCCTGGGGCAGCAGACTGGTTGGGGTCATGCCGGGCAGCGTGTTGATCTCCAAAAACCAGACTTCGCCCTGTTCATCCAAAATGAAGTCGGCACGGGAATAAACGCTGAGACCCAGCGTGCGATATGCCGCAAGTGCTGCGGCACGCAGCTTTTCCTCCGCTTCGGCGGGAATCTCCGACGGACAGACCTCAATGGCTGCACCGGGTTGGTACTTGTTGGCGTAATCGTAAAAGCCTTCCTTGGGAATGATCTCAATGGAGGGCAGCGCCCGGTCACCCAGAAGGCCCACGCCGATCTCACGGCCACGGATATACTGCTCCAGCACGGTGCGGCCACCTACAGCCAAGCCCTCAGTCAGGGCTGCGCGCAGTTCCTCTTCGGTGTGGGCGATGGAAACGCCGATGGAAGAGCCGCTGGCCACAGGTTTGACTACCAGAGGCAGTTGCGCCTGCGCAACCAAAGCATCGATATCATCCGAGGTATATTCCACAGTTTTCCACGCAGGAGTATTCACCGCGTGGGCAACCAGACGTTTGGTCAGGTCCTTATCCATGGCCAGCGCAGAACTCAGATAGCCGGCTCCGGTATAGGGAATGCCCAGCAGGTCAAACGCGGCCTGCACACGGCCGTCCTCACCGCAGGTGCCGTGAAGGGCCAGAAACACAATATCAGCCATGCCGCACAGCTCCAGCACCTTGGGGCCAAACAGACCGGCACTCTTGTCCTTACGGCTGGCGCGCACCTGCTCCAGATTGGGAGCAGCCGAACTGATTTTCTTGAATTCTTCTGAAATGGGTGCGTCAAAATAATCGGCCAGCGGAGTGTTCTGCCCTTCCAATCCGAAGAACATATCGACCAGAGCCACATGATGGCCCAAACCCCGCAGAGCCTCGGTCACCATAGTTCCGGTGGACAGGGAAACGTTGCGTTCCGGCGAAAGGCCGCCGGCCAAAACGACGATTTTCATAATCTGCGTCACCTCTTAAAACAGAGCATACCACTCCATTTTATGATTAATCAAAGTATTGTACCACAGTTTTCCCGGTTTCTCAACCCCGCAAGCCAAAAACACCATATAAAAAGAAAAAGGAACCGCCAAATGGCGGTCCCTTGCAATCAAATTCAGTTCTTTGCAGTTAAAATCAGTTCTCCATCTTTGCTGCAGACCAGAAAAACCTTCCATTGGATCTCCGGTCGTTCCGCCAGAATACAGGTGGCCAACACCTCCCCTTCCTGCCCGTATACCGTCATCACCGAGGGAGTCTTTACCATTTCAAAGGAAAGACCGTCCCCCTTACGCAGCGGTGATCCATCCGCAATCATTCCGCCTTGAGTTCCCCCTACGCAGCTGACGCTGACAGAGGATACCGGGATGTGGGATTTGTTGATAAACACAATATCGCCGCTCAAATCTTCTGTTTGGCTGCAGGCAGTCAAACACAACAAAAGCAGAGCCAGCGAAAACCAGCGTTTCATTCCGGCTGCTCCTCTCCGGGCAGTTTCCGAACCCCAAACGAGCTCCCCAGCAGAAACAGCCCGGGCGGTACGGCGCCCACGATGATCAGATACAGAAAAAACATGGGCCACTGCACTGTGAACGCTGTATCCAACCCTCCGGTAAACAGGGCCAGCATGATAAACGCAGCCGAAGAGGGAAACGCCAGAAGTAGCAGCGAATACATCAGAACCATGGCGATCACATCACCGGTGTCACCCGTGCCGGACATCAGACCGGGAACGCAGAGAAACACAAGGAAGATTCCGCCCCAGGCCCAGGCCACCAGCGTGGGAGACAGAAAGGCGAACACGCCATCCCGAACCCCTTGCGGTTTATTCCAGTTTCTCTTTCGGGCGATCCGCACTCCGGCGAACGCATACAGCGTCAGCAGAACCGCTTCCCAAACAAACAGAACCGCCAGCATAGCCCCACCCGAAAGGGTGGAAAGGAATGCCCCGATCACACCGATGACCGAAATGGCAAAATGGCTGACTGCAAACCATTTGAAACGCTCTCCCTGAGTGGGCGAATGTAAGAGTTCCATCGTATGTTCTCCCATAAGTTTCACCTCCGGGCGGTGCGCAGCAGCGCAGACAGGTTGCACACCATCATAACCACAACCATGACCACCGCAGCCAAAACCACGGCGTGCATGGTATCCATCAGGGCCGACCAGTCGGTCAGTTCGACCCGACGCTTGACTTCTAACAGCTGAAACAGCAGGGACAGAATACAGCAGCCGAAACTGCCCAGACAGCAGAAAGCAAATCGGTCCCGGTTCCCCAGTGACGCAAAGGGCAGCCCCCACGCTGCAAGACCCAGCAGCAAACTGCCAATATTAAGCATTTGAATCACACTCCGCTTTTTCTGCCGTATCTCGGGCACGAGCGTTCATTTTCCCGGCAAACAGACTACCAAGGAAAAACAGCAGCGGCGGCAGTCCGCCGGCAAGAAATGCCGCAAGGAAAAATCCAAGCCAACCGCTTTGAAGGGTTGGACTGGATATCACAAGAAGGACAAGCAAAGAAGACGGAGACGCAAGGAGCATCGATGCAAAAAACAGAATGAGCATCAGCGCCCATGCATCCAGAAGCAGCGACAGCACCACGATTGCAGCCCACCCCCATGCGATCAGAGCCGGATCCAGAAAGGCCCAAAGGCCCTCTTTCCAGCCGCCAAAGGGACCCCACTGTTTTTCTCGTCCACTCAGGAAACCGGCCAACGCATACCCAAGCATCAGGACACATCCAACCGGAACAAACACAGCACTCCAATGATCACTTCGGGAAAAGGCCGCATAAAGAGGCAGCAACACCATAACTCCTATACCGGAAATAATGAAGTGGCTTTTGGCAAATCCGGCCAGTCGCGTCTCGCGCTTTACCCGGATACCGTTATCCTTCATCCTCTTCCCCCTCCACAAATTCCAGAATATCCCCCGGCTGGCAATCCAGCGCTTTACAGATGGCCTCCAGCGTGGAAAAGCGCACCGCTTTGGCCTTGTTGTTCTTCAGAATAGACAGATTGGCAAGAGTCAAATCCACCTTGGAGGCCAGTTCGTTCAAACTCATTTTCCGCTTGGCCATCATGACATCCAGATTCACAATAATCGGCATATGCGGACCTCCTTAAATGGTCAGGTCGTTCTCTTCCTTCAGCTCTGCGGCCTGACGGAAGAGGGCAGACATAACCAGAAACAGCAAACACCCCATGGCAAAAACAGGAACGAACAGGGCATTGTAGGTCAGCAGAGGGGCAATGCTCTTATAGAAGAAAAAGCCCCAGACCAGTCGGCACAATGCCGCTGCGGAAATAATCAGACAGCAAACAGCGGCCCGCTTCATATTGGCCGCATTTTTCAGACTGAAGGTTTCCCCGGCTAAAACCGTGTCCAGCACCCGGCGGGCCTGCCAGAGGATAATCGCGGTACAGACACCGCAGGCCCACAGGAACACGGTCAGAACCGCGCTGTAACTTTCACCCGACCAGACCAAAGCCCAGCTGCGGGCAAAATAAGGTACCGCCATCGCGGGGGAATCCAACAAGGCCGCCAGGTCCTCCGCTCCGCGCAGCATGGCCAGTCCCGGCACCAAAAGCAGGACAATCAAATTACACACAAAGGTAATCATCACCAGAATTTTCAACACCTTTGCCAGTTTCTGCACTGCAGTCATTTCCAGTTTCATAATCCTCTCTCCTTTTGCTTTCAAGAAAGTCCGCTCAGGGGTTTCTCTATGTTGTATCCGTCCCACGAAAGGGACATCCCCACCTGTCCGAAGTACAGATAGTTGATGTTGAAGTAAACGGTCGGCTGCCCCTGTTCCTCCGGTTCACATTCCCGAATCTCTTTGATTTTGACAAAGGCAGGCACCAACGGAATATTCTCGGAATAAATTCCCCGGCTGACCGATTGGACCGCCTCATGGATTTCCGGCGTCAGGTCATCTTTGTACTCGTCGGGGCAAACCACCGGCGGATCCAAAGCAAGGGCAGCCAAGAGGGCACAAAGTACAGTAAACATACAAACCGCCCACGGGAGCAGTCGGCCCGGCTTGCGGCGAAGAACACCTTCCAGTCCCTTCAACAACCAACCAAGCAGAAGGGCAATTCCCGCAGTTATTCCGATCTGAGCAGCCCAGCAAAAAACCTTCAAGACAGTTTCAATCATGGTGTCAACTGCGCTCATAGCACCTCCCCCTTCGCCCAGAGAATACCATAGTGCATTATCGTTTGTCAATTATTATTTATCGATTTTCGATAAATTTTTTTGTAAGCAATGCGGCAGGATTTCCCCTGCCGCAAAAAATGCCGCAAAAAATCAGTTCACTTGAATGCTGCCCAACACCTGACCGATGGGACCGTGAATGACCAGATCGGCCCGCTTGTCGTAGGGCGTGGGATCCATATTAATGAGCACCAGTTTTTTACCCTGATAGTACCGCAGCAGACCGGCTGCGGGATAGACTACCAGTGAGGTACCGCCTACAATCAGAACGTCAGCCTGCTCAATGTAGTCCACGCTGGTTTCCAGAACCTGCTGGTCCAGTCCCTCTTCATACAAAACAATATCCGGCCGCACCACGCCGCCGCACTTGCAGCGGGGTACCCCCTCCCCATAGTGCATGACGTCCTCCGGGAAGGGTACCTTACACTGGGCGCAGTAGGCCCGGTGGATTGTGCCGTGGAGCTCCAGCACTTGCTTGCTGCCCGCCTCCTGATGGAGTCCGTCAATGTTCTGGGTAATGACAGCGCGCAGCTTGCCGGCGCGCTCCAGCTCGGCCAGCTTCAGATGGGCCGGGTTGGGCTTTGCATCGGGACAGACCAGTTTGTCCCGGTGAAACTTGTAAAACACATCGGGACGGCGGTCAAAGAAACTGCGGCTGAGAATGGTCTCAGGCGGATATTCATAGCTTTCGCTGTACAGTCCGTCCACGCTGCGGAAATCTTTGATACCGCTTTCGGTGCTGCAGCCGGCACCGCCAAAGAATACGATATTATTGCTCTCATCGATCCACTTTTGCAGGGTCGCAATGGCTTCTTTCATCGGTCTCAACCTCCTGTTGTTTTGCTTTTATCGCAGCAATCCCCACTCGTCCAGCAGGTCACGCAGCCGCTGGGGAGTGTTGTCCTCCGGATGCTCCTGTACATGGGTTGCCAGCCGCTTCTGGGCGCTCCCAATGGCTTCGCCGGACAGTCCGAGCACATGCAATTCTCCACCTGACAAGGTTAGTAACTTCACATATTCCCGTTCCGGATGAAGGATGCTCATTCGCACGGCGCGTTCCACCGGAAGGACTTCGATGGGGAATCCGGTCATGGCGCAGAAGGTTCTCCACCGCGCGACAGGAGTAGTCTCTGCACGGTTCAGTTCATCCCAGTCGCAAGCCGGCCAATCCCGATGGAACCGATCCAGCACACCGAGGGCAACCAGCTCCCCCACACGCTGCGGATTGGAAGAAAGCAGGATTTTTTCCACTTCGGTTTTGATGCGCTCGGCAGAAACCTTATCCACAAAAGGTGCGCAGGTTTCCATGGCCGCGGCGGTGTGTTCCTCGATTACAAATCCCAGTTGGGCTGCAAAACGCACACCGCGCAGAATACGCAAAGCATCCTCGGAAAAACGTCGCTCCGGTTCTCCCACCGCACGGATGATTCCGTTTTTCAAATCCTCTCTGCCACCAAAGGGATCGATCACTTCCATGTTTTCATCCAGCGCCATGGCGTTGACGGTAAAATCCCGCCGGGCCAAGTCACCGGTCAGATCCGTGTCAAAGCGGACCGCATCCGGATGACGGGAATCGCCGTAACCGCTCTCGGTGCGAAAGGTGGTCACTTCAATGGTAACCCCATCCTCAATCACCGTAACCGTGCCGTGTTTGATGCCCGTGGGGATGGTATGGAGAAATAGCTGCTGCACCTGCTCCGGTCGGGCCGATGTGGTTACATCCCAGTCCCCCGGAAACCGCCCCAGAAGCAAATCGCGCACACACCCACCTACCGGGTGGGCAGCAAATCCGGCTGCGCGCAGCACATCACAGCAATGCTGTACCGGTGTCGGAATTTGATTTTTTTCCATTTACCCACCCCCTTTTGGCATTTTTCTCTTGCAGTGCGAGTAAAATAGTTTATAATATATTAGTTGTTAAAGTATGTAATTAAGTTGCTTTCTAAAGCAAACTCTGATTCAATCAGAGCGAATAGTCAGACGAGAGATTTTATCGTCAGATTGGTCAAAAGCCGCAGCCAATACTTTGTGTATTGGCGAGGATTTTTGGACGATATGGCGGAAAAAGATCCGTCTGAGTGTCGCACCTCGATTGATTCAGTGTTTGCTATAACAAAGTATAACCTGTTTCGAAGGGTGTGTAAAGCCTGATGGCGATCCAAAACATCCATGAATATATGACGCCCGGACGCCGCGCCCACCTGGTGGGTATCGGCGGCGTTTCCATGTCTCCACTGGCCGAAGTGCTTCACGGCGCCGGCATGACCGTGACCGGCTCCGATATGAGCGAAAGCGCAACCGTGCAGCGTCTTCGCGCACTGGGAATCCCAGTGACCGTCGGCCACTTTGCCGAAAATGTCAGCGGCGCCGAACTGATTATCCGCACTGCCGCCGTCCACGATAACAACCCTGAAATTACTGCCGCACGGCAGGCAGGTATTCCCGTGTTTGAGCGTGCGCAGGCATGGGGTGCCATTATGCGCAGTTACAAAAATGCCCTGTGCATTTCAGGCACCCACGGAAAGACCACCACCACCAGCATGTGCACCCACATCATTATGGCCGCCGAACAGGATCCCACCGTCATGATCGGCGGTACCCTTCCCCTGCTGGGTGCCGGTCACCGCGTGGGAAAAGGCGATACCATCATTCTGGAAAGCTGCGAGTACTGCAACTCTTTCCTGTCCTTCTTCCCCACCGTGGCAGTCATTCTGAACATCGAAGCCGACCATCTGGACTTTTTCCGCGATTTGGAGGATGTGGAACACTCCTTCCGCAAGTTTGCCGATCTGGTCCCCGAAAGCGGTATGGTGGTGGCCAATGCCGAAGATGAAAACACCATGCACACGCTGAAGGGAATTACCCGCCCCGTGCTGACCTTCGGCGTAGAACAGGGCGATGTGCACACTGCCAACCTAACCTGGAACAAGGGTCTTCCCACCTTTGACATTATCTGCCGCGGTGAGCAGTTCGCCCATGTGACTCTAAGCGTCCCCGGAGAGCACAATCTGAAAAACGCCATGGCTGCCGCCGCTTCGGCCTATGCTTTGAATCTCCCCGCCCATGCCGTGGAGCAGGGTCTTGCCGCCTTCCGCGGTGCCGGCCGCCGTTTCGAACATAAGGGCACCTACAACGGAGCCGACATTTATGATGACTACGCCCATCACCCCGGCGAGCTGAAGGCCCTGCTGGACACCAGCAAATCACTGGGCTACAACCGTGTCATCTGCGCCTTCCAACCCCACACCTACACCCGCACCAAAGCACTGTTTGATGACTTCGTGGAGGTTCTCAAGCAAACCGATGTGGCGCTGCTGGCCGAAATCTACGCCGCCCGCGAGCAGAACACCATTGGTATCTCCTCCCGTGATCTGACAAAGGAGATTCCGGACAGCAAGTATTTCGCCACCCTCCCCGAACTGGCAGCACACCTGAAGGAA
>JAZOBA010000072.1:0-6145 GCA_045595705.1 Oscillospiraceae bacterium
GACAGGGGGCACTGAGGAATACCTGAGCGGGGAACAGGCGCAGAGCATTCCGCTGGAGCATGCAAACCTTGCCGCGGAGGAAGTGACCCGCCTGCGCGCGGAGTTTGATATGGACGACGGCGTTCCGGAATATGATGTGGAGTTTCGCCATGGCCGTCTGGAGTACGAATATGAGCTCCACGCCGTGACAGGAGCCATCCGTTTTCACAGTGTGGATGGCTGAAAAAGCAAATGGGCTGCCCTGTCAGGCTGGCGGGGCAGTACGGAACAGAAAAAAGGCGCTGTCTTTTATGGTTTCCAAACCATAAAAGACTGCGCTTTTTTAACGGATGAAGTGGGGATTAGCCCAGCTGAGCCTTTGCCATCTCGGTCAGAGCGGTGAAGGCGGCCTTGTCGTTGACAGCCAGCTCGGCCAGCATCTTGCGGTTGATCTCCACGCCGGCCTTCTTCAGACCGTTCATGAAGGTGGAGTAGTTCATGCCGTTCATTTTGCAGGCGGCAGAAATACGGGTGATCCACAGACGGCGGAAATCACGCTTCTTCAGGCGACGGCCGGTGTAAGCGTAGGTCAGGGACTTCATGACCTGCTCGTGAGCCATCTTAAAGTGCTTGCTCTTGGCGCCCCAGTAGCCCTTGGCCAGCTTCAGGGTCTTATTTCTTCTTTTGCGCGTCATCATTGCGCCTTTAACACGTGCCATTTGTATAAGCCTCCTATATGAATGTCAGTTTTTCTTACTTATAGAGGATCATGCGCTTGATTGCTGCCTCGTTGGTCTTGTCAGCGTAGGCAGTGCCGCGCAGGGCACGCTTCAGCTTGGTGGTCTTGCCGTGGCCGTTGAGCAGGTGACGCTTCTTGGTCTGGCCGCGCTTGACTTTGCCGCTCTTGGTCAGGGAGAAACGCTTCTTAGCGCCGCTGTGAGTCTTGATCTTAGGCATTTGTAAAACTCCTTTACAGTTTACTTTTTGGTTTCTTTGGTAGCTTTCGGGGACAGGAACATGCTCATGTGACGCCCTTCCAGCTTGGGACTTTTATCCATGGTAGCAATTTCTGCGCTGTCCTCAGCGAACTTGACCAGAAGATTGCGTCCAATGTCGGTGTGGGCCATTTCACGGCCGCGGAAGCGGACGGTGACCTTCACGCGGTTGCCATCGACCAGGAACTTCTGCGCATTGCGCAGTTTGGTGTTGAAGTCACCCACGTCGATGCCGGGAGACATACGAATCTCCTTGATTTCCACCACATGCTGATTCTTCTTGGCTTCCTTTTCCTTCTTGGTCTGCTCGAAACGGAACTTGCCGTAATCCATAAGCTTGCAGACGGGAGGAACTGCGGTCGGAGAGATCTTGACGAGATCCAGATCCTGTTCTTCGGCCAGAGCCAGAGCTTCTTTTGCGGACATAATGCCCAGCTGCTCGCCCTCGCTGGAGATCAGACGGATTTCCTTATCCCGAATCTCTTCATTGATCTGATGAGTCATGTTGCTGATAGGAAAGCACCTCCATTTCATACCAAACAAAAACGCGTGTACCGAAAGGTACCCGCGCCCACAGAAAAACCGACACATATACGTGCCGCTTTTGTTACACTGTTGACCCCTTTGCTGTTCGCTGGGGGTGAGGAGGTGGTACCCTTCCTACTTTGTTTTGCTGATAAAGTATATCAGAACAAATTTTCCTTGTCAACAGGAAAATGCTGTTTTTTAAAAGAAAAATGATAAGCGCCTGTCCCTTTACGAGACAGGCGCATAATCGAAGCGATTACACCGCGCGGGTGACCTTGCCGGAGCGGAGGCAACGGGTACAAACGTACACGTGCTTGGGAGTGCCGTTGACAACAGCCTTGACCCGCTTGACATTAGGCTTCCAAGTGCGGTTAGAACGGCGGTGAGAGTGGGAAACCTGAATGCCGAAAGTAACGCCCTTATCGCAAAACTCGCATTTAGCCATGATTGAACCTCCTCGCTCGAAAATTAACTAAAAAGCATCGACTGATATAATAGCAGACATAAAAGAAAAAAGCAAGTATTTTTTTCAACAAGTTTTGAATAATTTTTCCGGTTATGGGAACCGGGTTTCTATACATTATTATATTATTCATTTTTTGCAGTGAGCAGGTCAATCAGCGCGGCAATGCTCCAGACCAAGGCGATCAGAATCAGTGCGGCCTCGAAGGCCATGACGTAGTACCGCCCATCGATCAGCAGGGGGAGGGTATACTTCAGCCGCAGATAGGTGCTGTAGCAACTCAGAGAGCAAAGCTCGGTCAGTGCCGCAATAGGGATACGGCGGGTGTCCATACAGGCCCACACGATGGCGAGCATGCCGGCGGGAAAGAAGTAGCGCTCGTGCATATGGGGCAGCAGGAAGGGGACGCCCAAGGCCAGCACGGTGGCGGCAGCCAGAATGATTGTTCCGGTGATACGGCGGCGCAGGAAGAACAGAACTCCCAGCACGGCAAAGACAAGAACAAAGGCGGCGATGATACCCAATGTGGAAAGCAGAGCGGTATCTACCTGTGCCTGATAGGGGAGAAAGGCGAAGACTGAGGGGGCGTTCAGGGTCAGATAAGTTTCGTGTTCGCCCATTTGGCCCAGATAAATACCGAGGATGTCTCGCAGCGGTTTTCCCAGAAGCAGGGCTGGCACAATGGTGATGGCGTAGCCGACAGGGAACAGGAGAAGATGACGGAACTTGACCCGCTTGGTAAACCAGAACACGCACCAGAGAGGGATGACAAATACCGTTTGCAGTTTAAAAGAGAAAGCCAGCGCCAGCAGAAGGACTGAAGTTTTAGGCCGCTCTTCCAACACCGAGGAGAGGGACAGAAGAATCAGCGCGGTATACAGACTGTCACACTGTGCCCAGCAGGCACCGTTCAGAAGAACCGTGGGGAGGAGAAGCAGCAGTCCGAAGCAGATCAGAGGGGCGGGACTGTTTTCTTTGGTAAATTGCCGGGTTAGCCGCAGGCCGCCCCAGGCCAACAGCACATCACACAGGATGGAGAATATCTTAATAAGGTAAAGGTCGGGGACGGGCAGATAGGATATGGCGGCCAGAAAATACAGATAAGTGACGTTGTAATTTCCAACCGGTTTTTTTAGTGCGGCAAAGCCACCGTTGTCCCGGAAGTAGGCCGCCCACTGAGCAAGAAAGGTCTGGTAGTCATGGGTCTGATGGTCCAGAAAGAGCAGACGCAGATACAGAGCAAGTGCAACCGGCAACACAAGAAGAAACAGCGTCATGGCAGGACAGCCTTCTTTGTGCAGCAGAATCAGCGCCAGAAGAACGGGCAGGACCATCAGCAGTCCGGTCACGGTACGGGCCGCGCCGGTTCCCAGCGTGAGAGAAGAGGCGCCGATGACAGTACATATGATAAGAATCAGGCCGGCTGCGGCGGCTGGGACCCCAAAGTACCAAGGGACATCGGGGAGAGCAGAGCGAAGTCTCATACGAACCTCCGAAGGAAAAAACGGATGAAATATAAATACATTATAAAACAAAAAAGAACCTTGACATACGCCAAAGTTCATGGTATACTTAATCGCTTTTATATTAGAATTGGGAGGAACTACCCTCCCACACTAAGTGAAGTATACCATGGCCCTTTCGAAATTGTCAAGAAGAAAATGCGAAATCTAACAACGCTGCCGGGCGTACGTGCCTGGCAGGAAAACGGAGTGTGATTTATGAGAACCGTAAAGGACGTCTACTACGGCAACACATTGCGTAAGAGCTACGCCCGCCACGAAGAGATCCTGGATATGCCTAATCTGCTGGAGATCCAGAAGAACTCTTATAAGTGGTTCCTGGAGACCGGTCTGCGTGAGGTCTTTAAGGACGTGGCCGCTATCACTGACTATCAGGGCAACCTGGAGCTGTCTTTCATTGACTACTCCATGGATGAGAACCCCAAGTACAGTGTGGAAGAGTGCAAGGCTCGCGACGCTACGTATGCCGCCCCCATCAAGGTGCGTGTGCGCCTGCGCAACAAGGAGACTGAGGAGATCAAGGAGCAGGAGATCTTCATGGGCGACTTCCCCCTGATGACCGAGTCCGGCTCTTTCGTCATCAACGGCGCCGAGCGCGTTATCGTCTCCCAGATCGTCCGCTCTCCCGGCGCATACTTTGCCCGCAACGCCGACAAGGCTGACAACGTGACCTATGCGTCCACCGTCATCCCCTATCGCGGCGCATGGCTGGAGTATGAGACCGATTTGAGCGACATCTTCTATGTCCGCATCGACAAGAACCGCAAGCTGCCCATCACCTGCCTGATCCGTGCCGTCGGTCCCCGGACCGATGCCGAGATTCTGGAGATGTTCGGCGAGGATCCCCGCATCGTCGCCACTCTGGAGAAGGATGCCTGTAAGACTCACGAGGAAGCTCTGCTGGAAGTCTACCGCAAGCTGCGTCCCGGTGAGCCCCCCACGGTGGACTCCGCCGAGAGCCTGCTGAATGCCTTGTTCTTTGACCCCCGCCGCTATGACCTGTCTTTGGTGGGTCGTTATAAGTTCAACAAGAAGCTGGCTCTGTGGAACCGCCTGTCCGGCCAGACTCTGGCTGCTCCTGTTGCAGATCCCGCTACCGGTGAGCTGCTGGCTGAGGCCGGTGAGGTTCTGACTCGCGAGCGCGCCAAGGAACTGGAAGACAAGGGCGTGACCGAGGCTCTGATTCAGATCGAGAACGGTCCCGTGATCAAGATGTTCTCCAACAAGATGGTCGACATGAAGGGCTTTGTGTCCTTCGATCCCGCCGAGTGCGGCGTGGATGAGCGCGTGCGTTATGACGTTATGTGCCAGATGCTGGAGGAGTTCGCTGATGACGAGGAGGGCCTGAAGGAGGCCATCCGTGACCGCCTGGACGATCTGATTCCCAAGCACATCATCGTGGATGACATTATGGCATCCATCAACTACCTGAACTGCCTGGCCTATGGCGTGGGTCATGCCGACGACATCGACCATCTGGGCAACCGCCGCCTGCGTTGCGTGGGTGAGCTGCTGCAGAACCAGTTCCGCATCGGCTTCAGCCGCATGGAGCGCGTCATCCGTGAGCGTATGACCATTCAGGATCTGGACATTGTCACTCCCCAGTCCCTGATCAACATTCGCCCTGTGACTGCCGCCATTAAGGAGTTCTTCGGCTCCAGCCCCCTGTCTCAGTTCATGGACCAGACCAATCCTCTGGCTGAACTGACCCACAAGCGCCGTATGTCCGCTCTGGGCCCCGGCGGTCTGAGCCGTGACCGCGCCTCCTTCGAAGTCCGTGACGTTCACTACAGCCACTATGGCCGTCTGTGCCCCATTGAGACTCCCGAAGGTCCCAACATCGGTCTGATTTCCTATCTGGCATCCTTTGCCCGCATCAACCGCTACGGCTTTATTGAGGCCCCCTACCGCAAGGTGGACAAGGCCACCGGCAAGCTGACCGACGAGGTCGAGTACATGACTGCCGATGTGGAAGACGAGTTCATTGTTGCGCAGGCCACCGAGCCTGTGGATGAGAACGGTTGCCTGGTCAATGCCCGTATTACCTGCCGCCACCGCAACGAGATCGTTGACGTGGACCGTGAGCAGGTGGACTATATCGACGTGTCTCCCAAGATGATGGTTTCCGTGGCTACTGCCATGATCCCCTTCCTGGAGAACGACGACGCAAACCGTGCTCTGATGGGCGCAAACATGCAGCGTCAGGCTGTGCCTCTGCTGACCACTCAGGCCCCCATCGTGGCCACCGGTCAGGAGCACAAGAACTGCGTGGACTCCGGTGTGGCTGTTCTGGCTGATGACGACGGCGAGATCACCCGTGTTTGTGCCGAGAGCATCACTCTGCGCATGGACAGCGGCGAAGTCAAGGACTACAAGCTGATCAAGTTCCTGCGCTCCAACCACACCACCTGCATCAACCAGCGTCCCATTGTCAATGTGGGTCAGCGCGTTAAGAAGGGCGAAGTCATTGCTGACGGTCACTCCACCAGCAACGGCGAGATTGCTCTGGGTAAGAACATCCTGATGGGCTTTATGACCTGGGAAGGCTACAACTACGAGGACGCCATCCTGCTCAACGAGCGCATGGTCAAGGAAGACGTCTTTACCTCCATCCACATCGAAGAGTACGAGACCGAAGCCCGCGACACCAAGCTGGG
>JAZOBA010000073.1:0-11939 GCA_045595705.1 Oscillospiraceae bacterium
CCAGATACAGGGTGACGTACCCCCGTCCCACCGAGTAGATGATGCCCACCCGGCGCACGATGGTGGACACCCCGATGAGAAAGTCGGCGATGACGAATTTGCCCAGATTTTCCGACAGGATCTGCTGCATGGAGCCCTGCAGGGCGGGGGTGTTGAAATCCTCGGTGGGCGGTGTGTTGATGCTCCCGTTTTCCTGAATGGCGTTGAGTGTGACGGTGGTGGGGCCGTCGGGATAAAACTGCGGCATGATGGTCTCCTTTCCCAAACAAATGCACTATGTATCGGCGTAATAATCGGTGGGGTTGTAAAAGCAGTGGTCCCCGATGCGCAGGGCGAACTGCCCCACACGGGAGGGGAAATTGTTGCGGCAGCTGGGGGAGAAGGGGTTGAAAAACCAAAGGGCAAACCCAAGTCCCTGCAGGCGCTGTCCCGATATGGCCCATTCGGCGATGGCGTAATGCTCTGCTTCGGGGCGCATGTTGTAAATGTTCTGAGAGTTATATTCTCCGCCCACCGTCTCCATGGCGCAGACAAATTGCCGGGGCTGAAAAATGACCTCCTGCACAGTCATCAACCGTCCGTATTCTCCGTAATCCACTGTTACCCGGTTCATGACCACGCAGGCCACGGCCCGCATGCCGTTGTCTCCCTCGCCTCCGGCCTCACACTGGACCAGCCGGGCCAGCAGTTCGGTATCCGAAAATGCCAAGGTTGGGCACCTCCTTTCCCTGTATTCTATGCTTCTGCGGTTCGTGGGTGTGAAAAAAAGAAGACCCCGCTCCGTTTTGGAGCGGGGTCGGTACAAGGGTTTGGTTTACTCGGCGTCCCAGTCGATAGCTTCGTCGCATTCGCAGCAGGAGCACTCGATCTTCTGCACCTTGGCCTTCAGACAGTAAAAGGCGTTTTCGATCTTATCCCAATATGCGATCACACAGCAGGCGGCTGCGGCAACGGCCAGGGCAGCTGCAACGATTTTCAGTACACAACGGGCGGTTTTCATGCTGGTTTACCTCCTTGATATTTTCAGGATATTCACAGTGTACACGATTCGGGAGCAAATTACAATCATTTAACAAAGATTTAACTTGTATTTTCTTTAAAAATAGAATAAAATAAGCTGTCCTAATACGCGATTCCCAAGAAAGGGAGGTTTACTTTATGAAACTGCACACTGAGAAGGGCGAAGTCATCATCAACAGCGATGTATTCACCGCCATTACCGGCGCTGCCGCCACCAATTGTTATGGTGTGAAGGGCATGGCTGTGCGTTCCAAGACCGACGGACTGGTGCACCTGCTGCGCCGTGAATCCATGGCCAAGGGCGTAAAGGTTACCTATAATGAAGACGGAAGCGTCTCCATCGAACTGCATATTATTGTAGATAACGGCGTCAATCTGATGGCCGTCAGCCGCTCCATTATGAGCGAGGTGCGGTATAACGTCAACCGCATCACCGGCGTTGAGGTCAAAAATGTCAACGTCTGCATCGATTCCATGGTGATCGGATAAGAGAGAACTGCATTTAAGGAGAAACGACATGATCGAGATTATCGACGGCGGCTTGTTTCAGCGCATGGTCATTCATGCGGCTGCCGCCATTAATGCGGAGAAACAAGCCATCAACGACCTGAACGTATTCCCCGTGCCTGATGGTGACACCGGTACCAATATGGGCCTGACCATCAGCACTGCCGCTACCGAACTGAAGAAGAGAGGCCCCGAAACGGTCGGTGCCGCCGCTTCGGCCAACGCTTCGGCGCTGCTGCGCGGCGCTCGCGGCAACTCCGGAGTCATTCTGTCCCTGCTGTTCCGCGGCATTGCTAAGTCCCTGAAAGAAAAAGAGACCGCTGACGGCGTTGCCTTTGCTGCTGCTTTGACCGAGGGCGTCAGCAATGCTTACAAGGCCGTCATGAAGCCGGCTGAGGGCACCATTCTGACGGTTTCCCGTCTGGCTGCCCGCCGTGCTGTTGAGGCTGCCGAAGAGAACAACTGCGTGGAATATGTCCTGCAGTGCGCCATTGAGGAAGGTCAAATCGCGTTGGCCGATACCGTCAACCAGAACCCTGTGCTCAAGAAGGCTGGCGTAGTAGATGCCGGCGGCAAGGGTTTTCTGGTCATTCTGCAGGGTATGCTCAACGAGCTGTGCGGCGTGGCTATGCCCGAGGTGGGCGAGGATGCCGCTGTGCAGGAAAAGGCTGACTTTGCTACCCTGACCGACGAGGATATTACCTTCACCTTCGACACCGTTTTTATCGTGCGCAAGACCGTGGACAAGTCGCTGGAGCCCCTGCGCAGCTATCTGAACAGCATTGGTGACAGTCTGGTTATCGGAGAGGATGACGAGGCTTTCAAGGTCCACGTCCACACCGACATTCCCGGCGCTGCCCTGACCGAGGCTCAGAAGTATGGTACTTTGGAACTGGCCAAGATCGAGAACATGCGCACCCAGTACGAGGATATGGCCGCCGGCCGCAAGACCCACAGCGCCGACGATCTGGATGTGGAAGACGATAATCACATTACTCCTGCCGTTTCTGCCGGTCCCGAGTTTGCCGCACCGGAAAAGAAGTACGGCTTTGTGGCTGTCTGTGCCGGTGAGGGTTTGACCAGCGTTTTCCGCGACCTGGGCTGCGATGGTGTCATTTCGGGTGGTCAGACCATGAATCCATCCACCGATGACATCCTGCGTGAGATCAACCGCACCCCCGCTGAGATCGTCTACGTACTGCCCAACAACGGCAACATTATCATGGCTGCCCAGCAGTGCATCGGTCTGAAGGAGCTGGATCCGAACAAGCAGGTCGTGGTTCTGCCCACTAAGACTGTGCCTCAGGGAATCTCTGCTATGCTCTGTGCCGATCCGGATGCCGAGGAAGCTGACAATACTGCCGCCATGAAGGAGGCAATCAGCCGGGTCCACACCAGCGAGATCACCTACGCTGCCCGCGATTCCGATTTTGACGGCTTTGCCATCACCCAGGGTGACTACATGGCTCTGGTGGAGCACAAGCTGTTTAGCACCGATACCGACCTGATCGCTCTGCTGACCAAGCTGGCTCAGGATGATGCCCAGCAGCAGGCTGAGTTCATTACGATCTTCTACGGTGAAGACGTGACCGAGGAAGATGCGCAGGTGGCTCTGGACGTATTCCAGAATGCCTGTCCCAATGCCGAAATCTCTCTGCTGCCCGGTGGTCAGCCGGTCTACTACTACCTGATTTCCGCCGAATAATTGATGCTTCAGCACCGCCCTCCGGATTCCGGAGGGCGGTATTTATCTTGACGGGCCGGATTGTGGCTGCACACCCAACAATAGCAGGGCGCCCACCCGGGCCATGAACAGGTCGGGGGATGCCAGCCCGGCAGGGTAGGGGAGTACCAGCTCTTGCCGCTCCACAACGTTTCCGTTGACCGTTACCAGTTCCCGCTGAATGGCAAGGCAGATGGTGCTCTCTCCCAGACTGGACAAAGTGATGGTGTTTTTAGGTCCGGTGCCGTAGCTGACTGCCCCTTCCACGTGCATGCCCCTTGCCATGGGAGCTGCGCTGCCGGGCAGCAGCACCAGTCGGCAGTTGACGCTGCCTGCTCCGGCCCAGCCGGTTGCCCGTGGAGATACCACCAGAAGGTCCAGCGTCCCTACGTTCAATTCGGCCGGGTGCCTGCCCCGGAACAGACCGGCCTCATTCGAAGTGCCCCGCTTCAGGTCTTCCTTCAGTGCATCGCAAAGACCCTCGCCCCGTTCCCAAACGCCAACACGCCGCATCATCCCACCACCCCTTTGGGGATAGTGTTTCCAAAACCTTGACTTTTCTGCATTTAAGACATAAAATATATGTCACGATTTCACACACTATATATAAGGATTTGATACTATGGCACAAGAGAAAAAACAGGTTCAGCAGATTACCGATATGGAGGTCGACTTTGCCCAGTGGTTCACTGACGTGTGCAAGAAGGCCGAGTTGATCGACTATTCCTCCATCAAGGGTATGTTCATCTACCGTCCCTACGGTTACGCTATCTGGGAGAACATTCAGCGTGAGCTGGACGGCCAGTTCAAGGCCACCGGCCATGAAAATGTGGCTATGCCCATGCTGATTCCCGAGTCCTTGCTCCAGAAGGAGAAGGACCACGTGGAGGGCTTTGCCCCTGAGTGCGCCTGGGTCACCTACGGCGGCAGCGACAAGCTGGAGGAGCGCTACTGCATCCGTCCTACCTCTGAGACCCTGTTCTGCGAGCACTTCAAGAATATCATCCACTCCCACCGCGACCTGCCCAAGCTATATAATCAGTGGTGCTCGGTCCTGCGTTGGGAAAAGACTTCCCGTCCCTTCCTGCGCCACCGCGAGTTCCTGTGGCAGGAAGGTCACACCATGCATGCCACCGAGGAAGAGGCTCGTGCCGAGACCCATCAGATGCTCAACATCTACGCCGACTTCCTGGAGAATGTGCTGGCCATGCCTGTGCTGAAGGGTCAGAAGACCGACAAGGAGAAGTTCAACGGCGCTGAGGAGACCTATACCGTCGAGTGCATGATGCACGACAAGAAGGCTCTGCAGTCGGGCACTTCCCACTACTTCGGTGACGGCTTTGCCAAGGCCTTTGACATCACCTTTACCGGCAAGGACAACCAGCCTCACTATCCCCATCAAACCAGTTGGGGCGTGTCCACCCGTATGATTGGCGGAATCATCATGACCCACGGTGACAACAACGGTCTGGTGCTGCCTCCCCGCATTGCCCCCACTCAGGTTATCATGATCCCTGTGGCTCAGCACAAGGAAGGCGTCATTGAGGCCAATACCGCTGTCATGGACCGCTTGAAGGCCGCCGGCTTCCGCGTCAAGATGGATGACTCCGATCATGCACCCGGCTGGAAGTTCGCGGAGTATGAGATGAAGGGTGTGCCCCTGCGTCTGGAACTGGGTCCCAAGGACATTGAAAAGAACCAGTGTGTGCTGGTGCGCCGTGACAACGGCGAAAAGACCTTTGTCAGTCTGGATGGCATTGAGGAGACCGTGGCCCGGATGCTGGACTCCATTCACGACGGTCTGTACGCCAAGGCCAAGAAGAATCTGGAGGACAACACCTATCCCTGCCTGACTCTGGACGAGGTCAAGGAGAAGATGCAGCAGCGTGGCGGCTTTGCCAAGGCTATGTGGTGCGGCGATCTGGAGTGCGAACTCAAGATGAAGGAAGAGGCCGGTGTCTCCTCCCGTTGCATCCCCTTTGCGCAGGAACAGCTGAGCGATGTGTGCGTCTGCTGCGGTAAGCCGGCCAAAAAGATGGTCGTCTGGGGTGTAGCATATTAATAAAACAAAGGGACTGCCGTGGCAGTCCCTTTTTTCTGTGGTCAAATGGGCAAGTGTATGATACAATATTTGTGAAGATGACCCGAAACGGGGGAACGACATGGAAATTGAGCGTAAATTTACCGTGAAATGTCTGCCGGAGAATCTGGTGGACTATCCCTGCAAGCCCATCGAGCAGGGCTACCTGTGCACCGACCCGGTGGTGCGGGTGCGCCGCAAAGGGGAGGAATACTGGCTGACCTGCAAGGGAAAGGGATTTCTGGTGCGGGAGGAGTACGAACTGCCCTTGAGCGCTGAGGCCTACCGCCATCTGCTGGCCAAGGCCGACGGGCGTGTTATCACCAAAGACCGCTATCACATCCCCTGCGGTGCATACACCGTAGAGCTGGATGTTTTCGTCGGCGATCTGGCACCGCTGATCATTGCAGAGGTGGAATTCCCCTCGGTGGAGGAGGCCAACGCATTTGTTCCGCCTGTGTGGTTCGGTGAGGATGTGACCGAAGATCCTGCCTACAGCAATTCCAACCTTAGCAAAATATAAGTGTAAAAAGGTCTGGATTTCACTTGTGAAAATCCAGGCCTTTCATTGATGAAAATTTTTGAAAAATCTTTCGTTTTTTCTTGACGAGTGAAAAAAATAAGCGTAGGATAGGAAAATAGAACTGAGTAAAATGAAACTAAGTGTGTGTTCTGCCTGCCCGGTTTCGTAAGAGAAGACGACTGTGGCGGGACGGATGAGGAGGAACTTATGTCTGAAGATAATGCCATCAACCGAATCACGGATTCGTACTACCAACTGACCACATCGGAAAAGAAATTGGCTAATTTTGTGGTGGCCAATGGCCCCAGTGCCCAACAGATGTCTATTTCGGAAATGGCCGCTGAGTGCGGCGTGGCCGAGGCTACCATTTCCCGTTTTTGTCGCCGGCTGGGCTATTCCGGTTACAGTGCATTCAAGCTGGCCATCGCCGGTGCCGCTGGCCGCTCGGCTCCCAGCCCTCTCAACGGCGAGATCCTTGCTGATGATTCCGTGGAAGATATGTGCAGCAAGTTGGCTAACGCCAACATTGATGCCATCGTCGAAACTCAGAATCTGGTTCGCCCGGAGGATATCAAGAGAGCTGCCGATGCCATCGTGGCGGCCGACAAGGTCATCTGTATGGGCCAGGGCAGCTCTATGCTCATGGCTCAGGAGACGGCCCACCTGTTTTCCACTGCTTTTTCCGGTTTCTTCTCGGTTATGGACTCTCATATTCAAGCGGTCACCGTGGCCCAGCTGACCGAGAAGGATCTGATTCTGTTCTTCTCCTACTCCGGTTCCACCAAGGAACTGATGGACTTGTTGCGCATTGCCAAGGCCCGCAAGGTCAAGGTATTACTCATCACCCGCTATCCCAATGCCCCTGGTGCGAAGATGGCTGACATTGTACTCCAGTGCGGTGCAATTGAAAGTCCACTGCAGATCGGGTCGGTGCCCGCCCGTATGGCTCAGCTTTATCTGGCTGACATTCTGTTCTCGGAGGTCTGTCGCCGGGATCTGGAGGGTTGCCGCCGGCGCCGTGAACGTGCTGCCGACGCACTTTCGGAAAAACACGTCTGACATACTGATGTCGACGCATGAAGTTCATGTGTCTGTACATACATTATATAATGTGTAAGATTTAGGAGGTTTTTGTATGAGAATCTATCGTGCAGCAGATTACAAGGGGATGAGCCGCCGTGCGGCCAACATCATCTCCGCTCAGGTGATTCTGAAACCGGACTGTGTGCTCGGTCTGGCCACCGGTTCTACTCCGATCGGCATCTACCAGCAGTTGGTGGAGTGGTACAGCAAGGGAGATCTGTCCTTTGCCGAGACCCGCAGTGTCAATCTGGACGAGTACGTGGGTTTGTCTCCTCACCACGAGCAGAGCTACCGTTATTTCATGCAGACCAACCTCTTTGACCACATTGACATCAAGCCGGAGAACACCAATGTCCCCAACGGTCTTGCGTTTGATGCCGAAGCCGAGTGCGCGCGCTATAATCAGGTCATCCGCGATCTGGGCGGCATCGATCTGCAGTTGCTGGGCCTGGGCCATAACGGGCATATTGCCTTCAACGAGCCGGGTGACGGCTTTGAACTGGAGACCCATACTGTCGATCTGACTGAAAGCACCATCGAGGCCAACAAGCGCTTCTTCGCCTCGGTTGACGAGGTGCCTCGCCGTGCCTTTACCATGGGCATCAAGAGCATCATGCGTGCCCGCAGCATTTTGCTGGTGGTCAACGGTGAGGCCAAGGCTGATATCCTCTGCCGTGCTCTGACCGGTCCGGTCACCCCCGATGTGCCCGCCTCGGTGCTGCAACTGCACCCCAGTGTCACCGTGGTGGCCGATGCCGCCGCTCTGAGCAAGCTGGTGGAGGCCGGCGTCAAGGTTCTCGATTAAGGACTGTTTTCTACTGTAAACGAATCCCCCTGACGAAATTTCTGTCGGGGGGATTTTGTCATATATATAATAAGGTAGAGGACAGAGGAAATAAGCGAAAAAATAATTAAAAAAGTTTCAGATTTTGCTTGACTTTGGTTGCGTTTTCTGATATTCTATCCTAGCGCCTGTATGGGCGCAGTCTGCGATGATGCGGGAGATTGCGGTGAAAACCGGTAACTTCCGCGGAGTATGTCCGAGCTAGAATCGGGCGGCTGAAGGTCCTGTTTACGGCGTATATCGCCGTGCCTGGACGAAACCGGCCTGCTTGTTGCGCCGGTTTCTTTCATGTCAAGGAGTGATACGCACGAAAGCGTGTGCAGGATTTTCACCGTACGAAGCGAGGCGAGACACACCACCACTTCGTATGTTTTAAGGAGGAACAAACCAATGGCAAACCAGAAAGAAATGATCCGCATCCGTCTGAAGGCTTATGATCATCAGCTGATCG
This sequence comes from Oscillospiraceae bacterium, assembly GCA_045595705.1. Classification (GTDB taxonomy): domain Bacteria; phylum Bacillota; class Clostridia; order Oscillospirales; family Oscillospiraceae; genus JAJPXI01. Next base: position 8,232 of record JAZOBA010000073.1, read on the forward strand.
ACCAGTCCGCTGAGAAGAACGTTGAGACCGCCAAGCGCACCGGCGCTCCCGTCTCCGGCCCCATCCCCCTGCCCACCAAGAAGGAAGTCGTCACCATCCTGCGCGCTGTCCATAAGTATAAGGATTCCCGCGAGCAGTTTGAGCGCCGTACTCACAAGCGCCTGATCGACATCCTGAAGCCCTCCGCCAAGACTGTGGAGGCCCTGATGAGCCTGGAGCTGCCCGCCGGCGTCGAGATCGAAATCAAGCTGTAAGACACAGTTCCCGCGCGAAACCATGTTTGTACCGCGGCCCATCGCGTTGTTGAGATGGGCGGGTCATGTTGACAGAGCAATGCCAGTCCAATGGGCAACTCTCTCAACCAATAACCTATTTTAAGGAGGAAAAACACCATGGAAAAGGCCATTATCGGCAAGAAGATCGGCATGACTCAGATCTTCGATGAAGCCGGCAAGGTCATCCCGGTCACTGTCATCGAGGCAGGCCCCTGCACCGTCGTGCAGAAGAAGACCGTGGAGAAGGACGGCTACGCAGCCGTGCAGCTGGGCTATGAGGACGTAGCCGAGCGCAAACTCACCAAGCCCGAGCTGGGCCATCTGAAGAAGGCCGGCGAAGGCATCTTCAAGAAGGTTCTGAAGGAGTTCGACCTGAAGAACTACGCCGAACTGAACGTCGGCGACGTGATCTCTGTTGAGACTTTCAAGGAAGGCGACCGCGTTGATGTCACCGGCATCAGCAAGGGCCACGGTTTCCAGGGCGTTGTCAAGCGCCACGGCACTGCTGTCAAGCGCAACACCCACGGCGGCGGCCCCGTCCACCGTCATCAGGGCGCTCTGGCTGCCGGTACCGACCCCAGCCGCATCTTCAAGGGCCGCGCAGGCGCCGGTCAGATGGGCAATGAGCAGGTCACCGTCATCAACCTGGACGTCGTCAAGGTCGACACCGAGCTGGGTATCATCGCTGTTCGCGGCGCAATTCCCGGCCCCAAGGGTGGCATCGTTTCTGTCCGCAGCTCCGTGATCAACGTCAAGGAGAAGGGCGCAGCCGCCGGCATCAGCAACAACCCGCAGAAGGCTTCTGCCCGCGTCAATCCTCAGAAGGCTTCCGCCCGCAACAAGTAAGGAAAGGAGAGTATAGATCATGCCTAAAGCAAACGTATTTAACATGGCTGGCCAGCAGGTCGGTGAGATTGAGCTCTCCGAAGTGGTGTTCGGTATCGAACCCAACGAAGCTGTTGTCCACGCTGTTGTCAAGAATCACCTGGCCAACTGCCGTCAGGGCACTCAGAGCGCTCTGACCCGCGCCGAGGTTTCCGGCGGCGGCATCAAGCCCTGGCGTCAGAAGGGCACCGGTCGTGCCCGTCAGGGTTCCACCCGTGCTCCCCAGTGGACCCACGGTGGTATCGTGTTCGCTCCCAAGCCCCGCGATTACAGCTACTCCCTGAACAAGAAGGTCAAGCGTCTGGCCCTGAAGTCCGTCCTGTCCGCTAAGGCTGCTTCCGGCAGCGTCATCGTGGTCGACGGTCTGGAGATGCCCGAGATCAAGACCAAGACCATGAAGACCTTCCTGAACGCTGTCGGCGCCAAGAAGACCGTCATGATCACTCCCGAGGTCAACGAGAACGTGATCAAGTCTGCCCGCAACATCCCCGGCGTGGTTACCACCACCGCTAAGATCCTGAGCGTGTATGACCTGGTCAACGCCAACCAGATCGTGGTTGACAAGGCCGCTCTGGCTATCATTGAGGAGGTGTTCGCATAATGAAGTCCGCATACGACATCATCAAGCGCCCGGTCATCACCGAGCAGTCCATGTCTCAGACCGAAATGAAGCGCTACACCTTTGAGGTTGCCAAGGATGCCAACAAGATCGAGATTGCTAAGGCAATTGAGGAGATCTTTGGTGTGAAGGTTGCTAAGGTCAACACCATGAACATGTACGGCAAGGAGAAGCGCATGGGTCGCTATCCCGCTGGCCGTCGTCCCGCCCGCAAGAAGGCCATGGTTACCCTGACCGCCGATTCCAAGACCATCGAGTTCTTCGAAGGCATGGTGTAAGGAGGAAATTGAATAATGGCTATTAAGACTTATAAGCCCACAACGCCCTCCCGCCGTCATATGACCGTGAGCGCCTTTGAGGGCATCGACAAGAAGGCTAAGCCCGAGCGCAGCCTGACCGAAACTCTGCAGAAGCACGGCGGCCGCAACAGCTATGGCCGCATCACCGTTCGCCATCGCGGCGGCGGCAACAAGCGCAAGTATCGTATCATCGACTTCAAGCGCGACAAGGAAGGTACCGCTACTGTTATTAACCTGCAGTACGATCCCAACCGCTCCGCCAACATCGCTCTGATCCAGTACGAGGACGGCGAGAAGCGTTATATCCTGGCTCCCGTTGGCCTGAAGGCCGGCCACATCATCATGACCGGTCCCGACGCTGACATTCTGCCTGGCAACTGCCTGCCCATCTCCAAGATCCCCGTCGGTGAAATGATCCACTGTGTGGAGCTGTACCCCGGCAAGGGCGCTCAGCTGGTTCGCGCCGCAGGCGTGGCTGCTCAGCTGATGGCTAAGGAAAATGGCATGGCTCAGGTTCGTCTGCCCTCCGGTGAGGTTCGCTACATCCGTGAGGACTGCAAGGCAACCATCGGCCAGGTTGGCAACACCGACCACGGCAACATCCAGATCGGTAAGGCCGGCCGTAAGCGTCACATGGGTTGGCGTCCCACCGTTCGCGGTAGCGTTATGAACCCCAATGACCACCCCCACGGCGGCGGCGAGGGCAAGAGCCCCATCGGTCGTCCCGGCCCTGTTACTCCTTGGGGCAAGCCTGCTCTGGGTTACAAGACCCGTAAGGCTAAGAACCGCACCGAGAAGTTCATCGTTAAGCATCGCAACAGCAAGTAAGGAGGTAGTAAAACATGTCTAGAAGTGTTAAGAAAGGCCCGTTTTGCGCCCCCGAGCTGCTGAAACGTGTCAATGAAATGAATCAGACCGGCGAGAAGAAGGTCCTGAAGACCTGGGGCCGCGCCTCCACCATCTTCCCCTCCTTTGTCGGTCACACCTTCGCCGTCCATGACGGCCGCAAGCATGTCCCCGTGTACGTCACCGAGGATATGGTTGGCCACAAGCTGGGCGAGTTCGCCCCCACCCGCACCTTCCGCGGCCACGCCGGCAGCAAGACCGGTAAGTAAGGAGGAGAGAGAAACATGGAAGCAAGAGCTAATCTGAATTACCTGCGCATCTCTCCCCGCAAGGTCAACATCGTGTGCGAGCTGATCCGCGGCAAGAGCATTGCTCAGGCCACCGCTATTCTGATGAACACCCCCAAGGCTGCCAGCGAGCCTCTGCTCAAGCTCGTCAAGAGCGCAGCTGCCAACGCTGAGAACAATCACCAGATGGATCCCGAGAAGCTGTACGTTGCTGAGATCTTTGCTAACGGCGGCCCCATCCTGAAGCGCATCCGTCCCCGCGCTCAGGGCCGCGCTTTCCGGATCAACAAGCGTACGTCTCACATCACCGTCGTGGTGAAAGAGCGCTAAGGGAGGAGGAACAATATGGGACAGAAAGTGAATCCCCACGGCCTTCGCGTGGGCGTCATTAAGGATTGGGACTCCCGTTGGTATGCCCGCGATGAGAAGGTCGGCGACCTGATCGTGGAGGACTACAATCTCCGTAAGTACCTGAAGAGCAAGCTGTACGGTGCCGG
>JAZOBA010000074.1:0-12430 GCA_045595705.1 Oscillospiraceae bacterium
GCACAGCCGACGAAGTCGGAGCCTAAAAACATTCCCCCGGAATGTTTTCTGTACGGCCCGACCGCAGCATTGGCCTGATCGCTCTGCGTGCCTTTCCATGAACCTTCGCCGGCACAGCCGACGAAGTCGGAGCCTAAAAACATTCCCCCGGAATGTTTTCTGTACGGCCCGACCGCAGCATTGGCCTGATCGCTCTGCGTGCCTTTCCATGAACCTTCGCCGGCACAGCCGACTGCTGCATTGGCATAATTACAATCGTTGACTGGACCGTTGAAACCACTACATATAGGTGTTCGTGGTATTCTTTGCAACAATTTGTAACTTTTTTATTCCGGCCCCGGAGGACACCTCCGGGGCCGGAATCCTTTGATTTTAGGCACTTTTCACAATCTGTGACAGGACAGGGAAAATCTTCTTGACTTTAAGATATAAAGTGTGTATATTCTTTTTGTAACCTTTTGTAATCATTTTACTGATTTTTGTTACCGTTCGCTTTGTGCGATGTTCCATAAACCATACGGGAGTGAAAACCACCCATGGATGAGATCCTGCACCGACCCCGGACGGATGTCGGTTCTGCAATTACAGATTCGCTTCATCCCGAAGCACCTGCCGATGCCCTGCGGAAGAACACCCGCAAGGCTTTTTCTGCTGTGCGCCTTTTGGGTCGCGGGGTCAGCTTCCTGTATCACAAATTGGATAACGCCGTTGCCGGGCATAAATTCCTGAGTCCGCTGCCTTTCCTGGCCTTTGCCGGTGTGGTTGCTGCCGCATTGGTCGTCAGTACGGTATATAAACCCAGCTATGTGGTTACCGTAGACGGCAGTGATCTGGGCATTGTAACCGATCCTGTCGTGTTTGAGCAGGCTGTGGACCATGTGGAAAACCGCGCCAGTTCCATTCTGGGCTATGATTTTGAGCTGGACCATCAGGTTGAATACTCCTTCGCCCTGTCTCAGGAGTCGGATTTTACGCCTGCTGCCGCATTCGAAACCTATCTGTTCAACCAGATCGGTGACGTGATGAAATCCTATGTCCTGACTGTGGACGGTGAATTTATTGGCGCCGCCGCCGACAAAACTCAGTTGGAGAACCTGCTGAGAAATCTGGCGGCTCCCTATATTACGGAGCACACTACTTCGATTGGCTATTTGGCGGATGTCGATATCTCCTATCAGTACATTGCTTCCAGTGTGATGCAGGACCTGTCTGTCATGGAGGAGATTCTCAGCGCGAATACGACCGGAGAGACCACCTATGAGGTAGTCCGGGGCGATACCTATTCTGAAATTGCCCATGCCAATGACATGTCGCTGGATGAGTTGATGGCGCTGAATCCTCAGGCCACTCTGGACCGGTTGATGATCGGCGATGTGCTGACGGTCAAGAAGACCATCCCCTATCTGTCCATCAGCACGGTGGATACCGTTACCTACAATGATGTGATCAAGCGTCCCGTGGAAGAAGTGGAAGACAACACCATGTATCAGGGCGAGCGCAAGATCCTGACTGCCGGTACTGACGGTGAGGCACGGGTCACTGCAAATATCACCTACATCAACGGCTACGAAGAGAGCCGTGAAGTGGTTTCCTCTACCACACTGGTGGAGCCCACCACCGAAGTGGTGGCCGTGGGTACCAAGGAACGACCCCGCACCATGCCCACCGGTACCTTCAAGTGGCCCGTGTATGGCCGCATTTCCTCTTACTTTGGCTATCGCACCATTTTTGGCACCTACAGCTATCACGGCGGTATTGATATCGCTACTTCTTACGGAAATACCATTAAGGCCTCCGACGGCGGCACTGTCGTCTGGTCGGGATACAAGGGCACTTACGGCTATTTGGTCATTATTGACCACGGCAACGGCGTGCAGAGCTACTACGGACACAACTCCAAGTTGCTGGTCAAGGCCGGCGACAAGGTCTATCAGGGCCAGGCCATCGCCCGTGCAGGCTCCACCGGTCGCTCCACCGGTACCCACTGCCACTTTGAGATCCGCATCAACGGTACCCGCGTGAACCCCCTGCCTTATCTTCCCTAAAGGTCAAACGCCCGCTCAGAATGATTCTGAGCGGGCGTTTTTTGTATGAAAGAGGCGGGGAAGGGAAATCAGGTTTCGTACCCGATTAGCAGACCGCCTTCCTCGGCATAATAGGAACAAAGGCCCCGGTTTTCCCGAATACTCAAGTCGCAATCGGGATATGCCTCCCGGAGCAGGGAGGAAAAGGCAGTGGCTGCGTCAAGGTTGTTGGTGTGGGCTATCCTCACTTTCCCACCGCAGTATCCGGCCTCGAGCATGGTGTGAAGAAGCTGCTGCAAGGCCTTTTTTTCGCCCCGGCATTTGTGAAGGGGCTCCAGTGTCCCCTGACTGCTGGCCTTGCCAACAATGCGGATGCCCAGAAAACCGACTGCCGCGGCGGTGGCCGGGCTGACCCGTCCGTTTTTTGCGAAGTTGGACAGAGAAGCCAAAGAAAAAATCAGGTGGGTATGTGTGAGGTACTCCTGAATCTCGCGGCAGATTACATCAAATTCTTTTTCCTGCAGGATCAGTTCCTGGTATTTTTCCAGAAGCAACTCCATCTCCGGGCCAGTGGAGAGTGAATCCAGAATGTAAACCTTACGGCTTGGGTTGCCGGCCATATATTCTCGGGCAGCAATGGTTGCGGTGTTGTAACAGCCGGATAGAGCGCTGGTGATGGATACACCCAGCACCGTGTCGGCATCGCCAAAAGCCTCTAACCAGTCCTGTACGCCGGGACAGGCTGTGCTTGAGGGCCCTTTGTGGGCTTTCAGTTGCTGCAGCATCTGAGGGACATCAATTTCGGAGTGATCGGTAAATTCGAGATCACCTGCGATTACCTTCAACGCAGCGAAAGAAAAGTCGCAGGAAGGCATGCAGGTCAGATTTGCGGAGGAATCCGCAACAAGTTTGATTTTCATAGAGAGTAAAATCCTTTGTCATTGATGTGTTGGCAAAAGCGGCATTTGCAAAAAATGTCGAACACCGCCTAATGTAATTTTAAAAATTACATTAGGATGTTAACACAATCACTTTGGCGTGTCAAGAGGGACGGGGAAATAAAAATCTCCGCGCATCATACTGATGCGCGGAGATTAAAATTTGCTCAGAACTTTGCGCCGCCGAATTCGGACAGGTGCAGGTGTTTGTTGCGTTCCTCGGTAAAGTTAATGGACCATGCCGAGCCGAACAGCAGAAGTTGATTCCCTTTGTAGTCCTCTACCAGTTTGGTGTCGGAGCCCAGAATCAGCTCATCCTCTTTGACCGGTTCGCCGCTGTCGGTGGAGATCCAGCGCAGGTACTCGTAGGGCAGACCCTCCATATGCAGGTCTACACCGTATTCGCCCTTCATGCGGTACTCGAACACATCAAACTGCAGGGTGCCGACCACGCCCACGTAAACCTCTTCCATACCGGTGTAAGGGGGCTTGAAGATCTGGATGGCGCCTTCCTGCGCAATCTGCTCGGCGCCCTTGATAAACTGCTTGCGCTTCATGGTGTCCACCGGACGCACGCGGCAGAAATGTTCGGGGGCAAAGGTGGGGATGGGGTCGAAGGTGAACTTTTTGCTGGGAGCGCACAGGGTGTCGCCGATGGAGAAGATACCGGGGTCAAATACGCCGATGATGTCGCCGGCGTAGGCCTCTTCAATAATTTCACGCTCGGCAGCCATCAGCTGCTGGGGACGGGACAGGCGGATCTTTTTGCCGCCCTGCACGAGATAAACTTCCTTTTCGGCGTCAAAGCGGCCGGAAACCACACGCATGAAGGCGATTCGGTCGCGGTGGGCCTTGTTCATGTTGGCCTGAATCTTGAAGACAAAGGCCGAGAAGTTGTCGTCCATGGAGTCGATCACTTCCTCACCGGCGGTACGGGCCAGCGGGGGAGTGGTCATGCGCAGGAATTCTTCCAGGAAGGGCTCCACGCCGAAGTTGGTCAGAGCTGAGCCGAAGAAGACAGGGGACAGCTTGCCGTGGCGTACACGCTGCATATCAAACTCGCAGGAGGCGCCGTCCAGCAGCTCCACATCGTCGGACAGCTGCTGATGCAGACGTGCGCCGATCAGCTCGTCCAGATTGGGGTCGGCCAGATCCACCTCGGTGGCGGTGGCTGCCTTGGAGCCGCCGTGGGAGGTAAAGTGGATGATTTTATTGGATGCGCGGTCATAGACGCCCTTGAAGTCCTTGCCGCAGCCGATGGGCCAGTTAACCGGGTAGGTTTCAATGCCCAGTTCCTTCTCCAACTCTTCGCACAGCTCAAAGGGGTCGCGGGCTTCGCGGTCCATTTTGTTGATGAAGGTGAAGATGGGGATGTCACGCATGGCGCAGACCTTGAACAGCTTGCGTGTCTGAGCCTCCACGCCCTTGGCGGCGTCGATGACCATGACGGCGCTGTCGGCAGCCATCAGAGTGCGGTAGGTGTCCTCCGAGAAGTCCTGGTGGCCGGGGGTGTCCAGAATGTTGATGCAGAAGCCGTCATACTGGAACTGCATGACCGAGGATGTGACCGAAATACCGCGCTGCTTTTCGATTTCCATCCAGTCGGAAGTGGCGGCACGGGCGTTCTTTTTTCCCTTGACCACACCGGCCTGAGCGATAGCTCCGCCGTACAGCAGGAATTTTTCGGTCAGAGTGGTTTTACCGGCGTCGGGGTGGGAGATGATGGCAAACGTACGGCGCCGGGTAATTTCGTTTTCGTATTGAGACATGGAACAACCTCCATAAAGTAAAGTTGTAAAAGGATGACGCGCCGAGTGGCGCGCAAATTCGAAGCCTTTAGGCGGAGAATTCCGCAGGGCGAATTCACTTCGCCCGAGGATGTTAAATCATACGGGGTCCCCGGGAAAGCCGTACGGCTTATCTGGGGGGACGGCGCCGGGTAATTTCGTTTTCGTATTGAGACATGGAAGACCCTCCATACATTTATATACATTGAAACAGTAACATTTAATATACCATAGATTTCAGATGGTAGCAAGAAAAAAGCAAAAAATACGAAAAAAGATGTTGACAAATTCGGATAGGAGTGTTAGAATAACTTTCGCTGATTACGGACGATTAGCTCAGCTGGTATGAGCATCCGCTTGACGTGCGGGAGGTCATAGGTTCGAATCCTATATCGTCCACCATATAAAACGCCATCCAAGCGGATGGCGTTTTTTCTTTCCGGAGGTGCGTCATATGAATAAGGTAGCATTCATCACCGGTTCCAGCCGCGGCATTGGCCGTGCAATTGCCCGGGAACTGGCCCATCAGGGTTATGCCGTGGGCATCAATTATATTCAGTCGGCTGATATGGCAGCCGAGCTGGTGGCTGAGCTGACGGCGCAGGGCTGCCGTGCCATGGCGGTGCAGGCCGATGTGGCTGACCGGACTGCCGTTACCGAAGCCATCCGCTCCGTAGAGGCGGCCTTTGGTCCTGTGACCCTGCTGGTCAGCAACGCCGGTATTTGTGATCAGCTGCTGTTTCAGGATGTGACCGATGAATTTTGGCACCGGATTTTTGCGGTCAATGTGGATGGCGCCTTTAACACCATTCAGGCGGTGCTGCCCAACATGATCCGGGAGAAAAAGGGCTGCATCATCATTATGTCCTCCATCTGGGGTTTGCGCGGCGGAAGCTGCGAGGTGGCCTATTCGGCCACCAAGTCTGCACTGATTGGCCTGACTCGCTCTCTGGCCAGGGAGGTGGCCCCGTCGGGCATTCGGGTCAACTGCGTGGCGCCCGGAGCCATCGACACCGATATGGCCCGTGTGCTGGGGGATGAGGTGCTGCAGATGGTGGCCGAGGAGACCCCGGTGGGCCGTCTGGGCAGCGTGGAGGATATTGCCGCTGCAGTGGCCTTTTTGGCGGATGAGCGCGCCAACTTTATCACCGGACAGGTCATTACCAGCGACGGTGGATTCAGCGTGTAACCATATTGTTGCGGGCGGGGCCGATGGGTCCCGCCCTTTTTGTTGGCTTGCGGGGCAAAGGAACCTTTGCTATAATGGAAAGGAAAAACAACGGCCTTAAGGGCGGTTCGGAGGAATTGCAATGATTCATGAAGTGTTGACTGCGGCGGAATTTGCGCCGATGCTGGCCGGTAGCGGAGCAGTTTTGAACACCTATGCCCGGCCCCGGGAGGGATTTCTTGCCGAGGACGGCGGGCGCTGGGGTGTTCTGGTTCTGCCCGGCGGCGGCTATGGCATTGTGGCGCCCAGTGAGGGCGAGCCGGTGGCATTGTCTTTCCTCGGTGCCGGCGTGCAGGCCTTTGTGCTGCAATACAGTGTAGCCCCGGCTCGCTGGCCCCAGCAGCTGCTGGAAACGGCGGCCGCCATCGCCTATCTGCGCAAAAATGCCCGGCGCTATGGCATCTCGAAAGACAAAATCGCCGTGTGCGGCTTTTCGGCCGGCGGCCATCTGGCCGGTTGCGCTGCCAACCTGTGGGATCACCAGGTTATCCGTGAAAGCCTTGGATTGACCGGAGAGCAGGTGCGCCCCAATGCGGCCATTCTCAGCTACCCGGTGGTCTTTATCAAGGACAGTGGCGAGAACATGACCCGGGATAATTTGTTTGGCCAGTCGGTTCCGGTGAGAGAGACTTCGCTGGAGACCAGTGTGACCGGGGACAATCCGCCCACCTTCCTTTGGACGACCTACACCGACGGCACTGTGCCCATGGAGCACACCTTAGCCTACGCCAATGCCCTGCGGGAGCATGATGTGCCCTTTGAACTGCATGTGTTCAACAAGGGCCCCCATGCCATGGGTCTGGCCACGCCGGACAGTGCGTGGCAGGACGATCACACCGATTTGCGGGCGGCGCAATGGCATTCCCTTTGCGTCGGCTGGCTGAAAAACCTGAAATAAAGCATGATTTACCCCATCTGCCCGGGCAGATGGGGTAAATAGTTGACAGTCTGTTAGATAATTTTTGTCAACTTGACACTTTGATAACGGAAATGTGTCAATCTGAATTGACGGGATACGAAATGATGATACAGGCCGGCAGTCCGGTATGTATTGGCCGGAATGTAGCCGCTGCAAGGGATTGCGGCGAGAAATACCCCGTCCGAAGGGTGTTGGTCTGTCTTTCGAGGGGGGACAGAGTCCCAGTTTTCAAGGGGTTGCGGTTTTGAATGGTTTTTACACGGTGGACGCAAGGGGAACGGTAAAATACAGGGTGAGGATATCGGCTTCTGTGCAATTCTTCGTCAAAACCCACAGAAACGGATGGTTTCCTTGCATGGTATTGTGCAATATTTTGGTTGACAAATTTGCCTTGCGAGACTATAATTGTCAACAATCCAAAGGAGGTAATTGGAAATGAAAAAGATTCGTGTTTTTGCAATGATTATGGCACTGGTTATGTGTTTTGGTTTGCTGGCCGGCTGCGGCGGCAAAGAGGACGCTGCTGACGATAAGATCACCATCGCCTTCATCGGCAACACCACCGGCGATTACGCTCAGTATGGCATCCCCGTCCGCAACGGCGCCAAGCTGTACATCGATCAGCTCAACGCCAAGGGCGGCATCAATGGCAAGCAGATCGAGCTGCTGGAGTATGATGACAAGGGCGACGGCGTGGAAGCTGTCAACTCCTTCAATCTGGCCATGGACAAGGGCATCACCGCTGTTATCGGCTCCGTGCTGACCGGTCCCTCCATTTCTCTGGCTGACGCTACTTACGAAGTCAACATGCCCCAGATCAGCGCTTCCGCTACGGCTGCAGGTCTGACTGTCATGGAAGACGGCTCTGTCCGTACCAACGTGTTCCGTTCCTGCTTCATCGACCCCTTCCAGGGCGAGAAAATGGCCGACTACGCTGTGAATAAGATGGGTGCCAAGACTGCTGCCATCCTGTACGAAAGCGGCAGCGACTACTCCGAAGGTCTGAAGGACGCATTCGTGGCCAAGGCTGCTGACCTGGGCCTGGAGATTGTTGCCACTGAGGCATTTGCCACTGGCGACAAGGACTTCAACGCTCAGATGACCAAGATCGCAGGCACCAACCCCGACGTGGTGTTCATGCCCATTTACTACGGTGAGGCCGGTCTGGCCATCACGCAGGGCCGTCAGGCCGGCATGACTGCCACCGTTCTGGGCGGCGACGGCTTCGGCGGCATCAAGGACTATGCTTCCGCTGCGGATCTGGAAGGCACCGTGTACTGCTCCGGCTACGCTCCCGGCACCGAGTCGGTTGCTCAGTTCGAAAAGGATTACTGCGCTACCTACGAAGTTGATGTCGTCCCCAACATGTTTGCTCCTCTGGCTTACGATGCCGCCATGCTGCTGTGCAAGGCTCTGGAGGCCGCTGAGGCCAAGGGTCTGAAGGCTGGCACCGACGAGTACAAGCAGGCTGTTATCGACGCTATGGCTGCTACTTCCGGCGTGGAAGGTATCACCGGCTCCTATACCTTCAACGAGACCAACGACCCCGTCAAGTCCGCTGCTATGATCCAGCTGCAGAGCGGCGAGGAGAAGTTCACCGAGCTGTACTAATTGAAACGAATCTGAATAAGCCCATGCGGGGGGAAGCTGCACTTCCCCCCGCATTTGCCCTATTTTTACCCCCTTGCGTAGAAACTGCGGATAAGCGCTGGATGCGCCCAATGCACCGGCTTGTATGTGGAGGTATCCACCGTTTATTCGCAAAAAAGTATGTTGAAATGAAAAAAGAAGAAAGGACGTGAACGATATGGATCTGTCTTACGTCTTGGGTCAGGCCATTAACGGTCTGCAGCTGGGCTCCATTTACGCACTGGTGGCGCTGGGTTACAGCATGGTGTACGGCATCATCCTGCTGCTGAACTTTGCTCATGGCGACATCATCATGGTGGGAGCTTATGTGACTTTCTATGCAGCCATTAAGTTCCAGTTGAATCCCATTTTGTCGGTTGTTCTGGCTGTTGTGGTATGTACTCTGTTGGGTGTGGTCATCGAGAAAGTCGCATATACCCCCCTGCGCAGCGCACCCCGTCTGTCCCTGCTGATCACCGCCATCGGCATCTCCTTCCTGCTGGAGAACGGTGCGCAGCTGGTGTTCGGCGCCGACACCAAGAGTATGGTCAAGGAGCCTCTGATCTCCGGCAGCGTAACCTTTGCCGGCGCTACCGTCAGTAAGGCCGCGTTGATCACCATTATTGTATCCGTTGTGGCCATGGTCGCTTTGACCTTCCTGGTGCAGAAGACCAAGCTGGGTAAGGCCATGCGCGCCGTGTCCGAGGATATGGGTGCCGCACAGCTGATGGGTATCTCCCTGAACAAGACCATTTCCTTCACCTTTGCAGTGGGTTCCGCTTTGGCCGGTATCGGTGCCGTGCTTCACATCGGATCTTACTTCCAAGCCAGTCCCATGATGGGTTCCATGCTGGGCCTGAAGGCCTTTGTTGCCGCCGTTCTGGGTGGTATCGGATCCATTCCCGGCGCCATGATCGGTGGTTTCGTCATCGGCATCGTGGAAACTCTGGTTACTGCCGCCGGCCTGTCCACCTGGAAGGACGGTGTGGTGTTTGCCATTCTGATCATCGTTCTGCTGGTCAAGCCCACCGGTATTCTGGGCCGACCCATGACCGAGAAAGTGTAAGGGGGGCGAGCATATGAAAAAGAACCGCATTCCCATGCCCGCCCGTTACGGTATCAATCTGGTGCTGACCGTGGCACTTTGGGCCGTCCTCGCCCTTCTGATCAACACCGGTGTCATCAGCAACTACTGGACCGGTATTCTGGTCACCGCCGGTATCAACATCATTCTGGCAGTTTCGCTGAACGTTGCGACCGGTTATCTGGGCCAGCTGCCTCTGGGCCATGCCGGTTTTATGGCGGTAGGCGCCTATGCCGGCGGCATCTTCATGAAGGCAACCCCGCTGTACGGTTTGCTGCGTGAGGGAAGGACCGGCGAAGCCATTCCCTACATCATTCTGGCACTGGTAATTTCGGCTGTCGTGGCCGGCATCTTCGGCGTCATCATCGGTATTCCCGCCCTGCGTCTGAAGGGCGACTATCTGGCTATCATCACTCTGGGCTTCGGTGAGATCATCCGTGTTATTCTGACCAACATCGACTCGGTGCTGGGCGTTGATTTCACCTACGGCGCTGCCGGTCTTAAGCAGGTACCCAAGATTTCAAGCTTCAATCTGGTGTTCATCTGCGTGGCGCTGACCTGCCTGATCGTTCACATGGTTATGAAGTCCCGCCACGGCCGTGCCATTCTGTCCATCCGTGAAAACGAGATCGCAGCCGAAAGCTGCGGCATTCAGACCACCTATTACAAGACCATGGCTTTTGTCCTGTCTGCCGCACTGGCCGGCGTGGCCGGCTGCCTGTATGCAGGCTATCTGGGCTCGCTGTTCCCCTCCACCTTCAAGTTTATGAAGTCCATTGAGATTCTGGTCATGGTGGTGCTGGGCGGCATGGGCTCCATGCTGGGCTCGGTTATCGGCGCTACCGTGCTGACCTTCATTTCCGAGCTGCTGCGCTCGGTGGGTGATGCCCGTATGGTGGTATACGCCCTGCTGCTGGTCATTATGATGATCTTCCGCCCCAAGGGTCTGCTGGGCACCTACGATTTTTCCATGTCCCGCACGCTGGAGAAGGGCCTTGCCTATCTGAAGGGTGAGCGTCAACCCAAAGAAAAGAAAGCAAAGAATGCCGGGAAGGAGGGTGAATCCAAATGAGTGGAACGCATCGCCGCATTCCCGAAACCAAACTGGTTCCGGTGCCCAACCCCAATATCATTCCCGAGCGTGATATCGGCAAGCATCCCATTCTGGAGGCCCGCCATCTGGGCATTGACTTTGGCGGCCTGACTGCCGTAAACGATTTCAACATGGCCATTGGCCGCACCGAGATCGCCGGTCTGATCGGCCCCAACGGCGCCGGCAAGACCACCGTGTTCAACCTGCTGACCAAGGTGTATCAGCCCACCCGCGGCACCATTCTGCTGGACGGAATCAGCACCCACAACATGAACACCATTCAGGTCAACAAGGCCGGCATCGCCCGTACCTTCCAGAATATCCGCCTGTTTAGGGACCTGAGCGTGCTGGATAACGTCCTGATTGGCTTGCACAATGACATTCACTACAATCTGTCCACCGCGATCTTCCGCCTGCCCAAGTTCTGGAAGGGCGAGAAGCAGGCCAAGGAGCGCGCGTTGGAGCTGCTGAGCATCTTCGATATGCAGGATCTGGCCGATCATCAGGCCGGCAGCCTTCCCTATGGCGCTCAGCGCCGTCTGGAGATCGTCCGCGCTCTGGCCACCAATCCCAAGCTGCTGCTTCTGGACGAGCCCGCCGCCGGCATGAACCCCTCGGAAACCGGCGAACTGATGGACAATATCGTCAAGATCCGTGATACCTTCCAGATCGCCATCATGCTCATCGAGCACGACATGAATCTGGTCATGGGTATCTGCGAGGGTATCGCCGTGCTCAACTTCGGTCAGATCATTGCCAAGGGCACTCCTGATCAGATTCGCAGCAATCCCGAAGTAATCAAGGCCTATCTGGGCAGCGGAAAGGAGGGATGACGCCGTGTCTACCATGCTGAAAGTGGAGAATATCAATGTCTATTACGGCGCCATCCACGCCATCAAGGACATCTCCTTTGAAGTCAACGAGGGCGAAGTGGTCACTCTGATCGGTGCCAACGGCGCCGGCAAGTCCACCATTCTGAAAACCGTGTCCGGCCTGCTGCGCAGCAAGACCGGCTCCGTCGTCTTTGAGGACGGTGACATCAGCCATCTGGCGCCTCATAAGGTGGTCAACCACGGTTTGGCCCACGTACCCGAAGGACGCCGCGTGTTTACCCGCATGACGGTGGAAGAAAACCTGGAGATGGGCGGCTATACCCGTCCCAACAACGAGATTGATGACAGCATCGCGGCAGTTTACGAGCAGTTTCCCCGTCTGAAGGAGCGCCGCAAGCAGGTTGCCGGCACCCTGTCCGGCGGCGAACAGCAGATGCTGGCCATGGGCCGTGCGCTCATGTCCAAGCCCAAGCTGCTCATGCTGGACGAGCCCTCCATGGGTTTGGCCCCCATTCTGGTGGAGCAGATTTTTGAGATCATCCAGTCCCTGCACAAGGCGGGCACCACCATCCTGCTGGTGGAGCAGAACGCACAGATGGCTCTGTCGGTGGCCGACCGCGGCTACGTGCTGGAGACCGGTAGGATCGTCACCACCGGTACCGGCGCTGCCCTGCTGGAAGACGAAAGCGTCAAGAAGGCCTATCTGGGCGGCTAAAACCAAATTAAAATAATAAAACCCTCGGATGTTCACACACAATGTCATTAAGTTAAGGAAGACTGGACTTCACAGAAATGTGGAGTCCAGTCTTTTTGTAACTTTTTTGAAAACAGGGCTTGACAAACAAGGAAACATGTGCGGCCTTTTTGCTAACTGCGGTTAGCAAAAAGGCCCTTG
>JAZOBA010000075.1:0-9569 GCA_045595705.1 Oscillospiraceae bacterium
CAGGAAATGCAGGTGCTCAAGACGCTGCTGGAACTGGGGAATGACCTGACGGTGGCACTGACCTGTGACGCTTTGGATGGGGAAGAGGACGATGTGTTTTCGGCAGCCCGATGTACGGCGCACACGCTGCTGCGCGAGGCAAAGGAAGTCGGAGCGCAGACCTGTGTCGAGATTCTCGACGCAGTGGGCGGCAGGACGCAGTCGCTGCTCCACTTGGAGCGCAATCTCTTTGCTTATCCCGGCGAGGCCTGGGAGGAAACCTGCCCCGAGATCACAGTGTTTGCCGCCGACAATATCCGCTCCGAAGTGGAATATGCCGCGGCCACCATCCGTGAGTTGGTGCGGAAAGAGGGCTGGCGTTACCGCGATTTCGTGGTGGCAGCCCGTGATTTTCATAAATACGCCGAGCAGGTGGAGAGTGTGTTCGACCTGTACGGTGTGCCCCTGTTTTTAAGTACCGTCAGCGATATTCTGGAAAAACCCATTCTGACGTTGATTACGGCCGCGTTGGATACCGTGTCGGGACGGTACCAGTATGAGGACTTGTTCCGCTATCTGAAAACCGGTCTGACCGATCTGACCGATTCCGAACGGGACCTGCTGGAGAACTATGCGATCACATGGGGAATCCGTGGATCACGGTGGACCCAGAGCGAGGACTGGACCATGCATCCCGACGGGTACGGTCTGCAATTCAGTGACCGGGATACCGCCGCTCTGAAGCGTCTGAATGAGTGCCGCCGCAAGGTGGTGACACCGCTGGAAAATCTGCGTCGAAACAAGGATAAAACCGGCCGCGGCTATGCCATTGCGCTGTACGCTTTTTTGGAAGAGATTCGTCTGCCCGCCCGACTGACTGCCCGTGCGGTCGAGCTGGAGAGGGCGGGGGAGCGCAAATTGGCCGATGAATACCGCCAGCTGTGGGAAATCCTGACCGGCGCGTTGGAGCAATGTGCCCTGCTGCTGGCTGATACCGAGATGGATCTGCAGGAGTTTTCCGGTCTGTTCAAACTGGTGCTTAGTCGGTACGATGTGGGTACTATTCCCGTTTCGCTGGACCGCGTTACCGCCGGTGACGCTCCTCGTCTGGCTCACAAGCGCGCCAGAATGCTGATTCTGCTTGGTGCTGATGACGGAAGTATTCCTGCGGTAGAACAGTCCCACAGTCTTTTGACCGATGCCGACCGTGACATGCTGGCTGAACAGGGACTGGAGCTTGCTCCGCGCCTGTTTGATCAACTCAGCCGCGAAATGACGGTTGTGTATACCACCTGCGCCATTCCATCGGAACGGCTGTTGGTGACCTGGTCCCGTACCGGTGAGAAACCGGGAGAGGAACGCCATCCGTCCTTCCTGGTGGAGCGATTGAAACTGTTGTACCCCAAAATGAACGTAGTGGAGGAGGGCAATCTGGACGGAGCTTTCCGTTTGTGCGCTCCCGGTCCTGCGCTGGAGCAGGCCGGCCGCAACCAAGTTGCCTTTGCGGCACTGAATGGGTTGGAGGATTACAACGCCCGGACAGCCCGCATCTGGAATGCAGCCCAACTGCGCCGCGGCAATCTGTCCCGCCCGGCGGTGGAGGGCCTGTATGGGCAGAAGTTGTCCATGTCGGCTACCCGTATGGATGTTTGCCGGTCCTGCCATTTCAATTATTTCATGCGCTTTGGCCTGAAAGCGCAAGCCCGTCGTCCGGCCGGATTCCATGCGCCGGAATACGGTACTTTTGTCCATGATGTGCTGGAGCATGTGCTCGGTGCCGTGGCCGACGGTGATACACGGGATGTGAAGGAACTGACCGAACAGGCCGTGACCCGTTATGTCAACGAGGATCTGGGCGGCATGGAGAATGAAACACCCCGATTCCGCTACCTGTTTGAGCGGCTGAAAACCACGGTGGCCTTTGTGGTGGAGAACGCGGTGGAAGAACTGAAGTCCTCGGAATTTCGACCTCTGGCCTTTGAATTGGGCTTTGGTCCCGACAAGCAGCTGCCGCCCATCGAGGTCAGCAAGGACGGGCTGACGGTCAGTGTGACCGGTTTTGTGGACCGTGTGGACGGTTGGGAGAAGGACGGAAAGCTCTATCTGCGTGTAGTAGATTACAAAACTGGTCGCAAGGCGTTTGACTTTACAGATGTTCAAAATGGACTATCTTTGCAGATGCTGCTTTATCTGTTTGCTCTGAGCAAGCCCGGTTTGCTGGGTAAAGACCCGGTTAGTGCCGGTGTGCTCTATGTTCACGCCAAAGATGTTCTGCTTTCCGGAACACGCGGTGTCACCGATGAGGAATGCGACAAAAAGGCCGGTGATCTTCTGCGCCGTGACGGCCTGATTTTGGATGAGGAAGAGGTTCTGCGGGCCATGGAGGACTGGGGTGACGGCGCTCCGCGCTTCCTGCCGCTGAAGGTCAACAAATCCGGTGAGCTGAAAAGCGACTATCTGGTCAAAGCCGAGCAGATGGGGAAACTGTCCCGCAAGGTGATGGAGACACTGGAGCAGATTGCTGCCGAGATGGCAGCCGGCAACATTGACGCCGATCCCTACTGGCGTTCACCTGAAATCAATGCTTGCCGCTGGTGTGATTATGCTGAGGCCTGTCATTTCGAGGAGTGCTTTGGCGATAAGAAGGTTTGGCAGAAACCGGTTCATGCCAAGGAATTTTGGGAAAACCTTGAAGAAAAACAGGGATAAGGAGGTGATGACCTATGGCATTTTCGTTGACAACGGAACAAAGCGATGTGGTGGTAAACCGTGGCGGAGCGCTGCTGGTGTCTGCCGCAGCCGGTTCGGGTAAGACCCGTGTGCTGGTGGAGCGCCTGCTGTCCTATGTGGAACAGGAAGGGCGTGACATTGACGAATTTCTGGTCATCACCTTTACCAATGCTGCCGCCGCTGAACTGCGGGGCCGCATTGCAAAAGAACTGTCTGAGCGGCTGGCTGCTGACCCGGGCAATGCCCATCTGCGCCGGCAGACCGTACTGATTTATAAGGCGCGTATCTGCACCATTGATGCTCTGTGCATCGACCTGCTGCGCCTGCATGGACATCTGTTGGACGTGGATCCTGACTTCCGTATTTGCGATCAGGCGGAGAGTCGGGATATTGCCCTGCGGGTGGCCAATGAACTGTTGGACGAGCGCTATGAGAATATTGGTGAGGATCCCGATTTCGTATGTCTGCTGGACAGCGTTTTAACCGGACGGGATGATAATCGTCTGGTGGAGATTTTGCTGGATATCCATACCCGCATTCAAAGCCATCCCGATCCCGAACGGTGGCTTGCCGAGCATAGGGAAGATTTTCGTGCCGCCGGTATCACGGATGCCGGGCGGACGGTCTGGGGCGCTCTTGTTCTGGAGCATCTGAAGATGCAGGTGGAATTTTGGCGCGGTCAGATGACGGCAACGCTGAATTTAGCGGCGGAGGATCCGATTTTGGATCTGAATTACGGTCCTTCGCTGATGGCCACGCTGGAGGGATTGGAGAAACTGCATTTGGCCGGCG
Source organism: Oscillospiraceae bacterium (assembly GCA_045595705.1). GTDB lineage: Bacteria > Bacillota > Clostridia > Oscillospirales > Oscillospiraceae > JAJPXI01. Next base: position 3,502 of record JAZOBA010000075.1, read on the forward strand.
GCTGGGATGAGGCACTGGATTGTTTCCCGATTCCGTTTCCCCGTGTTGGTACAAAACGTGGCGCCGACGAGGCGACCAAGGAACTGGTTTCTGAATTGCGCAAACAGTGTAAAGCCCGGATGGAGATCCTTCAGTCCATGCTGGAAGGGGACAGCGGTGTGATGCTGTCCGAATTGCGTGCACTCTCTCCGGCCGTTGAGTGCCTGCTTGATCTGGTGCAGGAATTCGGACGCAGGTTCTATCAGGAAAAGCAGCGGCGCGGACTGTTGGAATTTTCCGATGCCGAGCACCTGACTGTTGGCCTGCTGGAGCGGGAAGATGTACGTGGCTTGCTGCAGAATCAGTTTACCGAAATCATGGTGGATGAGTATCAAGATACCAACGAGGTTCAGAATGTACTCTTCAGTGCCCTGTCCCGGGACGGTGAGAACCTGTTTCTGGTGGGTGACGTAAAGCAGTCCATCTACCGATTCCGTCTGGCTGACCCCACCATTTTCCTGCGCAAATATGAAAGCTGGCCCATGGCGAAGCAGGCAGAGGAGCGTCAACCCCGCAAGCTGCTGCTGTCCCAGAACTTCCGCTCCCGCCCCGAAGTGCTTGCGGCGGCCAACTTTGTCTTTGAAAACATTATGAGCCGCGCCTGTGGCGAAATGGAATACGGTTCCGACGAGGCGTTGGTTCCGGGCGGAAGCTTTGTGGAAGACCCTCGCTATGCGGCTGAGTTCAATGTGGTCGCACTGCCCGTAGATGAGGGCGGTGAGGACAGTGTGAACAAGAATCTGACCGAAGCCCGGTTTGTGGCCCGCCGTATGGCCCAAATGTTGAGGGAAGGATTTCCGGTCAGCGACGGCAACAACGGGCAGCGTCCGGTGCGGCCCGATGACATGGTGATTCTGATGCGCTCCCCCGGTCCGGTGCAACGGCATTACGTGCGCGCACTGGCCGAGGCGGGCATCCCGGTGGAGACCGAAAGCGGGGAAGATTTCTTTGAAACCACTGAAATATCAGTGGCACTGTCCCTGTTAGAAGTCATCGACAATCCCCGACAGGACGTGCCGCTTCTGTCGGTGCTGCGTTCTCCTGTATTTGGATTTACTCCTGACCGACTGGCGGAAATTCGCAGCAAGAGCCGGGGCGGAGACTTCTATGCCGCTTTGGAGCGGGATGGCGGGGACGATTGCACGGCATTTCTGGATCTGCTCAAACAGCTGCGTTTCCGTGCAGGTGAACTGTCGGCCCACCGTCTGATCGAGCGCCTGTATCGCCAGACCGATCTGATGGCCGTATTCGGTGCCATGCCCAACGGCAGGGAGCGTCAGGCCAACCTGTCTGCCCTGCGGGAACAGGCCCGTCAACTGGAACAGGCAGGTCACAAGGGTTTGTTCGGATTTTTGACCCATCTGAACCGCATGCGCCAGCGGGGCGATCGGATTACTCCGGCTGTGTCCGGTGCGGGCGGTGTGAAGATTCTGTCCATCCATAAGTCAAAGGGACTGGAATTCCCGGTGGTTTTTCTCTGTGGACTGGGTCGCCAGTTCAATAAGATGGATGCCGCCGCCCCGATTCTGTTCCATGCCGGTTTGGGTGTCGGCCCCAAGAGCCGCAAGCGCGGTGAGGGGTGGACGATGGAATGGCCTTCGCTGGCCCGTCAGGCAGTGTCCATCCAGATGGACCGGGAACTGAAGGCGGAGGAAATGCGTCTTCTGTATGTGGCTATGACCCGAGCCAAGGAAAAGCTGGTTATGACCATGGGTCAGTCCCGCGCCCCTGAAACTTTGATCAAACTCTCCCGTGAGGCTGGGCGTCCGGTAGAACCGGCCAGTGTGTCCTCGGCTCTCACGCCGGGGAAGTGGTTGCTGCTTTGCGCCATGACCCGCCCGGATGGGCAGGCCCTGCGTGTGGACGGGGCGTATTGCACTGTGGTGCAGTCCGGTTGTGGACCCGCTTGGGAGATTCGCTTGGTGGATGGCCTGGACTATCAGGTTCCTCTGCGTGCTTCCGGAACGGTGGGTGGGGAAATTCCCAAGCCCGACCCCGGACAGGTGGAAGAACTGGTCCGCAGTCTGGCCTGGAAGTACCCCTTCGCTACTGCAGCCGATCTGCCGTCCAAACTGACTGCGACCCAGCTGAAAGGCCGCGAATTGGATTCCGAAGCGGCCGAGGGGACCGATGTGCCACGGCCTGTCCGACCGGTTCCATTTGAACGCCCGGACTTTGCGGTGGAGAAATTCGGTCTGACTGCGGCGCAGCGGGGAACGGCTACTCACAAGGTACTGCAGTATCTGGACTTTGACCGTACCGGTTCACTGGATGAGATTACCCGGGAAATCCAGCGTATGGTAACCGGGCAGTTCATCACCGAAGAGGAGGGTTGCAGCGCCGATCCTGAAAAGCTGGCCACATTTTTTGCCACCGATCTGGGCAGAGCGCTGTTGGCTGCGCCTGTACGGGAGCGGGAATATAAATTCTCCATTCTGGTACCCGGCGAAGATTATTTTGCCGATGCAGAAGGGGAGGAGATCCTGCTTCAGGGCGTCATTGACTGCTGGTTTGAGGACCAAAACGGCATTACCATTGTGGATTTCAAAACCGACCGAACTCCTAAGCCGGAGCAGTATCGGCCACAGGTCGAAGCCTATACAAAGGCGCTTGAAATCCTGCTTGGCAGGCAAGTGAGCCGGAAGGCGCTGTACTTTTTTGCCACGGGAGAGATTTTCTTCATATAATTTATTTTAAAATGAAAAAAACAGTTGCTTTTTTTCAAATGATGTGTTAACATACCAGTTGCATTATGAAATCCCGGCAGTGAAAGAGGTGAAACCCCATGAAGGAAGGACTGCATCCCAACTACAACCAGACCACCATTCGGTGCGCCTGCGGCAATGTCATCGAGACTGGCTCCACTAAGAGCGACATCAAGGTGGAAGTTTGCTCCAAGTGTCACCCCTTCTTTACCGGTAAGCAGAAGGTCGTGGACACCGGCGGACGCGTCAGCCGCTTCAACAAGAAGTTCGGTCTGGACAAGTAATTGCTGTAATAAAAGGCTCGCACTGTATCGGTGCGAGCCTTTTTACGCATTTAAATCAATGTGTCATGAGTATGTTTTTGCATATACTAAACTGAGGTGATTTGGATGTTTGTCAAAATCGATCCCCGTGAAGTGGACGGCAATGTGTTTCAGCGTATCGCAGACCAGTGGATGCTGATCACCGCCGGCAACAAGGAATCCTGCAATACCATGACAGCCAGCTGGGGCGGTCTGGGTTTTTTGTGGTATGAGCCTGTGGCCACGGCCTATGTGCGTCCTCAGCGCCACACCAAGGGTTTTATGGATCGGGAGAAGTATTTCTCTCTGTCCTTCTACGGCGAGGAGTATCGCAAGGAATTGACCTTGTGCGGAACCCAGAGCGGCCGTGACATCGACAAGGTGAAGGAATGCGGCTTTACGGTGGAATATGGCGTGGGTGACACCCCTTATTTTGCCGAGGCCGAGCTTGTCATGATTTGCGAAAAGCTGTATGCCGATGAAATTAAGCCGGAAAACTTTGTGGATCCGGCCGTGGACGAGAAGTGCTATCCCCGGAAAGATTGGCACACATTTTACATTGGAAAAATCGTGGAGGTCCTGAAGAAGGTCTGACCACAGATGCGAGGTTCACATGAGCGAGAACTTTTTGGAAGCAAATATCAACCGCGCCGTGCTGGTGGGCCTGAATGCGGCCTGCCTGAGCGCCGATGAAAACGCCAGCGAGGAATCGCTGGACGAGCTGGAGGCTCTGCTGGAGACCGCCGGCGGTCAGTGCATGGGCATGGTGCTGCAGAATAAGGCAACTCCCGATCCCCGCACCTTCATCGGTGAGGGCAAGGTTCAGGAAGTCAAGGAACTGGTGCAGGCACAGGGTGCCGACATGGTCATCTTTGACAACTCTCTGTCGCCCTCTCAGCAGCGTGCGCTGACCGAGGATCTGGGTGTGTCGGTTATGGACCGTTCGGCGCTGATTTTGGATATTTTTGCCCAGCGTGCCCAGACCAAGGAAGGCCGTCTGCAGGTGGAACTGGCACAGTATCAGTATTTGCTGCCCCGCCTGATCGGTATGTGGACCCATCTGGAGCGTCAGGAGGGTGCCATCGGTACCCGCGGTCCCGGTGAAACCCAGTTGGAAACCGACCGCCGTCACATCCATCGCAAAATTGCCAAGCTGAAGGAAGAACTGGAACAGGTGCGCCGTGTGCGTGCCACCCAGCGTGTGCTGCGTGAAAAGAACGAAGTGCCCGTGGTAGCCATCGTGGGCTATACCAATGCCGGTAAGTCCACGCTGCTCAACAAACTGACCGGCGCCGGTATTCCGGCCAACAACCGCCTGTTTGATACGCTGGACACCACCACCCGTACGCTGGAGATTTCCGAGACCTGCACGGTACTGTTGTCCGATACGGTTGGCTTTATCCGCAAGCTGCCCCACCATCTGGTGGATGCCTTTAAGGCCACTTTGGAGGAATTGTCCTTTGCCGATCTGCTGCTCCATGTGATCGATGTGTCCAACCCCCGCTGGCGGGAGCAGGCCGACGTGGTGGAAAAGCTGATCGTGGAACTGGGGGCTGAAAAGACCCCGCGCATTGATGTCTTCAACAAATCCGATTTGTACGAGGGTGATATTCTGCCCCACGGCGAGGACATTGTTTCTATTTCTGCCAAGAGTGGTGAGGGCCTTGACAACCTGCTGGCCATGATCGGAAAGCGGGTGGATACCGGAACCTGCCGCGTAGTGCTGCACCTGCCCTATGACAAGGGCGGTATTCTGGATATGCTCTACCGTGAAGTCAAGGTAGAGAGTGTGGAATACGGTGAAAGCATTGAAGTGGTGGCCGTCTGTACTCCCAAGATGCTGGGACAGGTGGAACCCTATATTGTGGAGGGTTGGTTCCGCCCCAAGGAATTCTGGGAGGATTGACCTGTCTTTTGGCAATCTGTAAAAGAATCGAGATGAATCCCTATGGCTGACCCCAAGCCGACACAACCTTTGTGGACCCGGGATTTCACCATTATTACGCTGGGCAGCGTGGTGTCCATGGTGGGCGCCGCCCTCTCCGGTTTTGCCATCAGCATTATGGTGCTGGACTATACCGGGTCCACCTTCCTGTACACATTGTATAACGCCTGCAGTCAGATCCCTATGCTGGTCTGTCCCATCCTGGCTGGCCCCTATCTGGACCGTATGAGCCGGAAAAAAGTGATCTATACCCTGGATTTCACTTCGGCGGCTATCTACTTATCCCTGTTTCTGCTGCTGCGCAGCGGCTGGTTCAGCTACCCCGTTATGCTCTGTGCCTGTCTGCTGATCGGCTCCATCAACAGCACCTATATGGTGGCCTACGACAGCTTCTACCCTAATCTGATCACAGAGGGCAATTACCGCAAGGCCTACTCCGTGTCCAGTATGCTCTGGCCTCTGGCGGCTATGATGACCCCTGTGGCGGCGGCCATTTACGACCAGGTTGGCAGCGCAACACCTATTTTTGCCATCAATGCAGCCTGCTTTTTTGTGGCTGCCTGCTTTGAACGGTCTGTCCGTCACCGGGAGACGCACATGGGAAATGCCCCGGCTGCCGGTGGAAAGAGCGCTTTGAAGCAGTTTCGGGAGGATTTCAGTGAGGGCGTTGCCTACATCCGCAGCGAAAAGGGGCTTATGATCATTGCGCTGTATTTTATGGACAGCAACCTCTGCTACGGTGCGGACAGTCTTCGGCTGCCCTTCTACCGCAATCACCCGGAGCTTTTTGCTGCATGGCCTGTGGCAGCGGTGACGCTGTACTCCATCGTGTCCAACTTCGAGGTGGTGGGCCGCTTTGCAGGCGGCCTCATTCAGTACCGGGTCCGGTTCCCGGCAAGGCGGAAGTTTACTATCGCGTTCATCGTTTATATTTCGATCAGCGTTCTGGCAGGCACCCTGCTGTTCCTGCCCATTCCTCTGATGGCAGCAGCCTTTTTTCTCAGCGGTATTCTTGGTGTTACATCCTATACTATCCGCACCGCGGCCACCCAGTCCTATGTACCGGAGGAGAAACGC
>JAZOBA010000076.1:0-3172 GCA_045595705.1 Oscillospiraceae bacterium
CCTTGGCTCACAGAACGACATGGCTACGATTCGACTTGTGGATCAGGTGAGCAGCGGCACTCATGTTGTCCCGCAGATCCTGATTTTCCGGCTTGTTCAGCTGCTCCAGGGTGTTGATACGACCCTTGTAGCCATATTTCCGGATCAGCTTGTCCACAGCAGCATCCTCGCCGAAGCGCTCAATGCCGGGAGCCAGCACCAAAAGCTCACCGCCGTCGGCAATAGCCATCCGGGTGCGGTAGACCGACTTATTGCCCAGCCAGGTACTGTGGAACTCATCGGGGGTCAGATAGACCACGCACTTTTTGATGCCTGTCTCAACAAAATCAATGTTCTTCTCCTGTGCCAGAGCGATGGCTGCTTCCAGCGCATTGCGCTTATCTCCGATAAACAGGCCGTGAGTTCGGATGTTGCCGCCGGGAGCCGTCGTAACAGTCAGCACAAACAGAATGGGGCGCTCATTCAGGAAGTGCTCCATGCCGTAGTCAAAAATCTTACGGACCGGAGTGTGGTCCTTACCCATCATGCGCTCCATACCGTAAACGGCGCCCACCATGTGGCTCTTGTTGATCATGTCAGCGCCGCCTACACCCACAAACAGGTTTTTGGCATGGTTGGCCATACCGATGACCTCGTGGGGGACCACCTGACCGATGGACAGAATCAAATCATACTTCTCATCCATGACCAGGCGATTGATCTCCACGTCCACAGCATCATGCCACAGACCCTCAGTGATCTCTTCCAGATATTCAGCAGGCACTTCACCGATCTTCATAACATCGGTGCGCCAGTTGTGGGGAATAAACTTCTCATAGGGAATGTCGCCAAACATAATGGCGGCTTCCTCTTTTGTCACGGGAACATGGGTTCCAAGTGCGGGAAGGATATCCACTTCACAACCGTTGTCCACCAGTGCGTGATAGTACACATTGGTAATGTAACCGGAGTTGGAATGAAACCGGGTATAATCGGGAGGAATAATCAGAACATGCTTCAATTCACGGCCTTCCAGGCTCTTCAGCAGAGCGTCATGAATGGCCTGACGACTCAAACCCTGTTCGGAATCCGCATAAACAAAGTGCTCCATGCGACACCTCTTACACGCCGCTGTAGGCGCTGAAACCGCCGTCCACAGGGATGACGATGCCGGTAACGAAGGAAGATGCCTTCTCGTCCACCAGGAACATCAGAGCACCCAGCAGTTCCTCAGGGTTGCCGAAACGGCCCATGGGGGTGGCACCCAGAATCTTACCGGTACGGGCAGTGGGGGTGCCGTCTTCGTTGCACAGCAGGGCACGGTTCTGCTCGGTGGAGAAGAAACCGGGAGCGATGCCGTTGACACGGATACCCACTTTGCTGAAGTGAACGGCAAGCCTCTGGGTAAAGTTGGAGATGGCTGCCTTGGCGCCCGAATAGGCAGGGATCTTGGTCAGCGGAGTATAGGCGTTCATCGAGCTGATATTCAGAATCGTGCAGCCCTCGCGGCCCACCATGTCCTGTGCAAATGCCTGGGTGGGCAGCAGAGTACCGACAAAGTTCAGATCCATGACGAAGCGGAACCCCTCTTCGTCCAAATCAAAGAAGGACTTGGTGTCTGACTCGATATCACCCAGTTCAAAATACTCCTTGTCGGTGTTAGCACGGGCATTGTTGCCGCCGGCGCCGTTGATCAGAATATCGCACTTGCCGTAGATCTTCAGGACTTCTTCGTGTGCGGCCTTCACACTGGCAGAATTGGTTACATCCACCTGCACAGCAGCGGCTTCACCGCCGGCGGCACGCACTTCCTCGGCCAGAGCTTCGGCCTTGGACAGGGTGCGATTCAGAATGGCAACCTTGGCGCCGCACTGGGCCAGAGCGCGGACAAATTCACTGCACAGAACACCGGCACCGCCGGTGACAACGGCTACTTTGCCGGTCAGATCAGGTTTCATGGAAAGGTTCATCGTAATTACCGTCCTTTATTCATCGAAACAAAATTTGTGAATGCCGTAGGCCACTCCATCCTCGTCACAGGACAGGGTGATCCAGTCGGCAACAGCCTTGGACTCTTCTTCGGCATTGGCCATGGCCACACCGATTCCGGCCGCTTTCAGCATAGAAATATCGTTCAGTCCGTCACCAAAAGCCAACGTGGCTTTACGGGCAAGGCCCAAGTGATCCGCCAATGCGTACAGTGCCTCACCCTTGTTGGCGTGAATCTGATTGATCTCCACATTGTCTGAAACCGAACTGGACACGCAGAGATTCTCAAAGCGCTCGGGCAGCTCCTTCATCATGCGTAAACGCAGTTCGGGCTGATCGGTGAAAAACTGTATCTTCTGTACGTCTTTCTGACGCTGAGTCAAAACGGTCTTCAGCTCAGGCACCGGCTGACGCAGCTGGTGGAGCATTTTGCGGTAGTGCGGACTTGAAACAATCCGATCAATGTCCTTCTTCTGCTCTGCCGTCATCCAGGCAGCATCCTCCTGATAACAGTCATAGATCACGGGATATTCGTCCAACAGGGTCATAATATCCACCGACTGCTGCCATGGAATCTCGGCCTTATAGATGACTTCGCCGGTTTTCAGGTCAGCGACCTGTGCGCCGTTAACCGTAATAACATAACGCACAAAGGGCAGTTCCCGAATTACTTCGGGCATACCGCCGTAAAAACGCCCCGTGGTCGGAACGATCTCAATACCGGCATTGGCCGCTCTTTGCAGAGCGGCCAAATTTCCGGCAGATAGTTCTTTGTTGGAATTAAGTAGTGTCCCGTCCAGATCCAGGGCAATAATGCCGATTTTATGCATTGTAGGTACCGGCTGCGGTATTGCCGCCATGTCCGGTCCAGTTGGTGTGGAAGAACTGGCCGCGGGGCTGGTCAATGCGCTCATAGGTATGAGCGCCGAAATAGTCACGCTGTGCCTGCAGCAGGTTGGCAGGCAGGCTTTCGGTGGTGTAGCCGTCGAAGTAGCTCAGTGCGGAAGAGAAAGCGGGCATGGGGATGCCGACCTTGACAGCGTAGGCAACCACTTCCCGCCATGCGGGAACCAGAGTCTGGATGGTCTGTGCAAAGTAATCGTCCAGCAGCAGATTCTCCAGAGCGGAGTTCTTGTCGTAAGCTCCCTTGATCTTGCCCAGGAAGACGCTGCGGATGATGCAGCCGCCGCGCCACATAAGGGCG
>JAZOBA010000077.1:0-3799 GCA_045595705.1 Oscillospiraceae bacterium
ACAAATCGGACACTCCCAACTCCGCATATCCAAAGTGAGTTCCGCAAAGACAAATCCGCAGCCGTGGCACATTTTCGAGCTGGGGAACCACTTGTTGATTTTTACAATCTTTTTACCCTGATCCTCCAGCTTGTAAGTCAGCAGTTGGAGGAACGAGCCCCAAGCGAGATCCGCCACCGATTGTCCAAAGTGAAGCGTCTGAGCCATCTCCTGCATATTCAAATCTTCCACGCAGACTAAGTCGTAGGCATTGGCTATCTGCCTAGACAGTTTGTGAAGATAATCTTTTCGCTGATTGGCGATTTTCTCGTGGAGAAGGGCAACTTTCCTACGTTGCTTGTAATAGCGATTACTTCCTTTTTGACGGTGAGACAGGATTTGCTGTTCCTTTGCCAGTTTGTTCAATGACTTACGGTACAGATGCAAAAACTCCTCGTCCGGCTGAACTTCATCTTCAGTTGACACAAACAGGCCGTGCATGGAAAAGTCAAGACCAATGACATTGATAGGGGCGACAGGCCGGATCTCTGTTTCATAGTCAAACAGGATAGATGCAAAATATTTCCCGGTGGGTGTCTTACTGACGGACACGGACTTCAAAACATGTCCATCCGGAATAGCACGATGTTGTTTGATCCGAATTTTCCCGAGTTTAGGCAGAGTTAGTGTACCATTCCCCAATTTGATGTTGTTGTTCACGCAAACGGTACTATATGAGTAATGGTGTTATTTTTTTGATTTGAATTTCGGATACCCGACCTTTTTATCTCGAAAGAAGTTCTGGAAGGCGGCATCCAAATGACGAAGGGTTTGTTGAAGGGCGATACTGTCGATTTCTTGCAAAAACGTCTTTTCCTTTTTCAGCGTTACTAAATCTGCTGCACATTTGGTGTAGGACAAAGATTTTCCGGTTTCCTCGTAGGTTTTTGTCTTTTCCTTAAGGTAATGGTTGTACACAAGACGCACGGAACCAAAGGTCTTGGCAAGCAACACCCGTTGTTCCGCATTTGGATAGATTCTGAATTTGTATGCCTTGTGTTTCGTTTCCATGGTTACCTCTTTTAGCCATTCCTTTCTCCCTGCGTTTCAATGTAGCGGCGGATGGTTTCGATGGTGGCACCTCCGGTGGTCAGCAAACAAAAAGACCGGTCCCAAAACATTTCCTTCCAGAGATACTTCCGCAGATAGGGGAACTCTTTTTTGATCAGGCGACTGCTGGCAGATTTATACGCATTGATGAATTTGGAAAGTTCCGTGTTGGGGTGTCCTTTGAAGAGGATGTGGACGTGATCAACATCATGGTTCCATTCTTCTACCGTAATGTTATATTTGGGGGCAATGTTTTCGAAGATTTCTCGTAGTCGCTCGGATATAGAGTCATTCAGGATTCTTCATCGGTGCTTCACGACCAAGACAAGGTGGTAATGGAGCAAGAACACCGAATGATTGTTATTGTCCAATTTCATTGATATACCGCCTTCATTGAGACTACTACCAACTACATTATATCATACAGATGTTCGACATTCAATGGAATTCTGCATGATTTCTACATACAAAAGAACGCCGGAACAGCACCAATTCATCTCCCACCTACAGAGGATAGGAGTATTCTTGGCTCCGGCGTAGGATAAATTTGTCCCCATTCTACCATTCCTTTTTTGTAAAAATGTGATATAATGTGCTTAACCGAAGAGGAAACTTCAAGTTGCGTCTCTTTTTGCCCTCATGCAAATTCAAGTTGGTAGACAAACAACCCCAATTAAGCTATTCTTAATACAGAAGGAGGAGGTTTCCCTTGTCTTTTGGTGAACAGCTGCAGAATCTGCGCCGCAGCAACAACCTGACTCAGGAAGAATTTGCCCAACAACTGAAGGTCTCCCGGCAAGCGGTTTCCAAATGGGAATCCTCCCGCGGGTATCCTGAAACCGAAAAAATCATTTACATCTGCAATACGTACAACATCAGCATGAGCGAACTGTTTCAGGACGAAGTTCCTCTGCCGCAGCAAACGACAGATGCTCCGAAAAAGACCCGTGCCGCAAATCAGCCTCTGGAGCACCAAAAACTTAAAAAAGCATTTGGCAATTTCTTTACCAATCTGTCTCCGCAAAATCAACAGTTGTTTTTCTGTGGGGCTGCGCTGGTTCTAATCGTACTGCTCGTTCTATGCACTACTATGATCTCGAAAGGAGAGTCAAATCAATTGGCTATGAAACTCATCTGGGCCGGTCTGCTGATCGCATTCGCCATCGGCGAGGGGGTCACCGTGGGCCTGACCTCCGTTTGGTTTGCCGCCGGCTCCCTTGCCGCACTGATCTGCGCCCTGCTGGGCGGCCCGCTCTGGCTGCAGATTGCACTGTTTATCGTCATCAGCGCCCTGTGTCTGGTGACCGTTCGCCCTCTAGCCCAAAAGTATTTCAACAGCAAGGTGGAACCCACCAACGCCGACCGTGTCCTCGGCACCGAAGCCGTAGTTACCGAGGACATCAACAACATCCAGGCCACCGGCGCCGTACGCATCGGCGGCATTGTCTGGAGCGCCCGCAGTGAGCATGACACCCTCATCCCCGCCGGCACGCTGGTACGCGTACTTCGCATTGAGGGCGTTAAGGTATATGTAGAAATTGCAAACGAAAAAGTGGAGGTATAACTATGGAAGCTATCGTCAGTGTCATCATCGTTGTCGCCATCGTCGTAATCATTCTGGGCATCCTGGCCGCCAACATCCGTGTGGTCCAGCAGTCCAAAGCCGCGGTCGTCGAGCGTCTGGGCGCCTTCCGCGCCGTGTGGGGCGTCGGTCTCCACGTCAAGATCCCCTTCATTGACCGCATGGTCAAGACGGTCTCCCTGAAAGAGCAGGTGGTAGACTTCGCTCCCCAGCCCGTTATCACCAAGGGCAACGTCACCATGCAGATCGATACCGTGGTCTACTTCCAGATCACCGACCCCAAACTGTACACCTACGGCGTGGAAAACCCCATGTCCGCCATTGAAAACCTGACTGCCACCACCCTGCGTAACATTATCGGTGATCTGGAGCTGGACGAATCCCTGACCAGCCGCGACCATATCAATACCCAAATGCGTGCCATTCTGGACGAAGCCACCGACCCCTGGGGTATCAAAGTCAACCGCGTGGAGTTGAAAAACATTATCCCGCCTCGCGAGATTCAGGACGCTATGGAAAAGCAGATGAAGGCTGAGCGTGAGCGCCGCGAATCCATCCTGCAGGCCGAAGGCCAGAAGGCCAGCCAGATTCTGGTTGCCGAGGGTGAAAAACAGGCCAAGATTCTGCAGGCTGATGCTGAAAAGCAGTCTGCCATTCTCCAGGCCGAGGGTGCCAAGCAAGCCGCCATTCTGAAGGCCGAAGCCGAAGCGGAAGCAATTCTGAAGGTTCAGCAGGCCACCGCCAACGCCATTAAGCTGATCAACGAAGCCGACCCCAGCGAGGGTGTCATCAAAATCAAAGCTCTGGAGGCCTTCCAGTCGGTCGCCGACGGCAAGGCCACCAAGATTATCATCCCCAGCGAAATTCAGGGTCTGGCCGGCCTGTGCGCCAGCGCCAAGAGCGTGTTTGACACCGTGGAACCCAAGACCAAGCCCGCTGAGAAAAAGTAAATCCCGTCTTATCAAAAAACGCACGCAAGCCATAGCTCAATGTCATTAAGTTAATGATATACAAAGCGGGGCGGAATTCGTAGAAACGAGCGCAGCCAAGACTGGAGACAGTTTTGGCTGCGCTTTTTCAGTAAATTAGGCATGCTTTTTAGGCGAATCAAATAATTCGCCTAAAAGA
>JAZOBA010000078.1:0-5214 GCA_045595705.1 Oscillospiraceae bacterium
GCTGGACGGCTTCAATGTGCAGACCGACTGCGGCATTGCCGCCGGTATGATCAGCGCCGCCGCCGAGCATCTGGGTCTGGGCGCCTGCGTGGTGGGTTCCTCCGTGTTTATGTTCAAGACCGAGGAAGGGGTCGAACTGAAAAAGACCCTGCAGATTCCCGAAAGCCACAAGGCAGTCTGCACCGTCACCTTGGGTTATATGGCCGGCGAAAAGCCCAATCCCCCCGCCAAGAAGAGCGCCGAGGAACTGATCGCCTACGTGCGCTGAATGAAAGAAAAAGAAACCGAGCCGCTTCACCATCCGGTGAATCGGCTCGGTTTTTGTTTGGTGATTATTTCTTTGCGATGGCTTTTCTGGCGGCCTCGGCGATGTGCTCGGCATCCAGACCGTAGGCGGCCAGCACCTTCTTGGCGGCGCCGGAGCGGCCGAACTCGTCGTACACGCCGTGACGGACCACGGGGACGGGGCAGTTTTCCGCCACGAACTCGCACACGGCGCTGCCCAAACCGCCGATGACGTTGGCCTCCTCGGTGGTGACAATGGCGCCGGTTTCCAGAGCGGCCTTGCGCAGCAGTTCCCCGTCGATGGGCTTGATGGTGTGGAAGTCCAGCACACGGGCGGAGATGCCTTCGGCAGAGAGCAGTTCGGCGGCCTGTGCGGCGATTTGGACCATCATGCCGGTGGCCACAATGGTGACATCGCTGCCGTCACGGATGGTGACACCCTTGCCCAGTTCAAACTTGTAACCCTCCACACTGTCGGTGATGGAATCGACAGCCAGACGGCCCAGACGCATGTAGGCGGGTCCCTCATAATCCAGCAGAGCTTTGACGGCGGCACGCATTTCGGGGCCGTCACAGGGGGAGACCACCAGCATGCCGGGAATGGCGCGCATGATGGCGTAATCTTCGATGCACTGGTGGGTGGCACCGTCCTCGCCCACCGAAACACCGCCGTGGGAGCCGATGACCTTGTCGTTCAGGCCGGGGTAGGCGATGGAGTTGCGCACCTGCTCCCAGGCGCGGCCGGCCGAGAACATGGCAAAGGAGTTGAAGAAGGGCTTCTTGCCGCAGGCGGCCAGACCGGCGGCCACGCCGGCCATGTTGCCCTCGGCGATGCCCATGTTGTAAAAACGCTCGGGATAAGCCTTGGAGAAGTCATAGGTCATGGTGGACTTGGACAGGTCGGCGTCCAGCACCACCAAATCGGGATATTCCTCAGCCAGCGCAACCAGAGCCTGACCGTAAGCGGCGCGAGTAGCGATATTTTCCATCTTACTTCCCCTCCAGTTCTGCAATGGCGGCGTCCAGTTCGGCCTTGGCCTTTGCGTATTGCTCGGCATTGGGTGCCTTGCCGTGCCAGCCGTAATCTCCCTCCATGAAGGAGACGCCCTTGCCCTTGACGGTCTTCATCAGAATGACGGTGGGCTTAAACTCGACGGTCTTGGCCTCTTCCAAAACGGCAATCAGCTCGGCATAGTCATGGCCATCGGCCTTGATGACATTCCAGCCGAATGCCTCAAACTTCTTGTCCAGAGGCTCGGTGGGCATAACGTCGGCGGTGTTGCCGTCGATCTGCAGGCCGTTGACATCCACCAGAGCGCACAGGTTGTTCAGCTGGTACTTGGCGGCGGCCATGGCGGCCTCCCACACCTGACCTTCGGCCAGTTCGCCGTCACCCAGGATGGTGTACACGCGGTAGGATTTCTTGTCCAGCTTGCCGGCCAGCGCCATACCGACGGCGGCCGAGATGCCCTGACCCAGACTGCCGGTGGACATGTCAACGCCGGGGACGTTCACCATGTCGGGGTGGCCGGACATGTGGGCATCAATGGAGCGGAAACCGGCCAGTTCCTCCACGGGGAAGTAACCGCGCAGGGCCAGAACGGGGTACAGAGCGGGAGTGCAGTGACCCTTGGACAGGACGAAGCGGTCGCGGTCGGGGTCGGCGGGGTTGGTGGGATCCACCTTCATAATGTGGAAATACAGAGTGGTCATTGCGTCCATGCAGGAGAGCGAGCCGCCGATGTGGCCGGAGTTGGCCTTGAAGACCATATCCAGACCCAAGGCACGGGCCTTTGCGGCCGTCAAGGCCAGCTGTTTGGTTTCCATATCATCATTCCTTTCAATCTGAAAAGTTGTTGCGCCAGTAGTATTGCAGGGATTTGTATTCATCCACCAATGCCGTGCCGGCATCGGACAGAGTCGGGGTCAGCAGGCCGTGTTCCAGATAACGGCCGGTTGTGTGGACCATGGGGACCTGAGCGGCAACCTCCTCAATGGCCTGCATGTAGGCCGGACCGTCCCAGCCGCACTGCTCAAAGACCAGATTCATCAGGAAATAGGGACCCACATCGGGACCTTCCCCCTGAAAATCCTTGCCCAGCGCCTGCTTGGCGGCATCGTTTGCCCAGATGATGTACCGGGTGCGATAGTAATCGTAGAACCCCTTCCGGGTGCTCAGGTCAAAGTCGATGCCCATGGCGGTGTAAATGCTGTTGCCGTCGCCCATCCATGGGTTGTGGTCGCCGAACAGCACCAGAACCACCGGCTCGTCATCCGAGCGGAAGTAATCGGTCAGTTCCTTCAGGTGCCTGTTGGTGTCGGCCACCGAGCCAAGATAGTTGGCCATGACGCACATCTGCTCGGCTGTGTAGGTGCCGTCATCCACCACGAAGTCGCTGACTTCACCCCACCAGCACCGGGTGGCGTTGTAGGGGCCGTGACCCTGATAGGTGATCGAGAAGTTGAAGTAGGGTTGATCGCCGGCCGTTCCGGCCTCATAGGCTCGGATCAGCTCGGGGAAGAAGATGCTGTCGTTGGCCACGCCGCCATCGGTGTATTGGGCAAACCGGTTTTCCACGAAGTAGTAGTTTTCAAAACCCAGATACCGGTTGACATTCAGACGGTTGTAAAACCACTGGTAGCAGGGGTGCATGCCCTCTACCTTGTAACCCTGGGAGCGGAAATACCATGGGTAGGAATTGGTGTTTTTGCGGAAATTGTTCAGGGTGGAATAGCCGGTCAGGAAGCACCGCTCCGAGTCAATGGTGCCGCCGGCAAAAATGTTGGTCATCAGATTGCCGCAGTAGCCTTCGGCCTCCAGATCGTGCCAGACCTTGTATACATCCTGAGCCATCTGGGGCTGTCCGAAGCGGGTGAAATCGTTGTAGGCCTCCAGCATGATGGCTACCACGTTGACCTTTTTGTCTTGGGGGATATCGGCGTCCTCGTAACGGTTCAGGTGCGCCATCGCCTGCTCTTTGTCGTATCCCTCGGGGGGCGTTTCAAAGGCCTCGTTGATGCTGTGGAAGAAGGGGTAAAGGCCGCCGTGGGCAATGTACTGCTGGGTGGGCGACCACTGGTTGTCCAGATGGGCGTAATACTGAGCTTTTTTGTTGTAAATGCCCTCGTCCCGGCAGAGGGAAACCGAGCCGATCAGGGCCAGCAGGGCGACAACGGCGCAGAGGATCCGGGGGGTGCGGTGCAGGCGTGAGCGGACGAAAAAGAGCAGGAACAGAAAGCCGATGACAACGCAGACGATGGCAGACAACAGGGTCCGGTCCAGAAACAGATGGTAGTTGCCTGCCATGTTGCCGACTTCCTTCAGAATGAACAGATCGGCAAACATGACCGGATCGTCACGGAACATGAGTTTGTAATAGGTTCCGAAGGAGTATGCAATGACCGGCACGGCGGTGGCCAGAAAACTGATTGCCGGTCGGCCGATCAGGCCGTAAAAGAGAAACAGGATGGCTGCGATGGGGAGAAAGTTCAGCAGCAGAATAATGGGTTTTTCCAGAAAGCCGAGGCAGATCTGCACCGGATAGGGTCCCACCGAAAGCAGAAGGGAAATGGCGGTCAGACCGCCGGCGGCCAGCAGCAGGGCGGCAACATTCCAAATCCAGAAAAGGAGTTTTTTGGCTGTCGGCCAGTCATGCCCGGTCTGTCGCTGAAAGAGAAAGAAGTGTCTGAAAACCAACGCCTGTCCTCCTTTCCTTCCGATAAAAGTACCACAATTCAGTATATCGAATTTGGACGCCCATTTCAATGGGGAAATGGTCCGATTTTCGCCGAAAGGGACGGGAAAATCACCGTTGCCATAAAAATGAGGAGCAGACGGTTGCGTCTGCTCCCCGGAAGGGTTGATCAATATGCCAGCTTTTCGTCCAGCCAAGCCTTCAGCTCGCTGATGGGAACTCTGACCTGCTCCATGGTATCGCGGTCACGGATGGTGACGGCGTTGTCGGCGGCCACCTTGTCATCGCCCACGGTCTCAAAGTCCACGGTGATGCAGTAGGGGGTGCCCACCTCGTCCTGACGGCGGTAACGCTTGCCGATGGAGCCGGCATCGTCGTAGTCCACCATGAAGTACTTGGACAGCTCGGCCTGAATCTCGCGGCCCTTCTCACCCAGTTTCTTGGACAGAGGCAGCACGGCCACCTTGTAGGGAGCCAGAGCGGGGTGCAGGCGCAGAACGGTGCGCACATCGTTCTTCTCGGCGTCCACCACTTCCTCGTCATAGGCGTCCACCAGGAAGGCCAGAGTCACGCGGTCAGCACCCAGAGAGGGCTCCACCACGTAGGGAATATAGTGCTCGTTCTTCTCCTGATCGAAGTAGGTCTGGTCCTTGCCGGAGGTGGTCTGGTGTGCGGTCAGGTCGAAGTTGGTGCGGGAAGCAACGCCCCACAGCTCGCCCCAGCCGAAGGGGAAGAGGAACTCAAAGTCGGTGGTGGCATTGGAATAGTGGCTCAGCTCTTCCGGATCGTGGTCACGCAGGCCCAGATTCTCGTCGCGCATGCCCAGATCCAGCAGCCACTGATGGCAGAATTCCTTCCAATACTTGAACCAATCCAGTTCGGTACCGGGCTGGCAGAAGAATTCCAGCTCCATCTGCTCGAATTCACGGGTACGGAAGGTGAAGTTGCCGGGGGTGATCTCGTTACGGAAGGACTTACCGACCTGGCAGACACCGAAGGGCAGCTTTCTTCTTGTGGTTCTCTGAACGTTCTGGAAGTTGACAAAAATGCCCTGTGCCGTTTCGGGGCGCAGATAGACGGTATTCTTGGCATCCTCGGTGACACCCTGGAAGGTCTTGAACATCAGATTAAACTGACGGATGTCGGTCCAGTTGTGCTTGCCGCAGGTGGGGCAGCCGATGTTGTGCTCTTCAAGTCGATCGTAGCCATGTCGTTCTGTGAGCCAAGGGGTTGG
>JAZOBA010000079.1:0-38778 GCA_045595705.1 Oscillospiraceae bacterium
TGTCTGTGTTTTTTCCGGACCTGGGAAGTCAAAGAGAGGGTATTTGCAATGTACGAAGACAAGACTCTGGTATGCAAAGAATGTGGTCAGGAGTTCGTGTTCACCGCTGGTGAGCAGGAGTTCTACGCCGAGCGCGGGTTCCAGAATGAGCCCCAGCGCTGCAAGGCTTGCCGTGATGCTCGCAAGGCTGCTGCTCGTGGCCCCCGTGAGTACTTCACCGCTACCTGCGCTGCTTGCGGCGGCGAGGCTAAGGTTCCCTTCGAGCCCAAGTCCGATCGTCCCGTCTACTGCAGCGACTGCTTCGCTCGTATGCGTGAGCAGGGCTAATTGCCATTTGCAGAGTACAAAAAAGAGACGCTATCTTTATGATAGCGTCTCTTTTTTTGCACAAATCAGTATTTCAGTGTAATAAGATGTGGCATGATATGAAAGGAGAATTCAATATGCCGCCTGATACAACAATGGCAATACCATATGATCGTTTCGCAGCAGTTATGTATGCCCATAAATGGGCATTTGGCAGAAATCCAGCCTATTACGACTTTGAACAAATCGGTGGAGACTGCACGAATTTTGCCTCTCAATGTCTATACAAAGGAACTGGAGTAATGAATTTCACACCAGATTTTGGCTGGTACTACATTGATTCAAATAGAAAGGCTCCCGCCTGGACCGGAGTGGAGTATTTCTATAATTTTTTAACTCGAAACGAAATGTCGCCAGGACCCTTTGCTTCAACAACAGACTTAAACGGTATTTTACCCGGTGATTTTGTACAACTGCGCTTCAGTTCGAACATATTTGGACACACGCCAATAGTTGTTGAAAAAGGCTTTCCGCCATCACTGGACAATACATTAGTAGCTGCACATTCAATTGACTCCGATTGGCGTCCTTTAAGCTCATACTCGTTCCAGGAAATTCGCTTTTTGCACATTTTAGGGGCATGGCCATCCAATGCATGAACGAGAAGGAGGGACCCTGTCACTTAATTCAAAAAGGAGTGGTAGTACACCACTCCTTTTTTCATTCAGATTTTGGAGGTTTAACGCGACTCAACGGGTTTGCTTTTGCTGCAGTGCGAAGATTTTCGTTATCAACATGCGTATAAATCTGTGTCGTGTTGAGATTATCGTGTCCTAAAACTTCTTGCAGAGTACGAACATCAACACCATTTTGAAGCATTAGCGTAGCTGCTGTATGGCGAAGCTTATGTGGTGAGTATTGCGTACTGTCTAATCCAGCCGCCAATAGATGCTTTTTCACAAGTTTTTCAACGGCAGATTTGCTAATTCGTTTACGACTCTGACTGCTGATGAACAAAGCATTGGGGTCAGCAGAACCTCTGGAAGAGCGAACAGCAAGCCAATTCTGAATCGCCTGAAGACAAGCATCATTCAAAAACACAATGCGTTCTTTGTTGCCTTTACCAAGCACACGCAATTGATCACCTTGAATATCTTTGATATTCAAACCAATTAATTCCGAAATTCGAATGCCACAATTAAGGAAAAGGGTCAGGATACAGTAATCCCGAGCCTGATTAACTCCGGCAACACCATCCAGCAGCTGTAAACTCTGATCCAGATCGAGATATCGAGGCAACGCTTTTTTAAGACGAGGGGAATCCAAATCCTGCATAGGATTTTCTGGAATTAGTTTTGCTTTTACAGTTAAATACTTGTAAAAGGAACGAATTGCAGAAATCTTACGGGCACGTGCCGGAGAACCTAAGCCGCGATCTCGGCTGAGGAAATTCATAAAACTATATACGTCAGTCAAGGATACAGCGGCAACAATTTCGATCGTGATATCGTCAATGGAAATTTGATCAAATTCAGTTGTGCGTGGAACGAAACCTTTTTCGATTTTAATAAACCGGAAGAATGTTCGAAGATCCAGAAAGTATTCGTCAACTGTTTTTCTTGAGTGACCTTGGATCGTTTCGTGATAAGTAAGGAAATCTCTCAAAATAGCCGGCGATTGCGTTCTATAGTCCATACAAACCCCTTAAGAGACCCAAAAGGCGTTTTCGCCCCTTCCGAGGTAAACAAAATTTTTATTTTGTTTACCTCGCAGTCTCCTTTCAAATCCCCCTTTCCTGTTTAATGTTTGTATTTAATTATAGCACCTCAACATCATCGAAGCAATAAACGTATGCATTTTAAATTAATCAAAGTAGTTAATTTATGTTTCTTGGAAAATACTTTGTTTAACCAATTGCAAGTTTTTCAAATTTAATATATAATTTGATTGTAATTCTGAATCTAAATTACTACATGAGGTGATTCGTTTGCTCGATATTATTACTTATGCACTTCTTTTTGTTGCCACCATGTTTATAGTGCATTTAGTTTTCAAATTATTTCATCGTTAATTGCAATAGCTTTTATGTATGCGAATTCAGGGAGAGGCATTTTTTGCCTCTCCCCTTTTTGCGTAATGATTACATTTCTGGATAGACTATTTCCTGCAATTAATATAATGGGATGATGAATTCGTGAGTCTTATCACATGTACCAGCGAATGTTTATATCAATTGGACGGATATTGCAGCCTCGAGCGAGCGGTATCCCGCGGCAATCCCAACAAAGATAACCCATGTATAAATTTTGTTCCTAGAATACAATCAAAGAATAGCCGCTAACGCTTCACGAATATTTTTTACCTTAATTAACTGCAATCCGTCCGGTTCGGTTATTTTCTGACTGTTTTTTGCCGGAATCAGACACTTTTTGAACCCCAGCCTGCGAACCTCTGACAGACGCTGGTTCATTGCGTTAACCGAACGAAGCTCTCCGGTCAAACCAACCTCTCCGATGGCCGCAAGATCACTCGGAACAGCTTTATCACGAAAGCTGGATGCAAGAGCGATTAACAACGCCAGATCTGCTGCAGGTTCATCCAAAGATAAACCTCCAATTACATTGATATATGCATCACAGTTTCCTAAAAGCAAACCTCCTCTTTTTTCCAGCACAGCCAAAAGCATCATTGCACGACTGAAATCAAAACCATTGCTTGCACGGCGAGGATTTCCGAAATTGGTTGGTGCAAGAAGTGCCTGCACTTCGGCCAAAACAGGTCGTACTCCTTCCATAACACAGGTAACACAGGTTCCCGGGGCTTCAAGCGGACGGCCGGACAACAATGTTTCAGATGGGTTTGGGACCTCCTCAAGGCCGTTATCTCCCATTTCGAACACACCAATTTCATTTGTTGCACCAAATCGATTCTTTGCAGCACGCAAAATACGATACGAATTGTGCTGTTCTCCTTCAAAATAAAGTACACAGTCCACCATATGCTCAAGAACCTTCGGTCCGGCAATAGAACCCTCTTTATTAACGTGACCGATCACAAAAACAGTAATCCCTTCCCCTTTCGCAAGCTGCATCAGGGTCATGGTGCAGTCTTTAACCTGGCCAACACTACCGGGGGAAGTCGAAAGATCTCCATTGTATAATGTTTGAATCGAATCGACAATCAAGACATCCGGTTTCAGTTCATGAACAGCTCCAACAATGTCTTCCAGATTTGTCTCAGCAAGAAGATACAAAGCATCTCCATGCACGTTCAACCGCTCAGCACGAAGTTTAATCTGACGCTCTGATTCTTCGCCGGATACATATAAAACCTTTGCAAACCGGCATAAATTATCGCAAATCTGTAGCATCAGCGTTGACTTTCCGATACCAGGAGCACCACCAACCAAAACGAGTGATCCCTTTACCGCTCCACCGCCGAGAACACGATCCAGCTCAGACATACCGGTATTGAAACGAAGTTCATCCGTCGTCTCAACAGCCGTGATTGATTTAGGGATGTTCATTGTTCCGCGCATCGTTCCGGAAACAAATAATTCCTTTTTCTTAATCTCGGCAGGCCGCTCAACCAAAGTGTTCCATGCCTTACACGCCGGACATTGTCCGGCCCACTTAGGCGACTCATTCCCACATTCAGTGCAGAAGAAAACCGTTTTTGTTTTAGGAGGCATTCACGCTCTCCCCTTCCTGTGTGATTTGTTTATGTTGCATATAGGCACACGCTAGAACTACTGCTAATTTTCTTTGATACTCCGATGTCTGAAGCAAGACATCTTCCTGTGGATTTGACAAAAATCCACATTCAACCAAAATCGCTTTACACGTTATGTGCTTCATTAGATACACCGATTTTGGTACCGGTGTTGGTTTGCGCGTGTTATCGGGATCCAATGATTCACGCAAGTATTTTTGCACGATATCAGCAAATGGTAAACTTAAATTCCCATTTGCGTAAAACACCTGTGCACCATGGTACCTTTTGTCGGAATATGTGTTCTGATGTATGCTGATTACAGTAGGATCATCCAGGGATTCAATGATTTTCACTCTATTATGGAGGTCAGAAACTTTCTTTTCTCGAATTGTTTGTGCATCAGAACTATGGAGTGAAATATCGCTGTCACGGAGCATTAAAGTCTTAATTCCATAAAGGCCCATAATCAGATCCAGACGTTGTGCAATCGACAAATTAATCTGACTTTCAATTGCACCGGATACCGAAACGGCACCGCCGTCTTCCCCACCATGCCCAGCATCAATGACAACTGTTTCCGGTCCAATGTTGTCTAACTCGGAATCAGCAAATATTTCTCTGTAATCATTGAATGGATAAAGGAATTGAACCAGAAACAATACAATTACGACTGCAGATAACACCAATAAAAAAGGTTTTCGAATAATCATATTTTTCAAATTGAGCACCTCCATAAATCAATTCCTATGAGAGGCCGTCCCAATCCATTCATTATTATACCATAGCGTTCGTTGGATTAAAAGAAGTTTCCTATCACAGATTGTCGCATATGATAGAACAAGGAATGATTGTTCCTTTAATCAAAACGCGACAAGGAGGAAAATATTTTGAATCCTGAAACTCAGAATCAATTATGTGCGGATAATAGCGGAACAATGCCATCCTGCGCTCCCCTTGCAGTTCCCTACGTGCCGTTTCAGCAAACCGGTAGCAGAAAATACAATCAGAATGATGCATTGAATAACGGCACCCTGTTCCCCGGACTAAACCTTCCTTTCAAAGCGAAGGTAAATGCCAGAGATGTTGTAGAAGGTCCCTTAGCAGAACTGCAGGCATTAGAATTTGTTCTTGTCGAACTTGGGTTATACCTGGACACACATCAAGGGGATAAGGAAGCATTTGAGCTGTTTCAGAAATATGCATTGATGGAAAAGGAAGGTCGCAAACGCTACGAGGAAATGTTTGGGCCTCTGACTCAGGCCTCGGCTGCAAATCGTGACAGCTATTGTTGGTTGGCCGATCCATGGCCTTGGAACTTCCAGGAAGGAGGCAAGAGATAAATGTTTATTTATGAAAAGAAACTTCAATATCCTGTTCGAATCAAAAACTGTAATCCAAAGCTTGCTGCTGTAATCATCAGCCAATACGGCGGGCCGGACGGTGAATTGGGTGCATCGCTCCGCTACCTTTCCCAGCGTTACTCGATGCCATACCCCGAACTGAAGGGATTATTAACCGACATTGGTACCGAGGAACTTGGTCATCTCGAAATGATTGGCGCCATTGTACACCAATTGACTCGAAATTTGAACGAAGAGCAAATCAAAACAGCTGGTTTTGACACCTATTTTGTTGATCGCACTACCGGCGTCTACCCAACCGCTGCCTCCGGTTTCCCTTGGAGCGCAGCTTCCATGGCAGTAAAAGGCGATGTGCTCGCCGATCTGACAGAAGATCTGGCCGCTGAACAAAAGGCACGAGTCACATATGACAACATTCTTCGCTTGTCTGATGATCCCGATGTAAATGATGTAATTCGATTCTTACGTGAACGCGAAGTGGTTCATTTCCAAAGATTTGGTGAAGCAATTCGATTGGCAAAAGAAAAGATGGACCAAAAGAATGTATATTATATGAATCCAGCTTTTGATAAATAAATCAGACTGCCTGAGGAAACATAAATTCCTCAGGCAGCATTCTTTTTATCGGCAATCAGTTGACAGAATTAAGTCTGAAATGGTATCTTTTTGTAGATACATGTTGAATATGCTGATCTGTTAAGGAGTGTCGGCGATGCCAATTGATCCCATTGAACACAATACAGATTTCGAGATAAGTCCAACTAAAAAAGAACGTACTTCTTCGCGCAATAAAACCAGAAATCTGATTTGGGATATCGCGAAAATTTTTCTTCTGTTAGTGCTTATCGTTTTTTTAGTAATTTGCTTTGTGAAATTAGTTGATCACCAGAACTCAAAAGATGTTGTTTCCAACATCGACTCTAATGTGATTAACACCCCTGTTCCAACACCTCTTCCTACCGAAGCACCCAATTCTGTAGAGGTTATCGTTAAGGATGACGTTGAGGATATCGAGAAAGAAGAACCTCCTTTTTTGCACGAAACGGAGCGCACCGCATTTCTTGATGATGAATTTCCAAGTAGATATGTGTTTTTAATCGACGCACAGACAGGCGAGGTTCTGGCCGAAAAGAATTCCTACACATTTATGAACCCCGCATCCATGACCAAGGTACTCACTCTTTTGGTTGCCGTAGAAAACATCACCGACACTGACGGAACCTTTACAATGACAAGAGAAATTTCAGAATACTGCTTTGTAAATGAATGCAGTGTTGTTGGATATATTGTTGGAGAATCCGTCCCAATTGAAGAATTATTCTATGGATGTATTCTTTCTTCCGGTGCTGATGCAAGCCTCGCTTTAGCCGAGATTGCCGCAGGGTCCCATGATGAGTTTGTCAATCTCATGAACAAAAAAGCGGAAGAACTTGAGTTATCAGAAGCAGCCCACTTTACAAACTGTGTCGGTATCTATGACAAAGAACATGGCTGTACCTCGGCTGATATGGCATTAATTATGAAAGCAGCGCTTGAAAATGAAAAATGCCGTCAAGTTCTTTGTACCAAGGTTTATTATAGCGTGGCTACATCCGAACATCCCGAGGGACAGGTGTTATCAAACTGGTTCGTTCGCAGCTTGGAAGACCAGAACAACGGTGATGTAAAGGTGTTGGGCGGCAAACGCGGTTATGTTCCCCAATCCGGAGCATGCGCTGTGAGTTATGGAGAAACCGATACCGGTAAGTCTTTTATTTGCGTAACCGGAAGATCGTATAGCCAAAAACAAGCAATTTACGATCATGCCGCCTTGTACAAAAAATATTGTATTTCGTAGCAGTTCAAAACAGCTGTCCGTTTTTCGGACAGCTGTTTTGTTAAAAAGACAAAAAATTTATTAAGATAATTTAGAGAATTAGTGAATTAAAGTACTGAAATTATTTTTAAATTGTTGTATAATGATCTTACATTCAGATCTCAGGAGGTTTTTGTAATGGCGAAGAGGCTTGAAATAAACAAATCCTGGTGTAAGGGCTGTGGAATTTGCGCTGCATTCTGCCCCAAAAATGTACTAAGTATTATTGCCGGAAAGGCTGAAATTGGCGACGAAACCGAATGCTTGCGATGTGGCATCTGTGAAAACCTCTGCCCCGATTTTGCCGTTTATCTTGTCGAAGAGGAGGTTGTAAGCCGTGGCTGAAAACAAACTTGTTCTGATGCAAGGAAATGAAGCCTGTGTGCGCGGCGCAATTGCAGCAGGCATGACATTTTATGCTGGATACCCCATCACCCCTTCCACCGAAATTGCTGAAATTTCTGCACAGATGCTTCCTAAAATCGGCGGCGTTTTTATCCAAATGGAAGACGAAATCTCCAGCATGGCTGCCATCATTGGTGCATCTTCTGTTGGTGCAAAAGCTATGACAGCAACCAGTGGTCCCGGATTCTCTTTGATGCAGGAGAATATCGGATATGCTTCTATGGCAGAAATGCCCTGTGTTGTTGTCAATGTACAGCGCTCTGGTCCCTCGACCGGTCTTCCCACGTCACCTTCTCAAGGCGATGTTATGCAGGCACGTTGGGGAACTCACGGAGATCATCCCGTGATTGCACTTTGTCCCGCTGATGTCGAAGAAACATATTATCTGACCATTCGTGCATTCAATCTGTCAGAAAAATATCGAGTTCCCGTTATTTTCCTGATGGACGAAATGGTCGGTCATCTGCGCGAGGGTATCCGTCTTCCTGCAGCCTCCGAAATTGAAGTTGTCAATCGCAAATTACCCGATCCGAACGATAAGGAATGGCTCCCTTACAAGGCCGATCCGGACACACTTGTTCCTGTAATCCCTCCTTTTGGCAAAGGGTGGCGTTATCACGTCACCGGATTGGCTCATGGAGAAAAGGGTACTTCTATTGGCGCCGGCACTGGAACTGAAAAACTCTGTACCCGTCTGATGGAGAAAATCGAGCGCAACAAAGATGACATTCTGCAATGGGAAGAAATCATGACTGAAGACGCCGATGTAATTGTCGTCTGTTATGGCGGTACTACCCGCAGTGCAATTAAGGCTGTTAAAGATGCACGCGCAGCTGGCATCAAAGCCGGCATATTCCGTCCAATCACAATCTGGCCCTTCCCTGCCGAGGCCTTGCTGAATGCTGCGAAAAGCGCAAAACATATCATTGTTGTCGAGCACAACTATGGTCAGATTTTGCTTGAAATCGAACGAATTGTTAAAGGTGAATGCAATATATCTTTCCTTGGACGAGTTGATGGCGAAATCATTATGCCTGATCAGATCTCCGACAAGATCAAGGAGGTGACCGGTAATGTCTAATCCTTTTGCTGAGAAATATTTAAGAACCGAAACGATGCCTCACATCTGGTGTCCCGGCTGTGGAAACGGCATCATCATGCGTGATATCTGTACTGCAATTGACAGAAATGAGCTTGATCCCAACAATGTCGTCATTGTTTCCGGCATTGGCTGCTCCAGCCGCGCAGCCGGTTACATGAATTTCAACACCATCCACACAACCCACGGTCGCGCAATCGCGGTTGCAACCGGCATCAAGATGGCTCGTCCTGATATGAAGGTCATTGTCCTCACCGGTGATGGAGATGCAGTCGCAATCGGCGGTAACCATTTCATTCATGCAGCTCGCCGCAATATTGATCTGACTGTTGTGGTCTTTAATAACAATGTTTACGGTATGACCGGCGGTCAGTACTCCCCTACCACTCCCCGTGGCGAATTAGGTACAACTGCTCCTTACGGTTCGATTGATCAGGACTTCGATGTCTGTAAGCTGGCTATTGCAGCCGGTGCCACCTTCGTTGGCCGCGGCACGGCATTTCATGTTGCGCAAACGACCAGATTGATTGAACGCGGCATCAAGCACAAGGGTTTCACCGTTATCGACTGTGCATCCATTTGCCCCACCTACTACGGCCGCAAGAACAAAAAAGGTGATGCTGTTGATATGCTCAAATGGCAGCGGGAAAACACCATCAATTATGAGCAGGCTCAGAGCTTGTTTGACGATGAACTGAAGGGTAAAATTGTTTTGGGTTTGCTGTATCACAACAATCGTCCTGAGTACTGCAGACAGTACCAGGATCTGGTTGACGGCTGTCAAAAGGAGGATTGAGTTATGGAGATTCGTTTGGCTGGTTCCGGCGGTCAGGGCATTATCCTCTGCTCTATTATCCTTGCTGATGCAGCTTTGATGGGTGGCGCTTACAGTGCTCAATCCCAGTCCTACGGACCGGAGGCTCGTGGTGGCGCATGCAAAGCCGAAGTAGTTATTTCCAACGATAAAATCGATTTCCCGAAAGTAGTAAAAAGCGACTTTATGTTGGCCTTAACTCAGACCTCTCTTGAAAAATATATTTCCGGCGCTAAACGCGGAAGCATCTTAATGGTAGACGATTCTCTAACTCTTCCCGACGTAGTGAACGAGATGGAATTGACTGTCTATAAGCTTCCCATCTTGTCCGCTGCGCGCGATTCTCTGAAGCGCCCCATGGTAGCAAACATTGTTGCCGCCGGCGCAATTAATGCTTGCCTGAATCTCGTTGATACGGACACCCTCGAAAAGGCGGTTCTTAACAATGTTCCTGCCGGCACCGAGGAACTAAACCGTTTTGCAATGTTGCTTGGCAGCAGGATGCTTTAACTCACAAAAAGAGGTGCGACAACCGTCGCACCTCTTTTTTAATGATTTGAAATTACCGCTAAAATTCCATCATAAATCCCGTCTGCAACTTTGGCTTGATACACCGGATCGATCAGCAATGCGAGTTCTTCCGAACAAGTCATAAAACCTGTTTCAATCAGAACTGCAGGCATTTCTGTTTTTCGAATAACAACATAATATTCCGTTCGTATACCACGATCAATCGCTCCGGTCGCCTTCGAAACAGCTCGTTGGATAATTTCTGCCGATTTCTTGCTTGATGGTTTATCAGCACTGTAAAACGTAAATATACCGGAGTATGTTTCATCATCCAATGCGTTTGCATGTACACTCACGTACAGATCAGCATGCAAATCATTTGCAAAATCCGCACGATCTGTTAGAGAAAGAAACGTATCATTATCCCTCGTCATAGATACCTTAATTCCTTCTTCTCCTGCCAATTTATCACGAACCATAAGCGCGATTGCAAGATTAATATCTTTTTCATAGATATCTCCAACAACCGCGCCGGGATCCTTTCCACCATGTCCCGGATCAATTACAACATGAAATATCCCGTCATCTTTTGGCGCGAACAAAACGAGCGCACCCCAAAGCAACAAAACAACAGCAAGAAACACAATGCTACTTTTCAATAATTTCAAAGCAGAACCACCTCGCTTTGCGAATATTATAACGCAAAATTCGAGGTGGTTCATGAATTTATTGAAAATTAATTTTGAATAATCTCCAGGAATTCTTCTTCCGTTAATACTTGAATTCCAAGTTCGTTGGCTTTCTTCAACTTAGATCCTGCAGCCTCCCCGGCAACAACGTAGCTTGTCTTCTTAGATACCGAGCCAGAAACCTTACCCCCAAGCTTTTCAATCATCTCACTGGCTTCATCACGGGTGAACCGTTCAAGCGTTCCGGTAAGAACAAATGTCTTTCCGGAAAGCTTATCTCCAATGGGTTCAGACAAACTGGTCATGTTAACGCCATGATCGCGCAAGGAATCAATCAGATGTCGGCTTTGCTCGCTGGAAAGCCACTCAACAACATTTCGAGCAGTAATTTCACCCACATCATCGATACATGTCAATTCTTCAACCGTAGCAGCGCATAACGCGTCCAAGGTGCCAAAACGGGATGCAAGTACCTTGGCTGCTTTTTGGCCCACCTGTCGTATACCAAAAGCAAATAAGAGCCTGGAAAGATCATTCGACTTCGAGCGTTCGATTGCGGCAATCAAGTTCTCGGCAGATTTCTGACCCATACGGTCCAGACTGGCCACACTTTGTGCATCAAGTTCATATAAATCAGCCGGAGTTTTCACAAACTGCGCATCAACCAGCGATTCAACAACTGCAGGACCAAGACCTTCAATATCCATTGCATCACGTGATGCAAAATGAGTCAGATTGCGGAGTAGTTGTGCAGGGCACTCTGCGCCGGAACAACGGATATGAACACCATCCTCGTCACGAGCAACCGGAGCACCGCACACCGGACAAAACGCGGGAAATTCATACTCAACAGAATCAACGGGTCTTTTTTCAGGTAAAACACGAACAATTTCCGGAATAATTTCGCCCGCCTTCTGAACCAAAACGGTGTCGCCAATCCGTATATCCTTATCACGAATATAATCAATGTTATGAAGTGTCGCGTTAGTAACCGTTGTGCCAGCAAGACGAACAGGGGCAACGACTGCCTTGGGAGTTAATACTCCGGTTCGTCCAACTTGGATTACGATATCCTGCACAATGGATTCTTTTTGTTCCGGTGGATATTTATATGCTGCAGCCCAACGCGGGAATTTCGATGTGCTTCCCAGCGTTGAGCGGTCTGACAGGCTATCCAACTTTACAACCGCTCCATCAATATCGTACGAATATTGATCCCGATTTTCGCCTATACAAGTGATCTGTTGTGCCGCTTCATTGATCGAATTTACTCCAACTCGAGAAATTACTTTGAACTTGAGAGATTCAAGCCAATCCAAAGACTCGCTGTCAAAATCAAAGGAAATACCCTCAACATACTGAATATTAAAAATCAATGCATCCAGTTTTCGCTCAGCAGCGATTTTCGGGTCCAATTGTCGCATGGATCCAGCAGCAGCATTGCGAGGATTTGCAAACAGGGACTCTCCCCTCTTTTCTCGTTCTTCGTTCAACTGCTCAAAAACGGCTTTGGGCATAAAAACTTCGCCACGGACAATCAGAATAGGCGGTGCATTTTCCAGTTTCAGCGGAATCGATTTAATGGTACGAAGATTATCGGTAACATCTTCACCGACCATTCCATCACCACGAGTTGCACCGCGGACAAAAACACCGTTCTCGTATTCCAATGCAACAGAGAGTCCATCCACCTTCGGCTCTACGATATATGTGGCATTTGCAGCATTTTCGCGGACTCGCCGATCGAAGTCTGCCAGTTCATCAAAGTCAAATACATCCTGAAGGCTCTCAAGAGGAACGCGGTGCGAAACTTTCGTAAAACTATCCAAAGCTTTTCCACCAACACGCTGTGTGGGTGAATCCGGTGTGATCAGATCAGGATTCGCATACTCAAGTTCTTCCAGAGCACGAAGCATTCTATCATATTCAAAGTCGCTGATTGTCGGTTTATCCAGTACATAATAATTGTAATTATGCTGTTCCAACTCACGACGAAGAAGAATAATTTGTTCCTTTGCGGACATTCGGATCACACCTTCTTGTAAAGCGATATCACATTACTGTGTAACGTGCAAATAGGTTTCAGGTACCTTTCCAACAATAATTGTTTCAGCGACACAAACACGTGTATCGACCGTTGTTTTCTCTTGTCTGCCAGGAAGTAAAACCGAAATATCAGCTTTAATATGGAAAATAATCTGATGATATGTTTGATTAATTCCGGCAGATGAAAAAGAGTTTTCGAATTCTGCGGATGCAGTACCCATATAGAGTACACGCACGCCAACATTTGGACCACGCCCGGACAGAAGATCCAGATCGAAAATTGTCCCTAATGGGATTTCAAATTCCAATGTTTCAAGACCATTGAGCGCATCCAATGAAATCGAGAGTAATTGTGAACGTAAAACGTTAGCCTGCGCCATATTGCTTGTCAAAGCAACAATATCTCCGCTTGAAGAACGTTCCAAAGAAATCAGATCATTATATGAAATTGACTGCTCAGAGACTGCACGGTCAATCGCCGCTGTAAGATGGTTCGAAGTCTGTGAAACCGCCAATTCAAACAAAATTGGTCGAAGACGCTGATTCAACTGAAACACGAACAAAAACGCAAAAGAAATCCCAACAAAAATGGATAGAATTGAACCTATGATACGAGGCTCAAACCTTTTGCGCCAACGAGCCGAAACCATAACACACACCCCCATAGAGTGTATGCAAAACCGTGCTTGACTTAGTCAGCCAGCAGCTGCTCTACCGCGAGCAAAACACCGGTTTTTCCAGATTCGTAGGTCAAGCCACCCTGCAGATAAACGGTATATGGTTCACGCATAGGAGCATCCGCAGACAGTTCAATGGATGCACCTTGAATAAATGCGCCTGCTGCCATAATGACCTGACTGTCATACCCGGGCATATCCCAGGGTTCGGGCGTAACATACGAGTCAACAGGAGCACCAAACTGAATGCCACGGCAGAATTTTTTCAAGGTTTCCGGATCACGCATATGGATCATCTGAATGATGTCGTGTCGAACTGCGTTGGATGCAGGCTCTGCTTCATAACCAAGAAGCTCCATAACACGTGCAGCGAACACCGCCGTCTTAACCGCCTGTGCAACCGTATGAGGAGCCATAAACAAACCTTGGTAGAGCAAACGGTTATTGCCAAGGGTGGAACCGCATTCCTTTCCAATTCCGGGACAGGACATGCGCATTGCCGCACTTTCAACAAGATCGCGGCGGCCGGCAATGTAACCACCCGTGGGGGCAAGGCCACCACCGGGATTTTTGATCAGCGAACCAACAACCAAATCAGCACCCACTTGAGTGGGCTCCTTATCTTCCACAAACTCACCGTAGCAGTTGTCTACCAAAATAGAAACATTTGGATTGACTGCCTTAATAATGGAACACATCTCGCCAATTTCATCAACGCTTAAGGACGCACGAGTTGCATATCCTCTGGAACGCTGGATCAAAACAGCTTTCACTCTCGGATCGGAGGCCGCATTTGCAATACCTTCCAGATCGGGTTTGTCATCAACTAGATCAACCTGTCGATACTCCACGCCCCAGTCCTTCAGAGAACCGGGTCCTTTGTCCACAACACCAATGACACCAAGAAGTGTATCATACGGTGCGCCAACAGCAGACAATAAAATGTCACCGGGTTTTAATGCTCCGTACAATGCACATGCGATGGTGTGGGTACCATTTACAAAGTTAATGCGAACCAGCGCATCTTCCGTTCCAAAAATGTCGGCATAGATCTCTTCCAGCTTATCACGACCAATATCATCGTAGCCATAACCGGTCGTTCCCGCAAAATAACTTTCGGCTACACGATGCTTTTGAAATGCAGCAAGAACCTTTTGGGTGTTTTTCTCAGCAATGGCATCAATGTAGGCAAACTGTTCCTGCAAATTGGCCTGTGCCTGCTTGCCGAGCAAACGTACTTTTTCCGAAATCATGCTAAATTACACTCCAGAATCCAATTTGGCGCATGCAAATGCGCAGGTAAGCTGAATGCATGCCTCGACATCGGAGATCTGAACCATTTCAGTCGGGGTATGGATATAACGGCAAGGAATGGAAATTCCACCAGTGTAAACACCGGCGCGGGAAACATGAATTGCACCTGCATCAGTGCCGCCAGCGCGAATGACATCAGCTTGATGTGTAACCTGATTCTCCTTGGCCAGCTCAGTCAGTTTAGCAACCATCTGCGGGTGACAAATCACGGAGTTGTCCATAATCTTGATTGCGGCGCCTTTGCCAAGAACGCTGCTTCCAAAATGCTTTGCTCCAGGCTCGTCGTCAGATACGGTCACATCAATCGCAACTGCATATTCGGGATCAATGGCATATGCAGCCGTTTTTGCACCACGCAAACCAACCTCTTCTTGAGTAGTAAATACGAAATACAGGTCATTATCACTGTCTTTCAGAGATTCCAGAGCGCCCAACTGAACCAAGCAGGAGATACGATTGTCAAGATAAGGAGAAACCAGTCGATCGCCGACGATAAAAGCCGGGCTATCAAACACCGCGGTGTCTCCGATATGAACCTTGCTTTCAGCCTCTTCCCTGCTGTGAGCGCCGATATCAATAAACAAATCTTCAATCGCCAGTTTTTTAACATCAGCACTTTCGTCCATACCGAGACAACCACGAATTCCATTGGAAAAACGAACAGGAATATAAAGAAGTGCGTTCAGATCAAGTCCGCCAACCTTGCCAATTCGCAGAAACCCGTTTTCTTCAATATGTGTGACAATCATACCAATGCTGTCCATGTGCGCGGCAAACATAATTTTAGGCCCATTGCCCTTTTTATGGACGATCAGATTGCCCATGGTGTCAAACCACTGCTCGTCCGAATAAGGGGCTGCCATAGAACAAATTGCTTCTGCTACGGCCCGTTCGTCGCCGGCAGGTCCGTGGCATGCATTCAAAGCCTGCAAAGTAGCTAAAATATCCATGAAATTATCCTCCTCAACAGTTCTGAGCCAGAGCGTTAATAAACGCAGATGTAAGGGTCAGCATCTGTTCGAAATCTTTAATCGCACCAACGCTTGTCGGTGCATGCAGATAACGTACCGCTGCAGAAAGGCCGGCAACACGCACACCGTCTTTGGTGCGCTGAACAGCTCGGCTGTCATTTCCGCCTGCAATATAATGCTTGACCTGCCAGGGAATTCCCAAAGAATCAGCAGTATCGCACATAAGCCGGAACAATTCTTTGTCGTAGATGGTTCCCCCATCCATCAAAGAAATTACAGGTCCCAGTCCGGGAGCACAAACACGCTTCTGACCTTTAACCCCCGGTAAATCAGCTGCGGTAGTTGTTTCAAGCACCAGGGCGATTTCAGGAGTCACAGAGAACGCAGCGCCAAACGCACCGCGGGTTCCAACTTCCTCCTGTACCGTAAATGCAAATACACAGTCCATGGGAAGATCGCTTTGCAGCAGCTTCAGCATAATTGCACATCCGACACGGTCATCAATGGCTTTTGCCTTCAACATGCCATTGCCAAACTCCATACACTCATTATCGAATACTGCAAAATCGCCCAAGGAAACCAGTGCTTCTGCCTCTTCTTTATCCTTGGCTCCGATGTCAAGATAATATTCTTCCAAGCGAGGTACCTTTCCCCGTTCTTCTGCAGTGGTTAAATGTACTGCCTTCAAACCAATAATACCAGGGACGCGATTCCAACCCACAAATACACGCTTTCCAATGAGCACACGCCGGTCAATTCCACCGATTGCGGAAAACTTTAAATACCCGTCATCCGTAATACGCTTGATAATCAATCCAACTTCGTCCATATGGGCGCAGAGCATTAACTTGTTCCCGGTGCTCTTTGCACCCTTTTTGAAAACAATCAGATTCCCCAGTGCATCAACACGCATTTCATCTGCAAAAGGTTTCGCCTGTTCCATCAGGTATTCACGCACAGGGTCCTCAAAGCTGGCAACACCGGACAATGCACACAAGTTTTTTACAGTTTCAATCATCCCAGTGCCTCCTCTCCGAGACCTTCAACAAAAGCAGCCAACAACGAAGCAACAGATTCAATATCATCCATGTCAAGAGTTTCAATCGGACTATGCATGTATTTCAAAGGCAAAGAAAGCACGGAAGTTGCGATGCCTTCACGAGCAATTTGCATATCCCAGCCATTCGTTCCGGTTGCACCTGCCATAATTTCGTACTGAACCGGGATTTCACGATCTTTTGCCTTGGCTTTCATACGCTCAGTCATCCAGCGCGTCATATTCGGACCAACACCGATTGCGGGTCCGCCGCCGAGAACACTGGTGCGTTCCGCAGGTGTATCAGGTGTTTTCCCATGCGTCACATCCACCGCAACACAACAGTCGGGTGCAACACGGTAAACAGCAGTGGCAGCTCCACCGTGGCTAACTTCTTCACGCGTGCTGCCAAGTACAAAAAGATCCACATCAAGTTTCTTTTCCTGCAGCATTTCAACAGCACGAACAAGAGTTACAAAACAGGCTCGGTCATCCATTGCCTTTCCGCACATCTGGTGCTGACCAAGCGGGAAACAACTGTCACGGAAGACACAGGGTGTACCCGCAGGGATAAGCTGTTCCACTTGCTCTTGCGTCAAGCCGGTATCAATGAAAAGATCCGGGATGGGAACTGACTTATCGGCATCGGATGCCTGCAGCACATGAGGCGGTAAACAGGCAACAACTCCAAACAAAGGAGGATCGGTCAGTATCGTAACTTCGCGGTCGGGAAGCATGCGAGGATCCACACCGCCAATTGTGCGAAAACGCAGAAAACCTTCCTCTGACCCAATGACAATCAAACCGATTTCATCCAAATGCGCATCCAGCAAAATGCTTTTTGCGCCGGGAATTCCGCATCGACGAACGCCCAGCAGGTTTCCCATACGGTCAATGTTGACTTCATCCATGTACGGACGAAGCATTTCAGCCGCCTTCAATGCGACAGGACGTTCAAATCCGGAAGGACCGGGCAAAGAGCACAGGCCAGAGAGCATTTCTCTAATGTGTGTATAGTCCATAGATAATTACTCCAGTTCATAAACAATCTTTTTAAATGCTTCACCGCGAAGCATAAAGTTTTTAAATTTATCAAAAGATGCGCATGCAGGTGATAAAATAACTACGTCGCCCGGTTCTGCAATTCGATGGGCTGTAAGAACCGCTTCCTTAAAGTCATCTTCTTCGATAATTTTAAGTTCTGATTTGGAATATCCAACTGTCGATTCGATGGCATCACGAATCTTAGATGCTGTATCACCTGTAAGGACGACTGACTTTACATGCTCTACAATTTGAGGTCCTAAGTCATCAAATGGAATCTTTTTGTCGTATCCACCCGCAATCAGAATCACCTTTTCCTTAAAGGAGCGCAATCCGGCGATTGTACGCGTGGGACTGGATGCAATGGAGTCGTTATAGTAGCGAACTCCATTCAACGTACGAACTAATTCAATTCGATGTTCCACGCCGCCAAAGTTCTTAGCGACAGTACGAACAATATCAATGTCCACCAGCCCATTCACTGCTGCAATTGCGGCCATATAGTTTTCGACATTATGTTCGCCGGGGATGAGAATATCAGAAATAGGAAGCACTTCCCTATCGTTGTACCAGATAGAGTTTTCTTTCAGAAACACGCCCTCTTCCAGCTCTTCCTGTCGGCTAAAGCTGACGCTGCGTCCTACTGCACTCAACGCAAAACCACGGGTAATATCATTGTCATGATTGAATACTGCAATACCGTTTGAAGACTGATGGATAAATACATTTTCCTTTGCTGCAATGTACTCACTCATGGACTTGTGCACATCAAGATGATTTGGCGTCACATTGGTAACAACTGCAACATCAGGACTTTGCCTCATGGTCATCAGCTGGAAGGAAGAAAGCTCCAAAACTGCAATATCATCCGATTCCATCCCGGCAACATCAGGCAGGAGCGGCTTTCCGATATTACCTCCAAGATAAACATTGTACCCTGCAGCTTTCAGGAATTCAGATATGATCGTCGTAGTTGTTGTTTTACCATCACTTCCGGTTACGGCAATAATCTTACATGGGCAAACGCGGAAAAACACTTCCATTTCAGACGTAATCTCTGCACCACGGTCACGTGCTGCCTGCAAGGCGGGAACATCGGGACGTAAACCGGGTGTGCGGAAAATCACGTCATGTTTCAGATCATCCAGATAATGTTCACCAAGCTGAAGACGAGCGCCAAGGCTCTCCAGTTCGTCTGCTACAACACCTAGATCATCACGGCTGCATTTATCGCACGCAGTTACATCGACATCAGCACGAAGAAGCATTCGAATCAACGGAGTATTGGAAACTCCAATTCCAATCACTGCAACGCGTTTATGTCTCAAAGAGGCCAAGTAATCCGTAATTGTCATACATACACCCTCCTTCCATCATTTAACTTTTTAATTATATCTCATTGCGCTGCCTTTTTCAATCGAATTTGACAATACTAAATGTTTAAGTTAAAATAGGTCCCGCAAGTAAGCTGGACAGCCGCGCTTTCAGGGCGAAAGGCCTGTGAGTGAGGAAAGTCCGGGCTCCACAGGGCAAGGATAACGGGTAACACCCGCCGAGGGCGACCTCAGGAAAAGTGCAACAGAGATATACCGCCGTACAACTTGTGCGGTAAGGGTGGAAAGGCGGAGATAAGCGCCCGCCCGATGACTGGAAACTGCTCATCGCTGTAAACTCTATCCGGAGCAACACCGTGGCTACACAAAAGGCTGACCCGGCCGTGTATGGAGGTGGCTTGAGCGTATCGGCAACGATGCGTCGAGATAGATGGCTGTCTTAAATGACAGAACCCGGCTTACAGGTTTACTTGCAATAAAAGACACACATTTCGTGTGTCTTTTGCTTTTTGAGGCGGAATATTCCGCCCTTTCTTTTTTTATCACCTTATGTTATACTAATTCAAAACGATTCAGGATATATGGAGTGTATCATATGGATCTTTGCGACATTCGTGACATCAAAGCTCTTTTAGGGCGACATGGCTTCCATTTTTCAAAGAGTATGGGGCAGAATTTTTTAATTGAATCCTGGGTTCCTCGCGATATCGCCGAGGCGTCCGGTGCAAATCATGGATTTGGTGTTCTGGAAATCGGTCCCGGAATTGGTCCCCTGACCGTTCAGCTTGCTCAGCTGGCCGATAAAGTAGTTTCTGTCGAGCTTGATAAAGCATTACTGCCTGTTCTAAGTGAAACACTATTGAACTACGATAATGTTGAAATCGTTCCCGGCGACATCATGAAAGTCAACATTCCTGAACTGATCGCAGAAAAAATGACCGGTCTCTCCCCCATCGCATGCGCTAATCTTCCGTATAATATCACCACGCCTGTTATTACTGCATTACTTGAGTCTGGATGTTTCGAAAAAATCACTGTAATGATCCAGCGCGAAGTTGCTATGCGAATCTGTGCTGCCCCCGGTTCTTCCGACTACGGCGCCTTTTCCGTATTCTGTCAGTATCACGCCCATTGCGAGCGTCTATTCGATGTTGGTCCCGAGTGCTTCCTCCCCGCTCCTAAAGTCACCTCATCTGTCATTCAACTCACTCCTCGTCCTAAACCTAAAGAAGTTGAAAATGAAGAGACATTTTTCCGCGTTGTTCGCGCCGCCTTTGCTCAACGGCGCAAAACCCTGTTAAACTCTCTGTCCTCCGTAATGAGCAGCACACACTCCAAGGACCAACTCCGCCTCGCAATTCTTGCATGCGGCCTATCCGAAGATGTGCGTGGCGAACGCTTAGGCATTTCAGAGTTTGCATCTCTTGCAAAAGCATTGTACCCTCAATAATTGAATTTGAAAAGCGGTAAGGACTTGCAGGTCCTTACCGCTTTTATGTTAGTTATTCGACTTCATTTCTTTTACTGTGCCGCACTTTCTTGCGCCAGAGAATGACTTTCACAGCAACAACAATGATTACAGCAAGAATAACCAAGGTAATCACATTGCGTGCAAACCAGTATGCAAAAGATTCCATTGAATCTGCAAAATCAGACAGGCCACGTTTCAAACTGGCAAGCAGTTTCGTACCAAAGCTGTCCTGCGCACTGGGATCCTCAACGATTTTCACTACTTCCTCCAAATTTATAGTGAAGGTCGAGTAGTCAATTAGGCTGTCGTACTTGCGTAAGGTCGATGTATGGCGATCAATCTGATACTGCACATCAGCAAGTGCATTCTCCAAAGAAATAATGTCCTCCATCAATTCAGCCTTGTCCAACAAGACAAGCAAGCGCTCACGCTTGGTTTCCAATGTTTCAAGCCGCGCCTCGGTGTCGTAATACTCTTCGCCAACGTTTTGCGTGTCTTCGCTAATGCTCAGCAGATGACCAACGCTGCTGACAGCGTTGCGGAATGAAACAAAATTTTCCTTGGGGATACGGACAACAAAATATGCCGAGCGGTGTGCGTATTGATTATAATAACTGCCTGCATCAACCTGAGCCGTTTCGTAATAGCCGCCCTGTCGTTCGGTCAGTTCAGCCAGTGCGGACACAGACTGATCAAATTCAGTTGTCTGGATGGTTAGTCTGGCTGTTCGAATGATTTTGGCGTTGGGATCCGTGTAAATGACACTATCGACCGAGTCATATACATTCTTGGAATCTTCCGTGATGACACCATAAGATCCTTCATACATGTCTTTCGGTTTTTCAGCCGGAGCACTGCTTGCTTGCGGCGCGTACGACTCAGACATAGAATCCATAGCCGCTTTATTGCTGCCACAGGCAGTAAAAACGAGGGTAAAAATAAGCAGGAACGAAAGAGCAAGAGCGATTTTCTTTTTCATGGTAATTTACACCTCCTGATAAATTAGACGCAATGAATGGCAAAAAGTTCCCGATGGCATAGAATATTTTTACAAAGGGGGTATACTATGCCAATTATCTATCTCTCTCCATCCACACAAGAGAACAATTACTATGTAACCGGAGGTACCGAGGAACAGTGGATGAACCGACTGGCGGATGCCATGGAGCCCTATTTAACATCATCCGGTATACGCTATGTCCGCAATACACCGGAAATGAATGCATCCTCGTCCATTCGTGCATCCAACGCCGGCAATTTCGATCTGCATGTAGCGCTCCATTCCAATGCTGCGCCGGATGATCGATATGGCAGCGCACGCGGAATCATAGTCTTTTATTATCCAAGTTCCACGCAAGGGCAGCGTGCAGCATTAATTATGGCCGACAATCTGAAGTCCATTTATCCTTTACCGAATTTGGTACGTACAGAAGCAACCGTAGCAATAGGCGAAGTGCGACGTGTAAGAGCGCCATCTGTCTTTCTGGAAATTGGATACCACGACAATCCCGATGACGCGACCTGGGTCATCTCAAACCTTGATACAATCGCAAGAAATCTTGTCCTATCCTTAACCGAATATTTTGGACTTCCCTTTCTTGAGCCTCGTCCTTCACAGCCGGCAATCGTTGATGTCAATTGGGGGTCTCTTAATATACGCGAGCTTCCAAATCGATCTTCACAAATTCTTGCAAGTGTAACAGATGGAACACCATTAACTGTTTTGAACGAATGGCAAGGTTGGTACTTAGTCATGCTCAACGGTATCCTCGGATGGGCAAGCACAAACTTCATCACTCTGCTTTAAATCAGCTATCCTTACTTTATTGTACAGCAGTTCATTTAACACAATAAAAGTCGCCGCCTCTCTATTCTTGAATCAGAGAGGCGGCTAAATAATAAATTATAGTGCGGCAACCGCAGTTTCAACGGAATCTTCGCCAGCCTGCATAGCAGTTAATGTGCGCTCAAGCAAAAGATCCAAATCCCAGCCAAGCAATTCAGCTCCCTGCGCAATAGTTTCCCGAGAGCAACCGGCAGCAAACTTTTTATCTTTAAACTTCTTTTTAAGAGATTTCAGTTCCATATCTTTTGTGCTTTTGGATGGACGCATCAGAGCCGCAGCACCAATTAATCCGGTCAGCTCGTCAACTGCAAAAAGCACCTTTTCCATCTCGTGTTCAGGTTTACAGGATGTTCCTGTCATACCCCATCCATGAGAGCAAACAGCATGAATCAAAGCCGAATCCAAACCGGCCTCATTCATCAGCTCTTCGGTTTTAACGCAATGCTCTTCCGGCCAACGCTCAAAGTCAAGATCATGCAGCAAGCCAACCGTTGCCCAAAATTCAGCTTGTTCGCCGTACCCCAACTCCTTGGCATACCAAGCCATAACCGACTCAACCGTCAATGCGTGACGCAGATGAAATTGCTCCTGATTATATTTGCGCAGAAGTTCCCAAGCCTGATCTCTTGTAATTTCCATTTGTACCGCACTTCCTTTCTGATATATTGTACGGTATAAACTGAACAATTACAAGGGATTACAGAAAACTACGGATATCTGTCGTCAATTTTTCTTCCAGATTGATCAATCGCTTTGTAATATCTTTTGAGCGTTCACTGGCTGCTTCATATTGGTTCAAATATTTGTTCAGGGATTTCACACCCATATTGCATCCATCGGTCATTAGATCAGCAATTGTTTCATCCGAGTTGTTCATTGCCATTTTCATGTTTGTTTTGACCCATGACATTCCTTTCGCCATTGGATTGGGCTCTTTCCCATCATCATGATACTCATCAAGCATTTTCTGCACTTCATGCATCAATTCTTCATGCTCTTTTTTACAACTGTTCAATCGTTGTTTCAACGAATCTGACTGGACGTATTCAATTACATCATCGATGGACGAAACGCCCATCTTAATTCCTGCATCACATTCCCGTAACAATTTAATTGTATCCTGCTCAATCATCGTTTCATCTCCATATTATAAATTTTTCTTAATTTGGTTGATTGCATTTTTTTCAAGTCTAGAAACCTGTGCCTGTGAAATTCCAATTTCAGCCGACACTTCCATTTGTGTCTTTCCTTCAAAAAAGCGAAGATTCAAAATTCGCTTCTCTCTGTCAGTCAGTTTTTTAATAGCATCTTTCAACGCAATGCTTTCAAGCCAGCTCTCGTCTGTATTTCTATTGTCCTTCACCTGATCCATGACGCATATTGCGTCTCCTGCGTCAGAATATACCGGTTCGTATAGCGAAACCGGATCAACAATAGCATCCAACGAAAATACAACATCTTCCCTTTTCAAGCCCAAAATATTCGCGATTTCTTCAACCGTCGGATCACGCTGATGTTCTGTTAAAAACTTTTCTTTTGCCTGTAAAACTTTATATGCCGTATCACGCATAGAACGTGATACTCGCATGGCACTGTTATCCCGCAAATATCTACGAATTTCACCAACAATCATTGGAACACCATAGGTTGAAAACCTTACATCAAGGTCAATGTTGAAGTTGTCGATTGCTTTGATCAAGCCAATACATCCAACTTGAAATAAATCGTCAGCACACTCTCCCTTTCCCATGAATTTCTGAATAACCGAAAGAACAAGTCTTAGATTGCCTGATATAAGCTGTTCTCTTGCGTCTGAATCGCCGTTTTTTGATCTCCGCAGCAACTCCATGGTTTCTTCGTTTTTCAATACCTTCAGTTTCGATGTATTTACTCCACAAATCTCGACCTTCCCCTGTATCGACATGGTTGCCCTCCGCTGATTTTACTGTATCTGCAGTATCTCCCAGCGGTGTGGTTTCATACGGACTTACGAAGCACAATATTTTTTTCTTCAAGACCGCGTTCGATGGATTTTGCAAAAGAAAACACAGGGTTGAATTTTTACGGTGCACCCATTAAAATATACTTATGTATACGCTGTGCCACATGTGGACAGCAGTAACAGGAGTGATATCGATATGATTTTAGCAATCGATGCAGGCA
The DNA here is from genome assembly GCA_045595705.1 of Oscillospiraceae bacterium. Taxonomy (GTDB): domain Bacteria; phylum Bacillota; class Clostridia; order Oscillospirales; family Oscillospiraceae; genus JAJPXI01. Next base: position 24,656 of record JAZOBA010000079.1, read on the forward strand.
ACACAAACATTGTCCTGGGTTGTTTGGATGGCGAGAGTGCTCGCTTTACCGCTCGCTTTCGCACCGATCGTGCAAAAACCGAGGACGAGTATGCACTTTATTTTCGCAGTTTGTTTGATCTTCATCAGGTTGATCGCAGTGCAATGGACGGCGCCATCCTTTCCTGTGTTGTTTCCGAACTGACCGACGTTTTATGCAAAGCTGTTGAAACCGTCATTAAAAAGCGTCCCCTGGTTGTAGGTGCCGGCCTAAAAACCGGATTAAACATCAAAATTGATAACCCTGCTCAGTTGGGTGCCGATCTGGTTGCAGACGCAGTTGCTGCTTTGGCTAAGTATCCATCGCCTCTTGTAATTTTTGACATGGGTACTGCGAATACAATGTCAGTCATTGATGGGAAAGGCCGTTTCCTCGGCGGAGCAATTATGGCCGGACCACGTTTAGCAGTCGATTCTCTGTCAACTCGCACCAGTCAACTTCCTCACATTGAACTTGAAGCCCCTCCGAAAGTAATCGGCAGCAACACAATACAATGTATGCAGTCCGGAGCAATCTACGGACACGCCGCCATGATTGACGGATTGATCGATCGAGTTCAGATAGAGCTGGGTGAGCCTTTAGCGTGCGTGATTGCAACCGGCGGTCTCTCCAGACAGATTATTCCCTTCTGCCGAAACAAAATTATTCTTGAAGAAAATCTGATGCTTCAGGGATTGCGCATTATCTACGAAAAAAACAAAAGACCATAAACTAATTTACGGTCTTTCCTAAGGAGTATATAAGATGAATAACGATGAAAAGCCAGTTGCCCGCCATTTTACACTTCGTGTAATTGTTTTAGAGCTTGTTTTGTTTGTTGCAACCATGCCCTGGTATAATCCTCGTCCATCTGATCATTTTACTTGGATCATTTGCGCAGTACTCGCAGGTTATACCTCTTATAAAGATTACAAAAACGGGTTCTTCAACAGGCAAACGGTTATCTATATTATCATTTCTCTGGTAATTATTGCAGCAACTCTATATTTCCTTCTGTTGTATCATAACTAAAAAAAGACGCCGTTTTTCACGGCGTCTTTTTCATTTACTTTGTGCCAAAAATGCGATCGCCTGCATCACCCAAACCGGGAACAATGTACCCGTGGTCGTTGAGCTTTTCATCAACAGCGGCAATGAAGATTTCAACGTCAGGATGATCCTTGTGAACACGTTCAATGCCCTCAGGTGCGGCGAGAATATTCATCAGTTTGATGTTCTTGCAGCCATAATTTTTCATGAACTGGATTGCAGCAGAGGCCGATCCGCCGGTTGCGAGCATGGGATCCAAAACGATAATTTCACGCTCAGAAATATCAGTGGGCATTTTGCAATAGTATTCAACAGGTTCCAGAGTTTGAGGATCACGATACAAACCAATGTGTCCAACCTTTGCAGAAGGAATCAGGTTCAGAATACCATCGACCATACCCAAACCGGCACGAAGGATCGGAACGATCGCAAGTTTCTTTCCCGCAATCACTTTGACGGTAGCCTTGGCGACAGGAGTCTGAATCTCGACTTCTTCCAAAGGCAGATCTCGAGTTGCTTCGTAGCACATCAAAGTTGCAATTTCAGAAACAATCTGACGAAAATCCTTTACACCGGTTCTTTCGTCACGCAGGATAGACAGCTTGTGCTGAAGCAGAGGATGGTCCAAAACATGCACTTTTTCCATAATAACGAACCCCTTTACGATTGTTTCGCCAAGCGCTCACGCTCAGCTTGAGATAAACGGTGATAATTCGGTGTAAGTCCAGCCGCATCTGTCAACTGGCCCAGCCGGGCCTGCTCAAGTGCACAGCGTGCTACACCCCATGCTGTCTGGAACTGAAGGTGCGCAGGAGGCATCTGAACAGGATATCCTTTACTCTGAAATGCATTATAACACAGATGCGCACCGTCTCCAACCAAAATCTGATTCTTTTTGATTTTGTCCAACTCAGCACCAAGCTCTTCAAGCGAGATTGCACGATCCGGAGTCAGGCGAACCGGCTTTCCGTTCTGCAAATCAAACAAAGCATTATATACCTGCTGACGACGTGCATCCATGGCTGCGCACACAACACCGTCCATGCCAATCATCTGCCATGCCATTGCTTCCAGTGTTGATACATCGGCACAGGGCTTATCAAGGGACCATGCAAGACCTTTTGCCGCAGACACACCGATTCGAAGGCCGGTAAAAGATCCCGGTCCGGCAGCAACAGCAATCAGATCAACTTCATTCATGGACATGCCGGAGTTTTTAAGCATAGCTTCAAGCATCGGCATTAATGTTGCGCTATGCGTCAAACCGGTTCGTTGAAAGCTCTGAGCAATGAGAGCTTCATCTTCGCAAATTGCAACCGAAGCCGAAACAGCAGAGGTCTCCAAAGCAAGAATTTTCATAGCAATTCCCCTTCGATTGTGATGATTCTTTGATCGTCTGTCTCACCGCGAACAATATCAACACGTATACATTCATCCATGAAATCCGAAGCACGTTCACTCCACTCAACGGCGCAAATTCCACCGCGAGACAGATAATCTTCCCAGCCGATGTCAAACAATTCGTCAGAATCATAAATCCGGTACAGATCAAAGTGGAATAAAGGCTTATCCCCTTCGGTATATTCATTGACAATGGTAAATGTCGGACTGGTCACGCGTTCCTTTATTCCAAGGCCGCTTGCCATGCCTCGAACGAATGCAGTTTTCCCAGCGCCAAGATCACCTGTAAAGGCGACAACAGAACCAGCAGAAAGCCTACACGCTAATTCTGCACCAATTCGTTCTGTATCATCTACGCCGTTAGAAACAAACCGCATACTCTCACCTCAGAAGAGAATTATATTCTATTTTGTAATTCTACCATATCCGTTGAATTTTCTCAATCGCCATGGTAAAATATTTTGATAAATTCGAAAGGAGGTTCCCCGTGCTTCACATCAAAGATACTGTTCGAACGTTTTTCCGCAAAGGGGACGTCCTCCTTCTATCCCTTTGTTTGCTTGCCAGTGCATGCGGGCTGGTTCTCATTTACAGCGCGACCCGTTACAATCCAGACATGCATTGGGATTTTTTAAAACAGGCGATTTTTATTTGTCTCGGTGTTGTCGCATATCTAATTTGTACTTTTATTGACATTGAACTAATTATTGAAAAATCCTGGAAGATTCTTCTTCTGCTCTCTTTTATCTTATTATTTCTGATTATTCCGTTTGGAGTGGAAGGCGATACAGGAAACCGCAGCTGGATCTATATTGATCCGATACCCTTCGGAATACAACCGGCTGAATTAACAAAAATTGCCTTTGTCCCTCTTCTCGCATGGTCACTGAATAACCAAAGGGACTGGGGAATCAGTAAGCCGTCCTCCGTCTTCCGTGTTTCTATGCTTACAGCTGCATATTGCGCTGTAATCGCAGTACTGTCCGGCGATTTCGGAATGGTACTTGTCTATTTGTTCATTTTTGTCGTGATGGCATTTGCTGCAGGAGTTAAGTTCCGTTGGTTTGCATTGGCTGGTGGTGTGGTAGCAGTTATGATCGGTGTCACTGCTATTCTCACTGTAAAGTCAGAAGCCTTTATGAGCAAGTTCGGATATATTATCCGTAGGTTTACTGAGGTTTTCACACGGGATGACCCCCTCGGAATCGGTTGGCAGCAAACTCGTTCAATCCTTGCAATCGGAAGCGGCGGATTAACCGGTCAGGGGTTTTTAAATGGAACTCAAACGCAAAGCTTATCCGAAAACGCTCTACCTGCACGACACACGGATGAAATATTTGCAGTTTGCGGAGAAGAATTTGGTTTAATTGGCTGTGTTTTCCTTCTTCTTTTGCTCAGCGTCATTATTATTCGATGTTTTATTGTTGGCCGCAATGCACGTAGTCATTTATCTGCATATATTGCAACAGGATTTGGGGCCATGCTACTGATACAAATGGTAATTAATGTCGCTTTTTGTCTATATGTTTTCCCTGTTGTTGGGTTAACCCTTCCATTTATCAGTTATGGTGGGTCGTCCATTCTGACTCTATATGCAGCAATGGGAATCGTGTCCGGAGTTAAGATGCGCTCTCTTCCCAGCTGGCTGCAGGATCGCAGCAAACTATAATTAGAGCACCCTGTACCGAAAGATTTCAATCTTTTATGTGCAGGGTGTTTTTGTATATTCAGCCTTCAAATGTCAAGACTAAAGAATACTTTGATGTGAACGAGGAGGCACTACTTTGAAATTCATCACTCTGAACCGTCGCGTTGCAGCAATTACAGCCGCCATCGCAATTGCAGCAATTTTTCCTGTATCAGCCGCTGTAAAAGATTCCGAACCGTCCGACCCGGCTGCGATCATGTCATTCTCCAAATGCGGAATCATTTCAACCGGTATTTCCTTTTCTGCCGAGGATTTCCGATTGATCGGCAATAGCGAAACATCTCTTGATTTCATTACTCTGACATCACTTCCGCCACACGAAACAGGTAATCTGATGCTGGGAGACCAATTACTTGTTGTCGGCGACGTAATTACGGTTTCCGCATTGAACGGAATACGTTTCTGCCCTTCAATCACTTCCGAAACTCTTAATACTTCGTTTACCTTTACTCCTGTTTTTTCTTCAGGCGAGTCCGGTCAGAACGTCAAGGTTAATCTTTATCTGCTAAATAAAGAAAACAAAGCGCCAACTGCAGAAAACATGGAGTTTATCACCTACAAGAATGTTGCTTACACCGGTCACTTTTCTGCCGTTGATCCCGAAGGTGATTTGATTACCTTCCAGCTTGTCGATAAACCTGCCCGAGGTTCCGTAACATTCAGCGAGAATGGCGAAGCCGAATTTATCTACACTCCGTACGAAAATAAAGTCGGAAAAGATTCCTTCACGTATATTGCAATTGATTCAGTTGGCAACATTTCAGACGAAGCCACAGTTAAAATTCAAATCGAAAAACCGTCTACAAAAGTAACTTATGCGGATATGGATGGTCACCCCGCACACAACGCCGCAATTCGACTGGCAGAAGAGAAAATTTATATCGGTGCGAACTTGAATGGAACGTACTATTTTCAACCAAACACACCTTTGACTCGTTCTGAATTTCTTGCCATGGCAATGGAAGCTTTGAACATGGACGAATTAAAAGGAATTACTACAACAGGTTTTTACGACGATAATGCGATTCAAACCTGGTCAAAACCGTATGTCGCATCAGCATTAAAATCCGGTACAGTTTTGGGTACAATTTCCTCCGACGGACAAATGGTTTTTTGCGGAAATAACTTAATCACGCAAAACGAGGCCGCTGTTCTGATCGACCGAATGCTCTCGATCAGCGATGTGTCCGAAAAAAATTGGAGTGGAAACACCACAATGATTCCCACCTGGGCCTGTCAGGCAGTTATGAATCTTGAGACAGTCGGTATACTCCATGAGGTCTCTGAATTAGATGCCTCTGTAACTCGCGCCGAAGCAGCGCAGATGTTATCTTCGGCCTTGGACTTGATCGAAAGCAGAGAGAAAAACCAGGCGTGGTTCGAATGGTAAAATTAATTTTATAATAATCAATATATTTATTTCAATAATTAACCCGGGGATCGCTGTTTAAAAACAGCGATCCCCGGGTTGACTTACAGATGATTATGTCTGCTTAAAGCAGTTTCGCAAAAAGATATATTACGCAAGAAACTTCTCCAAGCGGTCAAGGCCCTCTTTGATGTTTTCCATCGAAGTAGCATAGGACCAACGAACAAAGTTCGGAGCACCAAATCCAGAACAAGGAACAACTGCAACGAGACCTTGCTCCAAAAAAGCCTTTGCAAAGCTATCCGAATCAATAATCTCAATCTCACCAAACTTACGGCCAATCAGCTTTTCAATGTTCATCATCACATAAAAAGCACCCTCAGGTTTCAGACAGCTGACACCGTTAATTTTGTTCATGCGATCAACGATGTAATCACGACGTTTTGCAAATTCATCGCGCATTGCTCGAATGCCCTCCTGAGGGCCTTCCAACGCTTCTACGGCAGCCCACTGAGAAACAGATGACGGTGCCGAAGTTGAATGGCTAAGGTAATTGGACATAACCTTAGCGATTTGAGAATTGGACGCAGTATATCCAATACGCCATCCGGTCATTGCATAAGACTTGGATACACCGTTGACAATAATCGTCAATTCCTTTGTCTTTTCACTCAAGCTTGCAAAGCTGACAAACTCTCTTCCATCGTAAACCAGACCATAGTAAATTTCGTCAGAAATCACATAGATTTCATTTTCAACGCAGACATCTGCAATGGCTTCCAGCTCTACCTTTGTATACATCATGCCGGTGGGATTCGACGGATTATTCAAAATAAGTGCCTTCGTTTTGGATGTAACAGCAGCCGCAAGTTTTTCTGCAGTTACTTTGAAATTATCATTTTCATCAGCTGTTACTACAACAGGAATACCTCCGGCCAGCTTGATCATCTCATAATAGCTGACCCAGTAAGGCGCCGGCAGAATGACTTCATCACCGGGATTTAGCAGAACCTGCAGAGCAATATAGACGCTGTGTTTTGCACCACTGGCAATAACAACCTGAGAAGGTTCATACTCCAGGCCGCAATCTTCTTTCAAGCGAGAACAAACCGCTTTACGAAGCTCCATAACACCTGCAGCGGGAGTATATCGAGTCTTATTATCATCAATGGCCTTGTGGCCTGCAGCCTTAATATTATCGGGAGTGTTATAATCCGGTTCACCGGCACCGAATCCGATTACGTCGATGCCTTCCGCCTTCATTTGCTTGAACATGGCATCGATCGCCAATGTAGTAGAGGCCTGCACGGCCTGTGCAACGCGAGAAAGTTCTTTCACGGGGTATTCTCCTCCTGCTGAGCGATGATTTTCAGTCACTTGACACATTATATGCTTCAACTTGCAAAAATGCAAGTGTTATCTTCAAAAATTCCCATAAAAATGAATGAGATTATTATTCTTTATTCATCTTTTGTAAAAAACGTCTCTGACACACGAATTGTCAGAGACGTTTTGTCTGATTAAATTTTATCGCAAATCAGTTTACCCATCTCCTGAGTTCCAATGGGCTCAACACCGGGTTCCGCTATATCAGTCGTTCTCCATCCTTCTGCCAAAACTGCATCTACAGCCGCCTCGATAGCATCAGCTTCCTCCGACTTTGCAAATGAATACCGGAACATCATAGCAACCGAAAGAATGGTTGCTATGGGATTTGCTTTGTTCTGTCCGGCAATGTCCGGTGCAGAACCATGTATGGGCTCATACAAACCGGGAGCGGTATCGCCAATCGAAGCAGACGGCAGCAAACCAATCGAACCGGTAACCATGGATGCTTCGTCGGACAGTATGTCACCAAACATATTCTCTGTAACCATTACATCGAATTGCCTGGGATTACGCACGATTTGCATCGCACAGTTATCAACAAGCATATCTTCGTACTCGATATCTGGATATTCTTCCGCCAACCGATGCATGACAGCACGCCAAAGACGGCTGGTTTCAAGTACATTTGCTTTATCGACCGATGTAACCTTCTTGCGGCGCAGGCGTGCCAATTCAAATGCACGACGTCCGATGCGCTCAATCTCCAGTTCGGAATATGCCATCAAGTCGGTTGCTTCCATGCCGCGATCTTCAGTGTGATATTTATCACGCTTACCAAAGTAAATACCGCCTGTCAGTTCACGGACCATCATCAAGTCGATACCGTCATCAGCAGTTTCCTTGCGCAGCGGACATGCATCAGCAAGTGCCGGGCGAAGTGCGGCAGGACGAAGGTTTGCATACAAACCGAGATCTTTACGGATTGCAAGAAGGGCCGTCTCAGGTCGCTGCTCAGCAGGTCTATCAGAACCCCATTTGGGACCGCCTACCGCACCCAGCAGCACTGCATCGCAGGCTTTACACGTTTCAGCTGTTCCGTCAGGGTAACTCTTCCCCACTGCATCAGTGGCACAACCGCCCAGCAAAACATCAACAAACTCGAAGGAATGTCCAAACTTCTTCCCTACTTTTTCTATCACTTTAACAGCTTCATTAACAACCTCAGGACCAATTCCATCACCGCGGATCAAAGCTATTTTGTAATTCATTCTATTTCACTTTCTTTCTGGGGTTTTGTAACAGTATGACAGATTACTTGCCAAAAGAATGTAACCTATGATACAATCTTTAAAATGAGGTGATTACTTTGAGCATGTTTTCTTCGTTAGCTGAAGGCCGTATTCCCCGCCGTTATATCGCCGGACAAGTAATTTATCTGCAGGGCACGCCAGCAAATGAATTTTATTACTTGGTCAAAGGAACGGCACGCAGCTATATCAGTTCACCTTCCGGTGGAGAACGCCTTTTAACGATACACCACACCGGCGACCTTATGGGCGAGGCTTCTTTCTTTGATGAATGTCCGCGAGTTTCTTCTTCCATCGCAGTCACGGATTGTGATGTTATCTCCATCAATCGAGAACAGTTGAATCAAATTTTTGAAATACATCCCAATCTTGCACTGCCAATGCTTCAATATCTGGCAAAAACTGTCCGATTGCTCTCCACCCATGTTGATGAAGCCACCTTCCTCCCTGCCAACCAAAGGCTCGCACGCTATCTTCTGTCAGAAACTTCCGATGCAGAATCATTTTCTTGCACACATGAGGAACTCGGTTTTGCAATCGGAGCGAGCCGTGTCACCGTCAGCCGACTCCTTTCGGATTATACTCGACGAGGTCTTGTTCAAACCGGATACCGCACTGTTACAATTATTGATCGAAATAAACTCAAAGAAGAAAGCGGCAGTTAGCACTGCCGCTTTCAAACATATTTATTGTTCCAGGACTGCGCGATGGAATACCTTTTTACCCTTCTTGATCACAAGACCGTCACCACAGCAATCCTCACTGGACCACTTGGCATCAATATCACTGATTTTCTGCTCATTGACAGAAACACCGCCCTGCTGAATCAGACGGCGAGCTTCGCCGCGAGAAGCAGCCAATCCGCACTTGACCATCAAAGACATAATATCAATGACACCGTCGGTAAAGTCATCAACACTCAGGCCGGTAGAAGGCATGTTAGCAGCATTGGCAGCACCCTGTGCAAAGATAGCCTTTGCTGCTTCGTGAGCCTTGGTAGCTTCTTCCTCGCCGTGAACCAGCTTGGTCAGCTCGAAAGCCAGGATTTCCTTTGCTGTGTTCAGCTGGCTGCCCTCCCACTTATCCATTTCATCAATCTGCTCCAAGGGCAGGAAGGTCAACATACGCAGACACTTGAGCACGTCACCATCACCGACATTACGCCAGTACTGATAGAAATCATAGGGAGAAGTCTTGTTAGGATCCAGCCAGACAGCACCGCTGGCAGTCTTGCCCATCTTCTTGCCTTCGCTGTTCAAAAGCAAAGTAATGGTCATCGCATGTGCGTCCTTTTCCAGTTTACGGCGGATCAGTTCAGTACCGCCCAGCATATTGGACCACTGGTCATTTCCGCCAAACTGCATATTACAACCGTAGTTCTTGTACAGGTAGTAGAAGTCGTAGGACTGCATGATCATATAGTTAAACTCAAGGAAGGACAGACCCTTCTCCATACGCTGCTTATAGCATTCAGCACGCAGCATGTTATTGACCGAGAAGCAGGCACCCACCTCACGCAGAACATCGACGTAGTTCAAGTCCATCAGCCAGTCTGCGTTGTTCACCATCTGAGCCTTGCCTTCACCAAACTCGATGAAGCGCTCCATCTGTACCTTGAAGCAGTCGCAGTTGTGCTGGATCGTCTCGCGGGTCATCATAGAGCGCATATCGGTACGGCCGGAGGGGTCACCGATCATGGCAGTACCGCCACCAATCAGCGCAATGGGCTTATTGCCGGCCATCTGCAGGCGCTTCATCAAACACAGAGCCATAAAATGGCCAACATGCAGAGAATCAGCGGTGGGGTCAAAACCAATATAGAATGTTGCCTTTCCTTCGTTGATCATGGTGGAAATTTCTTCTTCATTTGTGACCTGAGCAATCAGACCACGAGCTTTCAGTTCTTCATAGCAAGTCATAATTAATTTTCTCCTTATTCAAAATCATTTACTTTTAATTTCAACTTTTAAAGATTCTGCTCGACTTTTCAATACATTGTAGGCTGTAACACCCACGATGACAATTGCAGCGCCGATCAATGCAAACCGCCCCATCTTCTCTTTATAAAAGACCGCAACAAGAAGCGGATTCAAAACAGGCTCAATTCCTGACACCAAACTTGCTGTTATTGCCGGAGTTGTCCGCAAGCCAATCGTCAAAAAGATATACGCAAAGGCAACCTGGAAAATTCCGAGCGCCAACACACTGATAACCGGAACAAACGAAAAGTCTGTTTCTTGCAGCAGAAAAGGAAGGCCAACACAGGCCGAGATCACATCACCCCAGAAAACCGATGAAATCGGATCTCCGTCCGGCAAATCATTCAACATAAATACAACTGCATATGTAATGCCGGACAAAAGAGCAAACAGATTCCCAAGCCATCCTCCCATAGTCAGGCTATCTGCAAAAAAGAACACAACACCACCAAACACGATCACACATGCGATAATGTCCAGTTTCCCGGGTTTACGATGGAAAAACAGCATAGAGAAAAGGACAACAAAAATCGTAGCGGTAAACTGCAATACGATTGCATTCGCAGCAGTTGTAAGCTTATTGGCAATGGAATACAGAAGATTTGTGGCAAACACGGACACTCCGCCGAATAAGATCCATTTATTAAACCGGAGCGGATGCTTTGTAATCCACAGATAGATTCCGATTACTACAAGCGCAATGGCCGTACGGGCACCGTTAATCGAAATGCCGTTCCAAGGAATCACCTTGATGCACAATCCACCGATACTATAAAAAAGCGCAGCAAAGAATACAAACATTGTGCCCTTATGCTTTTCATTCATAAAACCACCTACCAATACAAAACGCCCACTGTCCCGTACGGACAGAGGGCGTAAAAACGCGGTACCACCTCTGGTTCACCTGTTCCTCACAAAACAGGTCTCAGTGAGTGAAAACACTCCATGCTGTAACGGGCACTCCCGTCCTCCCCTACTCACCGTTCAGGGGGGCAACTCCGAGGTGTATTCACGCCAGCTCTCTCTCCTCCTTGCACCAACCGGAGGTTCTCTGCGCAGAGATATCAGTGCTACTATTCCTCATCACTGTCATTTTAACCTCGTCAATTATATTGTACCTCTTGATGTTTGTCAAGGATAAGAAAAAGCAGACCGAACCGCATTGCGATTCGGTCTGCTTTCATTATAAGTTAATCAAACAGAAGATAAGCGAAGATTACATCTCACGGTCGAACTTGGCCTTGAACGCACGGATGCGATCGTAGGTCTCATCCAGGTCCAGATGCTTGACTTCCATATCCTCCTGAGGCTTCTTGAAGCTGTAAACAGGGGTGTTGGCAGGAACATTCCAGCTGGCCTCGGTAGCAAACTCAGTGGGCTTGTCGCCGCGGTAGTTGGGATCGTTCATATCAGCAGGCTCAACAACATCGTACAGATCGGAGAAGTCCAAGCGGTCCACCTTGGTGTTCTCGGTGGGAATAGCATCGTTCTCGCCCAGAGGATAGATCTTACACAGCATGGTCTTGGTGGGAGCACCGCCGTAACCGGTCACAGGATGGTTGACACCGGTGGGGATCAGCTGGTTGACGTTGATATCCCAGATACCGTACAGGTTGGGAGCAGCACCCTCGGTCTCGGGCAGCCACCAGGCGTGAGGAGCCATGGCGATCTTCTCGTGGATAACGGGGGTAATCTTCAGCTTACGCTTAACCTTGCCGCGAACGCCTTCGATCCAGACCCACTGACCGTCGCTCAGGCCCAGGTTGGCAGCAGTCTTAGGATGCAGCTCAACGATGGGCTCCTGCTCGAACTGACGCAGCCAGGGAATCTGGCGATGCTCACTGTGGAACATAGTGGGCATACGGCGGCCGGTGATCAGGGTCAGAGGATACTCTTCGGCAACCTCGGGAGTGCTGATGGGGCTCTCAACGGGCTCCTCGTGGTGAGGAAGCGGATCGGCGCCGTACTTCTCCAGCAGAGTGGAGTACAGCTCAACCTTACCGGTGGGAGTATTGAAGCCGGGCTGACCATCGTTACGCAGCAAACCCTTCTCGTAGCGGCGGTAACCGGAACAGCCGGAGGGATGCTCCTTGGGAGCCAGATCCCAGGTGTTCTCAGACAGTTCATCAAAGGTCTTGCCGCAAACAGCGATACGGGCGTCAAACAGATCCTTCAAAGTGGGCCAGGGCACGGAAGCGGGATTCAAGCGCTTAGCCAGCTCAAAGGCAACTTCCCAGTGGCTGCGGCATTCGGCAACCTGAATCTCCTTGTGGATGGCATTCAGAGGCACGCCGGTGGTAAAGACGGAATCCTTTTCAGCGAAGGTAGTGCCGGGGATAATCAGGTCGGCAACAGCCTGACAGGTGGGAGTCATGAAGGTATCAGCAACAACGTTGAAGTCCAGCTTCTTGACGGCCTCGTAGTAGCGGCGAGGATTCTGTGCAGTACAAGCCATAAAGTTGTTGGTGTACAGGTACAGACCGCGGATGGGATAGGGCTGCTGAGTCTCCATCTGAGTCAGCACATCGTCGGAGATGGCCCAAGAACGGAAATTCTTGACCAGAGGATACTTGTCGCAGCCAATACGCTTCTGGTTCATCACATCGACGAACTCCTGACCGTACAGCTGAACAGTCTCCCAAGTGGAGTAAGGATAAATGGTGACCTTGTAAGGAGGACGGGCAATGATTTCGCCGCCAGGAACATCCAGGTTGCCGGTGATGGCCCACAGGCAGTTCAAAGGCTGAATGGTGCCGATGGAGTTGGCATTAGAGTCCAGAGGCTGGCCCCAACGGATGGATGCAGGCTTGGCCTTGGCATACATACGGGCAGCAGCGATAATATCTTCCTTCTTGGCCCAAGTCAGTTCAGCAACACGCTCGGGAGTATACTCCTGAACGCGCTCCTTCAGCTCCTCAAAGCCGTAGGTCCACTTCTCGACGAACTCCTTGTCATACAGCTCTTCGTTGATGATGACATGCATCATACCCAGAGCCAGAGCACAGTCGGAGCCGGGACGCACCTGCAGGAAAATCTCTGCACGGGTGGACATCCAGGTCTGGCGAGGATCGATAACAATGAACTTAGTACCGCGCTTCATCAAATCGACGACCCAGTGGCTGGAGTAATAGTGGTCAGCACACTGGCTGCCGCGAGTACCACGGCCCCAGATGATCATGACCTCGGGGGGCACGAACTCGGGATCGTTGTAACGCTCGGGAGACAGCTGAGCAGCATCCTCGAACTGAATATCGCCAGCAACCATGTTCATGGCAGCCAGACGAGGAGTGAAGCAGGCGATGCCGGACAGACCGAACAGAGTCCAGTTGGGGCTGCCGTAAGCATAAGCCAGGAAAATCAGGGAGCCGCCGGCGTCACGACCGGTGCCCTGACCAAAGACCATGGACTCAGCGCCGTCTTCCTGACGGATCTTCTTAAACTTGTACTCGATCTCATCCAGAGCCTCGTCCCAGGAAATACGGGCCCACTTACCCTCACCACGGGCGCCGACACGGCGCAGGGGGTGCTGCAGACGGTTGGGATGATAAGTATACTGGGGCATAGCCAGGGCGCGGGGGCACAGACGACCCTGCAGGAAGGGATGATTCTCATCACCCTCAACCTTCATCAGCTTGCCGCCCTTGATGTACAGCTCAACGCCGCAGCCGCCATGGCAGCCGGGGCCACCGGACCAAGCGCCGGTCTTAACGACTCTCATATCGCCATTATTGCAATTACTACAGCCCATAATTATCTCCTTACTTAAAAATTTGAATGCACAGGGCAGATGTCCTGCACGAAGATTTCAGTTACAAAAAGCGAAAAACTGCGTTCAATTACTTGAAGTACAGGATAGGCTTCTTGGCGTTCTTGGCCTCTTCTACGATCTCGTCGATGGGGCCAACGCTCATGCACAAGTCGGATCGTAGCCATGTCGTTCTGTGGGCCAAGGAGTTGGCACA
>JAZOBA010000080.1:0-13225 GCA_045595705.1 Oscillospiraceae bacterium
CGCGAAAATCAGCAATCGCAGCACATACCGTTTCAGATTTTTGGTATGGAAATATCCCTCCACGATCAGGAAAGCAAAGATGGGATAAGCAATACGGCCGATGCAGGTCAGCCACTCATTGCCCGGTACAACGGTGGCCCAGAGGTGGTCACACAGCATGAATACCATGGCCAGAATGTGGAGGATGAAAGACGATAATTCCAAGCGTCTGTTCTGTTCCATCGGGGCACCTTCTCCATCGGTTTTCTCCATCATACAATACTTTATACATTCGTGCAAGAGGGGGTTCGAGGAAGCGAAAACTTGACAATTTCGGTTCATTATGGTAAGGTGTCAAAGTCAATTTTATACCGCACATGATGACACACGTAGTGCTTCCCGCACGTAAATCTGATCACGGAACATGGACTTTTCGGATCGGGTGTATTGGGGAGGACGTGTGTTTTTTTGTGCAAATTTCAGAAAAGTGAGGAATTGCAATATGCCCCGGAATCAATTTCAACGATTTATTTTTGCGCTGCTTTCGGTGATTTTTACTGTCCACGGTTATGTATTCTATAGCCTGTATGTGGTCAATGGTTCTGTTCTGAAGGCAGTCACCGGTGCAGGCAGCGTGCTGGATGCCATCCGTACGCAGGGCGGTGTGTACATGTGTGGTCACATGGTGCCCATCTGGGCCGTGGTCATTACTGAGTTCTGCCTGGCTTTGTTGTTGGAGAATGTCATGGGCAGTCCATGCTCGTTTAAGCTGGCTGCAAAGAATTTTAATCCCCGTGAGACTCACCCGGTTCTGTTTGAAACAGCCATTATCTGCGCTACAGTCGGTCTGATGTGTCCTTCCATGAGCTTTATCGCCGCTTGGCTGTATTACCCCTATTATGAGGGCTTCCATATCTTGACCTTGCTGGCAAATTGGCTGAAGCTGGTGTGTTTTAACTTTCCCTTTGCATTCTTTTCTCAGCTGTTCTTTATCCAGCCGCTGGTACGCACGTTGTTCAAGGTGCTGTTCCGAAAGGATATTGCAGCGCGCGCCCAGACTCACTGATTTTTATGGGAAAGCCGACCGAAAGGTCGGCTTTCTTCTTGCTTTAGGGAGGGCTTCGTTGTAAAATAGCGCGGAGGTGGTTTCGTGGAGATTTTGTTTCAGAACAACGACCTTGTGGTCTGCATCAAGCCGGTGGGAATGGATTCTGAGCATCAGGTGCCGGTGACGCTGAAAGAAACTTTGGGTGGCGAAATTTTCACGGTTCATCGGTTGGATCGCAATGTGGGCGGGTTGATGGTCTACGCCCGTACCAAAGCTGCTGCTGCCGCCTTGTCCCGTGCCGTGCAGGAGGGCAGTATGGTCAAGGAGTATGTGGCCATGGTACATGGGGTTCCTCCGGAGGAGGGAGACTGGGAAGACCTGCTTTGGAAAGACAGCGCAAAAAACAAGGTTTTCGTAGTTAAGCGCCAGCGTGGCGGAGTCAAGAAGGCGCGGCTGGAGTTTCGCCGTCTGCGTGAAGGGGAGACCAGTCTGGTTCGTGTAAGATTGCACACCGGACGCAGCCATCAGATTCGGGTGCAATTTTCCAGCCGCGGGTTTCCGTTGGTGGGAGATCACAAGTACGGATCCCGCGCTGAGCGGACCGACCCGATGTTATGCTCCTGCTGTCTGACCTTCCCCTACAAAGGGGAGACCATGAAATTCGAATCGTTGCCCGACTGGGCATAAGGAAAGCCGCTGTTTCCGGTTGGAAACAGCGGCTTGATTATTTATCCTTTCCAAAGCATGCGCTTGAGGGGGTTCATCTGCTTGAAGGCGTCCAACTGCTTTTTAAGTTCCGTCACTTCACGCTGAGCGGCTTGCAGGGTTGCAGTGGAAGTTTCGAGTTCCTGTTTTAACTGCGCCACTTCGGCCTTCAAGGCATCCATGTCCTGTTGCGTGGGGAGGGCGGCCTGCTGCATTTTCTTTTCTTTGCGCAGGCTGAGCACGGCAGCGCCAATGGCAAAGAGCAGACCGATACAGGCCAAGCCAAACAGGGGCAGCATGGCGCCGTCCCAATTACCGCCATCTACGCAAGCACCGACCAGAAGGGATGCAGAAAAACTGGAGATATTCTGACACACGAAGATGATACCCATGCTGACGCCGGTAGACTGGGGAGCACGGACCAAACGGGGAACGGTGCCGAACACAACACCGCAAGTGTAGCCATTGAGGATTCCGGCAATGGCCAGATACAGCAGCATATACTGCTGAGGGACATGGAAACCGAAGGGGTAAACCACAAGGCAAAGTGCAGCGCAAATCAAAAGCTGAATAAACTGACCGGACAAACTGTTGCCCTTGCGGACGCGGGATACAATACCTGCGGTAACCGAGCCTACCACGCTGAACCAGTATCCCAGGCTGGCAAAGGCGCTGGCCGCAGCCTTTTCCATGCCGAATACGGTGGAAAAATACTCAGTGCCAAAGGAAAGAAAACCAACCAGGGAAGCCAGCAGAGTAGCAAAGAAAATGCCGATGCACCAGATGCGCAGATTCTTGATGCCCAGGCCAAAGAAAGAGCCTTTTTTCTCGCCGGAAAGGGGTTGTACGGCAGGAGTGGGAGCGTGGGAGGGAATATCGGATTTGTTTTCAAATACGAACAGAGAGAAAATTACAAACCCGATGACAGCCATAAGGGCGCCCAGCAGCCAAGAAGCGCGCCAGTTTTCAAAGTAGTGGCCCACACGGCCGGACAGAAGGCTGCCCAACGCACTGCCTACAAAGAACCAGGTAGACCAAATTGCCATGGGAAGACCCAGTTTCTTGCCCTTGAAATACTGCGGAAGGGTGGTGGAACCGACAATACCGGTTACACCCAGACCAAAACCTTCAATCAGGCGGCCAATCAACAGAACAGGCAGACTGGGAGCAAATGTACCGATCAGACAGCCGATGACGCTGAGGCAGATGGCTAACTGTCCGGTGCGGCGGGTACCCAGTCTGCGGGCAATAAAGGCGGAGGGGAATACCATTGCCAGACCGGCGACAGACGAGGCGGAAACGATGATGCCCACACTGTTTTCGCTCAAATGGAAATAGTCCATCAAAAGGCCGAACAGGGGCGGTGCCTTCAGGAGATTAAAGGCAGCGACAACGCTATAATAATACAGAGCGGCGAGAACGACCCAACCGTTTTTTTGTTTTTTCTGCACGACGGTCCCTCCATACCAAAAGACTGATTCAAACCGAATCTGCAGTCTTATATGATTTACTGACTTATTTTATCATAAGTAAAAATAATTTGCCAAGCGTTTTTGTCCGGTACCTGTCTAATTTTTCTTGTGTTTGTTGCACACGGTGGATCGGACCTTGAAAAGAAACACGGGTTATGGTAAGATGACCACAATATTTTTTCGGAGGTGAATGGCATGGCAGAACAGGCGAAACGGCGCACAGTAATTGGCGTTTTGGCTCATGTGGACGCAGGAAAAACCACCCTGTCCGAGGCTATGCTGTATACCTCGGGCGCCATCCGTACCATGGGACGGGTGGACCACGGCAATGCCTTTCTGGACAATTTTGCCCTGGAGCGTGAGCGCGGTATTACGATCTTTTCCAAACAGGCCACGCTCAGCCTGCCTACCTTGCAGGCTACCCTGCTGGATACGCCGGGACACGTAGACTTTTCAGCTGAGATGGAGCGCACTTTGGATGTGCTGGATTGTGCTGTGCTGGTCATCAGTGCGCCGTCAGGAATCCAGAGTCATACTCGAACACTGTGGAAACTGCTGCGCCGCAGGAACGTTCCCACGCTGCTGTTCCTGAACAAGCTTGATTTGCCCTGCCCCGGTCGTGCGGAACTGCTTGCATCGTTGGAACAGGAACTGGGAGAAGGATTTTTTGACTATCAGAACCCCGATTTCGAGAGTATGGCTATGTGCGCGGAAGCCCTGATGGAAGAGTATCTGGAGTCGGGCACCCTGAGTGAAGATGCCATTGTCAATGCCGTGGCGGATTGTCGGATTTTCCCGTGTTGGTTTGGCGCTGCGCTGAAGCTGGAGGGTGTGGAAGAATTCCTGCGGGGTCTGGAGCACTGTGTTCCGTCCGCGCCGGCAAGAGAGCAATTCGGCGCACAGGTTTATAAGATATCCCGGGATGAACGGGGAGCCCGTTTGACCCACATGAAGGTCACCGGCGGCACCTTGCGTACCCGCGATGTCATATCCGGTGACGGTTGGGAGGAAAAAATCACCCAGCTTCGTGTCCTGTCCGGCGGAAAGTTTACTTCCGTGGATGAGGCTCTGCCCGGAGACGTGGTGGCGGCAGTTGGATTGAGCCGAACTTACATCGGCATGGGTCTGGGGGCGCAGGAAGATGCGCCGACGCCGTCTTTGGAGCCGGTGTTGACTTACCGGATTTTCTTTCCGGAGGGTACCGACGTACACAAGACATATCTTCAGCTGCAGCAACTGGAAGAGGAGGATCCTCAGCTTCATCTGGTGTGGGACGAGCGTTTGCGTCAGTTGAAAATTCAACTGATGGGCCCTGTACAGATGGAAATTCTCAGTCAGGTTATTCTGGACCGGTTTGGGATAGAGGTCACCTTCGGCCCCGGACAGGTGCTGTATAAGGAGACCGTTCAAACAGTGGTGGAGGGTGTGGGTCACTATGAGCCTCTGCGCCATTATGCCGAGGTCCATCTGGTGCTGGAGCCGGGAGAGCGGGGCAGCGGTCTGCGATTTACCACCGATTGCTCGGAGGACAAATTTGACCGCAACTGGCAGCGGTTGGTGCTGACCCACCTGTTGGAAAAACAGCATCTGGGTGTGCTGACCGGTTCACCTATTACGGACATGAAAATTACCCTGACGGCGGGACGTGCTCACGAAAAACATACCGAGGGCGGCGACTTTCGTCAGGCGACCTACCGCGCCGTACGGCAGGGTCTGATGCAAGCGAAATCGGTTCTGCTGGAGCCGTGGTATGAGTTCCGGCTGGAGGTGCCGCAAAGTGCTGTCGGCCGGGCTATCACCGACCTGCAGCGTATGGGAGCGCAGTTTGAGGCGCCGGAAACCGATGGGGAGTGTTCCGTTCTGACCGGCAGCGGCCCGGCTGCTGCTCTGAGTGAATACCCCCCCGAACTGGCTGCCTATACCAAGGGGCTGGGTCGTTTTGCCTGCCAGTTGTCAGGGTACGCACCATGTGCCGAGCAGGATAAAGTGGTGGCCGAACTGGCGTACAACCCTGAGGCGGATATTGAAAATACCCCCGACAGTGTGTTTTGCAGCCATGGCGCGGGATACACCGTCAAGTGGCGGGATGTGTTCGAGCACATGCATCTGCCCTCTACCCTGAATCCGCCCGAAGAAGAGGCGACTGTGGAGGAGCGGGCAGCTCGCTATTTCTCCCACATGGCATCCGATGCCGAGTTGATGGCTATTTTTGAGCGCACCTACGGCCCTGTGAAGGATCGTGTTAAGGCGCTGCAGCCTTCGGTCAGACCCAAATCGACACCCGAAAAACCCTATCGGGGCAAGGTGCAGCCAATGGGCCCGGAATATGTTCTGGTAGATGGATACAACATCATTTTTGCGTGGGATGATCTGCGTAAACTGGCTAAGGAAAATCTGGATGATGCCCGTTCCAAGTTGATTGACCGCCTGCGCAATTATCAGGGTTGGCGCCGCTGTCCGGTTATCGTGGTTTTTGATGCGTACAAGGTAAAAGGAAATCCTGGCAGCATCGAAAAGCTGGGGGATTTTTCCGTGGTTTATACCAAAGAGGCAGAAACCGCCGATATGTATATCGAAAAAGCGGCCTACGACTTGAGCAAGCGGCACCGTGTCCGTGTTGCTACCTCGGACGGCCTGGAGCAGATTATCATCCTTGGCGGCGGCGCGCTGCGCGTGTCGGCATCTGCCTTTGAGGCGGAGGTCAAAGAGGTAGAGCAAGCCATCCGAAAATTTATACAGTAAAAAACGACCCCATTCGGGGTCGTTTTTGCTATTCAAACCGTCTTGCGTAGCCACAGCGGCGACAGAGGGATTCCACCGCTTCGCCCCGGAGGAACCCTTCGTAAATGGCGGTTGCGCGTGGGGCAGACAGAATGTTATCCAGATCATTTTGGAACAGGTTGCCCAGAGCCAGATCACCCTCGTGATCCAGACAGCAGGGGATGACAGTGCCGTCCCAAAGAACACCGATCTGATCCCGCAAGCCGAGACAGCGGATTCGGCAGGAACCTTCTTTGGCATCCAGATCAGGCCAGTCAAACTTTTCCCCGTATTCCAGATAGATTCGCTGGCTGACGCGGGTGCCCCGGGGCTCTGTCACCCACGGAGCGGGAAAGTGGAGCCGCATGCGCTCCAGAATGTCTTCGTTCAGCCGGTCGGCGCCCCCTTGGTTCCACAGGCGGTATACCACCAGTTTTTTGCCGAGGGCCGCTTTGCCAAAGGTGAAGCAGTCGTCCAGATACCGTTCAAAGGGGACGGCCAGATCGTTGGCTTCGAAGGCGTGAAGGGAGATGTTCACCTTGTGCAGCGCAGAGTGAGCGAGCAGCATTTCCTGCTGCTTGGCCAGCAAGGTGCCGTTGGTAGTCAGAATGACTTTGAATCCTGCCCGTCCGGCCAAAGTCAGGAACTCTTCCAGCTGAGGATGACAAAGAGGCTCACCCATGACATGGAAGTACAGGAAATCGCTGTAAGGGCGCAGTTTGGGCAGCAGGAAAGAGAACTCCTCGGCGCTCATGCGTCCGGGCTTTCGCTTGGTGCCGGGGCAGAACCGGCAGTTCAGGTTGCACAGGTTGGAGATTTCCACATATATTTTGCGAAACCGCATGGTTCCACCTCCTTTGGCCAAGTATAGCACAGGAAATAAAAAATTGGAAGAACAGGTATAAACCTCCGCAGGCAAGTCCAAACTATGTCTCGGAGGTGTTTATTTGAGCAAGAAATCATGGACAGAACGATTGGGCGATTTTGTCACGGGAAAGGGCTTTTACATAGTCCTGTTCCTTTGCCTTGCCGCAATCGGAATTTCGGGCTATTATCTCTTTTCCACGCTGGGTCCCGATGACAATGTCGCTGTAGACGCCCCGGTGCAGGTGGTAGTTACTGCGATGCCGTCAGCCACGCCGCCCCGGACCACGCCAACCCCAACCAAGCCGAACGTGAAACCGGCCCCTTCGGCTACACCAACTCCTTCGGCGGTTTCTACACCGACCCCGACGCCGAGTGCCACTCCGACTCCCTCGTCCTCTGCAGCACCGAAACCGGCACAATCCAAACCGGCGGCTTCGGTGTACACCTGGCCGTTAAAGGGCGAAATCATCCGGGATTTCTCCCTGGAGGTGCTGGCCTACGATGAGACCATGGGCGACTGGCGAACTCACCACGGTCTGGACATTTCTGCGCAATTGGGCGCCGAGGTTTGCTCCATTTCCACGGGCACCGTGGAGGCGGTGTATGATGATGACCTGATGGGTACCACCGTGGTGATTGATCATGGCGGCGGGATCAAAAGTGTCTACTCTAATCTGGCTGCCAAGCCGACCGTGATGGCGGGCGATACGGTCAAACCCGGCAGCGTGATTGGAGCAGTGGGAGAGACGGCGCTGGCCGAAAGCGGGCGTCCACCCCATCTGCACCTGGAAATGAGCAAGGGCGACTATATTGTGGATCCCTTGCAGTATTTGCCTTGAATTGATGAAAACCACCCTCCGCATGCTGCGGAGGGTGGTTTTGCAACACAAAGAACATGAGGCTCTGCATCTGCAGAGCCTCATGTTCAACCTTCCATGTGCCGTCCGAGAAATCCGGCAATGGTCTGGACCAATTTGTATTCGATTTCACCGGTGCGTTTTTCCGGATCGGTGACGGCAAAGAGAACGCAGCCCAGTACGTCACCTTCGGACAGGATGGGAGCGGCGGCCGAAACCAGATACTTGTCCCCTTCGTCGCATACCGGAATGGGGGTACTGCCGGGGTCGAACTGATAGATCTGCCGGTGTTCCATGACCTCTTCCAGTTCGGGCGAGACGCGCTTGTCCACCAGTTCACGCCGGGAACACCCGGCTGCGGACAGGCAGGTGTCACGATCGGTGATGACAGTGATGTGGCCGGTGGTTTTACTGAGTGTTTCACACATCTGGGCGGAAAAATCGGCCAGACCACCCATTAGGGAATACTTTTTAAAGATGACACCGCCCTCTTTGTCGGTGTAAATTTCCAGCGGGTCACCCTCGCGAATACGCATGGTGCGGCGGATCTCCTTCGGAATGACCACCCGACCAAGGTCATCAATTCTTCGGACGATGCCGGTTGCCTTCATACTATAAATTCCTCCTGCGTTTTTGTTTTTGCACGAATAGTATCCGCACTCGGAATTAATTTATGCAATTGTATGGTCTTGCCTGAGCCTGCTGTGTCAAAAAAGAAAAACAGCGTCCATCCAAGATGGACGCTGTTTTTGAACATATCAGGCAAGCAGATTAACGCCGGTTTCGGGGTCAAAGAAGTGCATGACCTTGCCTTCGAAGGTGATGTAGATGGTGTTGCCGTAGGCCATGGCCTTACGCTGTTCGTCTTCCAGAGAGACGGTGGGAATGCGGACGATCAGCTTGTCGCCGTTGTCCTCCACTACGTGCAGGTGCAGCTCGCTGCCCATCATTTCGTTGACCATGATGTTGCAGGAGATGGCGGCGGGATTGTTTTGCTCCGACAGCACCACGTGCTCGGGGCGGACACCCAGAATAATTTCACGGCTGCTCACGTTCTTTTCGCGCAGCAGATCGGCCTTTTTGCCGGTGACTTCGATCTTTGCGCCGTAGGGAGTTACAAAGTACTTGCCGTCTTCGCAAATCAGATTGGTTTTGAAGGTGTTCATCTTGGGTGCACCAATGAATTCGGCGACAAACAGATTCAGAGGCATGTCAAACACTTCGGTGGGAGTGCCGACCTGCTGGATGAAACCGTCCTTCATGATGACGATACGGTCGCCCAAAGTCATGGCTTCGGTCTGATCGTGGGTAACGTAGATGAAGGTGGTGTCAATCTTCTGGCGCAGCAGAATGATCTCAGCACGCATCTGGTTACGCAGTTTGGCATCCAGGTTGGACAGAGGTTCGTCCATCAGGAAGACCTTGCTGTCGCGCACCATGGCGCGGCCGATGGCAACACGCTGGCGCTGGCCGCCGGACAGAGCACGGGGCTTGCGGGTCAGATACTCGGTGATGCCGAGGGTTTCTGCGGCGGCGGTTACCTTGGCGTAGACTTCGTCCTGAGGGACCTTTTTCAGGCGCAGGCTGAATGCCATGTTTTCAAACACCGTGAGGTGAGGATAAAGCGCATAGTTCTGGAACACCATGGCGATATCACGGTCACGGGGCTGGAGGTCGTTGACTACGACGCCGTCGATCTCGACGGTGCCGTCAGAAATGTCTTCCAGACCGGCGATCATGCGCAGAGTGGTGGACTTGCCGCAGCCGGAGGGACCGACGAAAACGATGAATTCCTTGTCCTTGATATCCAGATTAAAATCCTGAACGGCAACGGTGTCCTTGCCGTAGATCTTTTTTACATTCGTTAATTTCACATTAGCCATAATATTACCCCCTTATCCTTTCACTGCGCCGCCGGTGACGCCTTCAACATAGTACTTCTGCAGCATCAGGAACACCAGCGTAACAGGAATTGCAACAATAACACCGGCTGCGCAGAACATGGTGTAGTTGCTGTTGACCATGGTTTTGGAGAGCCATTCGAAGGTACCGACAGCGACACTCATACCGGCGCTATTCTCATGGATCAGATAACTGGCCAGCATAAAATCGCCCCAGGGAGCCATGAAGCCCATCAGGATGGTGTAAATTACGATCGGCTTGGACAGGGGCAGAGTGAGCTTATAGAATACCTGCCAGCGGGTGGCACCGTCCACACGTGCCGCCTCGTCGAGACTCTTGGGGATGGTGTCGAAAAATCCCTTGGACACGTAGTAACTCATACCGCTGCTGGCGCAGTATACGATGATCAGGCCGAGGGGTGCATTTTGCATGGTCAGGCCGAGATCGGAGAAGACCTTGTAGATCAGGATCATGGTCAGGAAACCCGGGAACATGCCGAGAATCAGCATGAAGTTCATCAGACCCTTTCTGCCCTTAAAACGCAGACGGGACAGAACGTAGCTCATGGAAAGTACGAAGAAGGTCTGAATGACTGCAGTTGCAACACCCATAATGCCGGTGTTTCGGAACCAGATGAGGAAGTCTGTCTGGTTGAACAGGCGGGCATAATTGTCCAAACCGAACTCTTTGGGCCAGAAATAGCTGACCTGTCCGGGGTACTCCACACGGAAGGACTCCAGAAGAATTCCGATGAAGGGGAACAGCCAAATCAGGGTGATCAGGACGAGGATGATATAGACGATGGTGTTGCTCAGCCGACGGCTGGCTCTTGCGCCCAGCCCGCTTTTTTTGATTCGATTGTCAGTTGTAGATTTCATCAGCTGTAATCCTCCTCGTTTTTAGTGGACGGAATTACATTGTAGACAATCAGCGACAGGACTGCGACGACTACGAATACCAGAATACCGATGACCGAGGCCATGTAGTATTTGGTTTCTGCGCTGTTCAGCGTCATCTTGTACAGCCACGTGATCAGCAGGTCGGTGTAGCAGACCGACACACCGCCGGCCGTGCCGATTCCTGTATTGATCAGCTGGTTGTTCTGCGTCAACAGATAAATGACATTGAAGTTGTTCAGGTTGCCCACAAAGCTGGTCAGCAGATAGGGACCCATAACAAACATCATGTACGGCAGGGTGATCTTAGTGTACTGCTGGACACCGCTGGCGCCGTCGATACGTGCCGATTCGTACAGGTCGGCGGGGATATTCATCAGAATACCGGTTGCCATCAGCATGATGTAGGGAATACCGACCCAGATATTGATAACGATTAGCAGGATTTTTGCAGAGACAGGGTTCTGCCACAGGGAAAGCTGGTTGGCAGCGATCATGGCGTCGGGCAGCCAGTTCCACTGGAGCAGGAGTTTGCCGATGATGCCCGTAGCGTCAAACAGCTTGGCTGTATACAACAGAGACACAAACTGAGGGATAGCGATGGTCATAACCAGAACGGTGCGCCAGAACTTCTTGATTCGGATACCCTTCTTGTTGATCATCATAGCCACGAACATGCCAAGGAAATAGTTGGTGAAGGTGGCGAAGAAAGCCCACATCAGAGTCCAGCCAAGGATCTCACCGAAGGCCAGACCCAGACCGCCGTGACCAAAGTCCAGCAGTTCGTTGAAGTGCTCCCAACCCACCCAGCTGAACAGGTTGGAGTAACCGTCGTGTGCGGCATCGTAGCTGGTGAATGCCACGAGAACCATGTAAATAATGGGCAGAACAGTAAACGCCAGGATGCCGGTCAAGGGCAGAGCCAGCAGAGTTTTGTGGAACTGGTTATCCAGCAAAGAGCGAAGGTCGTCGCCGGCGCTCTTGATCTGCTTGCCTTTTGCGGTGATGTCCATACAGATGCGGCACTGCTTGATCTGCATTCTCCAAGTCCAGATGAAAGCAATGATGAAGACAATGGTCAGCAGACCGTAAAGCATGACCTTTACCGAGTCGTCACCGGGGACCCAGACATCGGTGTCGTAGATCATGTCGTACTGGAAACTGCCCTGCACGGTGCCGACAGTAGCACCTCTGTGGAACCAGTTTCCTTTGGACAGCCAGTAAATGCCGCCGCTGGGAACCAGCATATATCCGATGAATACAATTTCAAATACGAGGAACAGAATTCCGCGCATGATTTGTCCGTAGTAAAAGTTGCCGAAACCAAAGATGATAAACGAGAGCTTTACAGCCCAGTTGCCTTTTGTGAACGTGGTACCAATGTCCACGAACAGATCCTTGACGCCAAGGACAAAGTTTTTGAAGAAGTTCAAAATGGCGATGCCAAGCGTTTTGAACCAAGCGGGGATGGCGCAGAGGAATAACTGAAAATTATAGAGAAATGCTTTGAATTTACTGAGTTTTAAGTACTCTAAATCATTTAATCGTTTCATAATCCCACCACATCCTTGTTTATAATGAGAAAGCATTGCTAGCCGGTAGACAAGACACATGTTGTCCTTGTGTGCCGGCTAACAATGCCTTTGCCCTGAGGGCGAGGGGAGCCAAATTGGCTCCCCTGAACCCTCAGTTCATTATTCTGTCATTAAGCGGGGATCAGAGTGACGGTGCCGCCCTGAGCGCCGTCCCAAACGAGCTGGACCTTGTAGTTGCCATCGGCCTCAACAATGATGTTAGCGCCGTTGAACTCAACGCCGAAGTTGACATCCCAGGAAGCGCCCTGGCGGACCTTGAACTCTTCGCCGGCCTTCAGAGTCAGAACTTCAGAGGTGTAGGTGCCATCGGGACCCTCGGTCATGGGGAAGTCAGTGTCCCAGCTGGTGCCGCAGATGCCGCCGATAACGCCCCAGGCGTTCTTGGCTTCGTCGGACATGTTCAGCACGCCGGTGATAGCAGCGGTGTAGTTATCCAGAGCAGCCTTCAGATCAGCCTCGGAAGTGGCGGCCTTAGCGTCGGCGCCCAGAACCTTGGCGATATCCCACCAGGAGCCGTGGATCTGGCCCTGGGGCTGGCCGAAAGCGTTCTGCTTGGCCAGAGCGGCCAGAGAGGAGTTAGCCTGAACAGCGTCAGAGCCCTGAGCAGCCAGGTTGGAGGGACCCCACTGATACTTCTCGAAGCGCTCCATCTGGCACTGCTCGTTGGTCAGGTACTGAGCCAGCAGGGACAGGACAGCAGCCTTCTTGGCATCGGACTGGGGCTTAACGCCCATCAGCTTGTTGCCGGTGTAGGAGCCCAGGTGATAGGACTTGCCGTCAACCTCGAAGGAGGGCAGGTCGGTAGCGCCCAGGTTGGCACCGAAGTGCTCGGCAGCAGCGTTGGCGTTCCAGATACCGGTGATGACAACACCGGCGTCGGTGAAGATATCAGCGTTGGAATCGTATGCGGGGGACTTAGCGAGCTTTTCCATGCCCTTCATGGCGATGAGACCAAGCTCAGAGTTGAAGTCGTCGTCCACGGAGGTGAACTCGCCGGCTTCGTTCATGCTCCAGTTGGAGTGAGCGCCTGCACCGAAGAAGAAGGAAGCGGTGTACCAGGCGTTTTCAAGAGCGAAGCGGAACTTAACGTTGTTGGCCTCGCAGGCGGCGATAATAGCCTCAAGGCTCTCAGCATCTTCCTCGG
>JAZOBA010000081.1:0-2630 GCA_045595705.1 Oscillospiraceae bacterium
AAAACTTGTCATTCTGAGGTTTTGAAGAAACCGAAGAATCTTCAAAAACGGCCTCAAAAGAGGCCGTTTTTGTTTCAAGATCCTTCGCTTCGCTCAGGATGACACGTTATCTTAATGACATTGACTCAATGAGTCCCGGTCTTTTTTAATGCACAAGCAAATTCTACCTTCTGCCCTGACTTGTCATATTGTGTTGTCCTTTTCGGAAAACTACAACCAATATGAAGCAAAAGGGTTGAACACAATGCGCCGAAAGAAAATACGAATCATCAGTGCCGTAACCGCCGCCTTTGCCATTGCGTCCGGGTTCGCCCTGCAAGGGCACAGCCGGGCAAACCATTACCGCCAGTTGATAGAAAACAGTTACACCCACGCCTGTTTCGAACTGTCCACCGCAGTTTCCGAGCTGGACTCCGCCCTGCAAAAGGCACAGTACGCCGCCACACCGGTTTTTCTTGAAGTGCTCTGTACCGATATTTACGGGAAAGCCGTAGCCGCTCAAATGGCATTGGGCGAACTGCCGGCATCCTATGCCATCCTACCCCAAACTTCCGCCTTTCTGGCCCGGGTGGGTGATTATGCCGGCGCGCTGTCCAAGTCAACCGCAGTAAACGGTCAGTATCAGGAAGAAGTGTATTCCACGCTTGCGCAGTTGGCAGAAACATCTGCCGCCCTGTCCTCCTCCCTGCTGGACCTGCAATCCGATTTGAGCGGCGGCAGCATCCGCATTCCGGAACTGCTGCAGTTGGAGCAGTCCCTGGCCGACAGCACCGGAGACGGTTCCGCCGCCACCGGCGGCACATCCTTTCAGGCCATGGAGTCCAACTTCCCCGAGGTGCCGACTCTAATTTATGACGGGCCCTTTTCGGAACATTTGGGTGACAAAAAACCGCTGGCGCTGGCCGGAACCAGGCGCGTAAGTCGGGACGAAGCACGTGCCGTGGCTGCCGATTTTCTCGGCCTGCGTCCGCAAGTGCTGACCCCCTCCGGCGAAGGAAACGGCCCTTTGCCCGTCTGGGGATTCTCTGCCACCGTAGACGGCGGTGAATTATACGCAGAAGTTACCAAGCAAGGGGGTAAAGTCCTTTCCCTGTTCACAAACCGAACCGCAAGTGATGCAGCACTCACCACACAAGAGGGATTGGCTGTTGCCCGGAGTTTTCTGTCGCAGCGCGGTTACCATGCCATGAAAGAAAGCTACTATATGGAACAGGGCAACATTCTGACCGTCAACTTTGCATCTGTGCAGGACGACGTGCTTTGTTACCCCGATCTGATCAAGGTTTCTGTAGCCTTGGACAGCGGCGCCGTTCTTGGTTTTGAGTGCCACGGATGGATCATGAATCACACCGTACGCCAAATTGATGCGGCAGCTGTCTCCATGGAAGCCGCACGGGCCAAGGTATCCCCTCACCTGTATATTCTGTCCCATCAGATGGCCCTGATCCCCACCGACGGGCAGTATGAGGTGCTTTGCCACGAATTCAAATGCCGCACCGAACGGGACTCCCACGTGTTGGTTTATATCAATGCCGCCACCGGGAATGAGGAGCAAATTCTCCTTCTGCTGGAAGACGAACATGGCACATTGGTCCGATAGCAAACCTGTCCACCTTTCCGGTGGACCTACATAAAATGTTATTGCATCGTTTTTCGCCCTATGATAGAATAAATACAATCTATTTTAGGAGGGTATTCCCATGGAATTTGTGACTGCTGTCAATAAAATTGACGACCGCACTTATTACTTTGATCAGTTCGATGTACATATCTATCTGTTTCTGGGCGAAGAAAAGGCCCTGCTGACCGATACCGGTTTCGGCTGCTTCCCCGACCTGAAGGAAAAGGTGGCCGAGGTCACTGACCTGCCTCTGATCGTCATGAACAGCCACGGCCATCCCGACCACTGCGGTGGCAATGCCAGTTTTGGACAGGTGTATGCCGATCCCGCCGGCTACGAGGGCATCATGAAGTTCTCCGAGGGTGACTGCACCTTGCTTCCCATCGAGGACGGTGATGTGATCGATCTGGGCGGCCGCCAGTTTGAAGTCATCTCCACCCCCGGCCATATGGACGGCCATCTGTCTCTGATCAATCGCGCCGAGCGCATCCTGCTGCCCGGTGACATCGTGCAGTGTGAGCACATCGTCATGTATCTTGGCCACGGCGTGGACTTTGGCAAATATCGCGAGAGTCTGGTCAAACTGCAGGGCATGGCTGATCAGTACGACACCATTTATCCCTGCCACGGTGACATTCCCACTCCCATCAGCAAGTTCGATGACATCATTGCCTGCGTGGACGCTTATGTTGCCGGTGAACTGACCGGCACCGATGCTGTCGGTCCCGAGGGTTCTCCCTGTAAGGAATACACTAAGAACGGCTTTATCATCATGGCATAATTATCACCCAAGTCAAAACCACCGGCTAAGCCGGTGGCTTGAGTAAGCCCTAGAAGGGCATTATACAGACAATACCCCTTAAGGGGCCCCGAAAGGTTTGCCGACTGCATTTCTTTCTCGGGCCACCCCTTAAGGGGTTTTTATTACGCCTTCTTGTTCTCGCGACCCGTGAACGGGTCAACAAATTCCTTCATCCCTATTTGATCCGCGATCTGATCCGACGACAGC
>JAZOBA010000082.1:0-2761 GCA_045595705.1 Oscillospiraceae bacterium
CACAAATCAGGACTCGTTTTTTCTCTTTATTCTGCCAAATTTTCCCTTTGCGCAAATTCTTTAATTTTTTCAAATGTCTCGGCGCTCAGATCGTGCTCCACCTTGCAGGCATCAGAGGCAGCCACCTCAGGGTTCACTCCCAAACGAATGAAAAAGTCGGTCAGCAAGCGGTGGCGCTCGTAGATCCGCTGGGCAATTTTCTCCCCCTCAGGCAGCAAAAGAATTGATCCGTCGGGATCCATCTGAATATAGCCGCTTTCCCGCAACTTTTTCATGGCTACACTGACACTGGGTTTGGAGTAATTCAATTCATTGGCAATATCGATAGAGCGCACATTCCCCTGCCGGTTTCGCAGACTGAGTATGGCCTCCAGATAATCTTCCGCAGAAGCGTGAACGGTCATACCGCCATCCTCCTTTCTTCCGGCTCGCCGCCGGTGCATGGTCGTACTGTAAAACCCTCTGCCCGCTCAACCGTCGCTGAGCACAAAGTGATAGAACCGCAGCACCTCGTACCAATCATCGCTTTCAAAGCAGACGCTCTTGCCATCCTTCAGGGTCGCGCCAGGGTAGAAGGACTTGGAATAGGCAATCTTGTGCTCACGGAAGCGAATCTCAGTTTCAAAATACGGGGGCAGTTCCACATGACACTGATCAGCCTTCTTTACAGCCTGCTCGGCCGCGGCACGGATACGCTCCACCGCTTCATCGGGGTGTAGAGAGAACACACCGCCGCCAATACCCTCGTTGACAGGGACCGTGGTGATGGCAGGAATCATCTGCCGGGCAAACTCACACAGCTCTTTGTCGCCGGTCAGCAGCGCCACGGGCACCTTATAATAACCAGCGGTGTAGGCGTTAATCAGAAATTCGCTGGCACGTACGCCGTTGATGAGCACATACTCATTGCGGCCGTTCATGGTGTGGGACAGGGGGTTTCCCGGGCAGGAAGCCCATGCGTGGTAGCCGGTAAAGAACACGGCACCGTACTCCTCCCGGTCCAGACCGGTCATCATGGACAGCAGGTCACCCGACCACGACCGGTGCATTCGGATGCCCCGGGGCAGTTCGGCAGGCAGAATATTGCGGGCCGAATCGTGAGCGTCCTTGACCAACACCTCGTCGACACCGGCGGCCAGGGCTCCTTCACAGGCAGCGGCAACTTCGCGGGTCATCTGCTTCTGCAAAGGGATGTAATCCCGGTCATCCTTTCGCTCGGTTTCGGGCCATACGGCGATGCCGCAGGTGCCTTCCATATCAGCGCTCAAAAATACCTTCATATTATGTTCTCTCCTTTTCCTGCCGCTTGATCAACCGCTTTCATTTGAACCGTTTTCACAATTCGGTTTCCACGGCCAAACGGAAATTATATCGGTCTTCCACCATATCCGGAAGCAATCGCAGCATCAGAGTCAGCGAAAACGCGGAACAATCCGACAGAATATACACCGCATCATCATATATTTCCACCGCGTCTCTCACTTCATCCACCCGGGTGGATACACTCTGCCCGTTGAATCGTGCATCCACATCAGTCTGCCAGACCAGCAGGCCGCCCGCTTCAAGTTCTTTCACAATTTCACTGTCTATTCCGTCCGGAATCAGAACAGTATACGTACCGGTATAAGCAATCTGCCGCAGCAGACGGTTGCCTTCCATTGCGCTGCTCGCCAGTTCCTGCGCCGTTTCTCCCGAAAGAATCAACCCGATTCCATGCCCTCCAATCAAAACCCGACGGATCTGCTCGTCATATTGTGCCAGCCGGTCGGCCGGGAAAAAGAACAGACCTTTGATCTGATGCGGCTCCAACCAGTCGAGCAGACCACTCATCGTTTCCACCTGCTCGGCTTGGAACGCAAGATAAGTCCGCACATCGCTCTTGTCCACCTCGGGCACAGAGGGAGTCGGAACAGGGGTTGTTACAGTGGGCGTAGGCGTAGGTGCCGGTGTTACCGAACCCTGATTCTTGCGCCAGTCGCGCAGACGGTCCTCCATCTGCATCTGAGCGGCAGCCAAAAAATGGCGGTCACTCAATTTAGCGGATGCGCTGCAGATGCGGACCATGGATCCATACCCGGTATCTGAAAAATCACTGTACTTTAAGCCAAAGAGATTACAAACAAACTTGGCAGGAATATAAACTTGACCGTTTCGCGTCACCGCGCGGGCAGTGTGCACCGTTCCGTTGCGCTCGGTACAGGTTCCTTTTGTCAGATCAAACACAACGACTTTTTCGCGATTATAGATGGTCAGAGTACGAATTGCCGTATTGTAGACCGGGTAAATTCCCAGATCCACACCGGTAGAAGAAACATCCAGCGCATGATAGGGCACATAGTACATTCCGTCGGCGACGATGGGAATGTACCGATCCTCCAACTGAAGCAGATTTTCGTTGACTGCCAGAAAGTGAGGTGTTTCAGTGGCGCTCACCGAAAAGGCCGATACCAGCAAACTCAGACAGAGCACCACGGCAAGCACGATAGCTGATATTCGTTTTTTCACGGTCCGTTCCCTCCTCTCCCGGTCGGCCCCCACAGCCACAAATGTCTGCCGGAACCCCAGTCTATTTTGAATTAATATATTTTATCATACAAACCTCGGTTGCGCAATCTATTCTCGGAAAAGAGACCCCTACAAACACCGTGCGCCCCGGCTTTTACCCCGGAGCGCACGTGTTTTACCCTTTTTTCAAAAATAGTAATTCCAAAAATCGCGTGAAAATTCCGCCGACCGTCAGCCGTTCCACCGAACTGCCGGC
>JAZOBA010000083.1:0-5429 GCA_045595705.1 Oscillospiraceae bacterium
GTACATGTAGTGCGCTGCTTTGACGATGAAAATGTCATCCATGTGGAGGGTTCCACCGATCCTCTGCGTGACATCGGCATCATTGACATCGAGCTGATCATGGCCGACGTGGAAATGGTGGAGCGCCGCATCGACAAGGCCACCAAGGCCGCCAAGGCCGACAAGAAGTTCCTGCACGAGGTGGAGATTTTCACCGCCCTGAAGGACTGGCTCAACGACGGTAATTCCGCCCGCTCCTTTGAGTGCGACGACGAAGACAAGGAGATCATCGCCACCAGCGAGCTTCTGTCTCTGAAGCCCATCATCTATGCCGCCAATTTGGACGAGGCCGGCTTTGCCGATTACAAGAACGTCTCTTACTATAATCAGGTGGCTGATTTGGCTGCCAAGGAGGGTGCTCAGGTCATCCCCGTTTGCGCCAAACTGGAGTCTGAGATCGCCGAACTGGACGGCGAGGAGAAAGCCATGTTCCTGGAGGAGCTGGGCATTTCCGAGTCCGGTCTGGACCGTCTGATCAAGGCCAGCTACTCCCTGCTTGGTCTGATTTCCTTCCTGACCAGCGGTGAGGACGAGTGCCGTGCATGGACCATCACCCGGGGCACCAAGGCCCCGCAGGCCGCCGGCAAGATTCATACCGACTTTGAGCGCGGCTTCATCCGTGCCGAAGTGGTTGCCTATGACGATTTGATGGCCTGCGGCACCATGGTGGCCGCCAAGGAAAAGGGTCTGGTTCGCTCCGAGGGCAAGGAATATGTCATGAAGGACGGCGACATCGTCCTGTTCCGATTCAATGTCTAAGCACATTTTTCTGACCGGTGATGTACAGGTAGGCAAGTCCACCGTTGTGAACAGAGTTCTGGCCGGGCTGTCTGTCGCTTTGGGCGGCTTTCGTTCCGGCTCCGGACCGGAACGGTACGAAAATGGCCGCTGGCTCTACCTCTGGGATGCTTCCGGCGAACCGATTTGCGATGAATCCCACCGGGTGGCCTATATCACTCCGGAGGAACGCCGATCGCTTCCGGAACAGTTTGATTCCCTTGGATGTGCCGCTCTGCGCCGGGCAAAGCAGTCCGAGGTCGGTTTGATTTTAATGGACGAGTGCGGTTTTCTGGAGCGTGACGCGGCAGAGTTTCAGGCCGAGATTTTGAACACGCTGGACGGTAATATTCCCGTTCTGGGTGTGGTGCGTCTGCGCAGCAGCGGCTGGACCGACGCCATCCGCAACCACCCCAAGGTTACCCTAATTACCGTCACCGAGCAAAACCGGGACCAACTGCCTGGGCAGATCATCTCCCTTCTGCAACCGAATATCTAATGCAGCACCCCCCGAATCCACGCCCTTTCCGGCGCGCGATCCGGGGGTTAATTTTATGCGCGGAGGACCCACAATGCAAAAGCGAAATGCCCGCATGTGTGGAATTGTTTCCGTTTGTTACGAGCAAAAAACTTCGTAGCTGCGAGCCCCTCGTTCTTTTCCCCTTGCATAAAAGGTCGAAATCTCGTATAATGAGGAAAATATGAACAAACTGTAAATATCTTTGAGGAACTTCTCATGGATCAACACCATCCTTGCTGTCCCCACGGTGACGAAACCGTCAGCAAGAACACCAACTACGCCGACGGCGTCACCAATTACGCCGCCATTATCGCTCAGGAATCCTACGATGGCTGGGTGTTTGACTCCATCCACGAGATTCCCGTCACTAAGAACAACGGCTGCATCGCCGCTCTCATGGGTCGCGGAAGCACGACCGTGTATTTCAATATGCTGATTTTCCGCAGAGAGATTCGATAACAATTACTTATACTTAAAAAGCGGTGGAAGCCTTTGCTTCCACCGCTTTTTTATTTTTTCAGTTCCATCCCGCAGACCCGCAGGATATTCTCCTCCACCCGGAAGCGCACTTCCATTCCGGCAAAAGACAGTCCATAGATCCGCTCCGGGTCTTTCTGATAGGCTGGCCGGGGGTCCTGTGCCAGCACACCCCGCAGGGCATTGATCACCTCGGGTGCCGCCACCGAGCAAAGCTCTTCCGGAATAACCACCTGCAGCTTTTCTCCCGGTTTGTCCGACGCGAAACCGCCGATGGCATCGGGATGACAGTCGGCATAGGGAATGTACGGCTTGATGTCAAAAATGGGAGTGCCGTCCATCAGATCGGCTCCCAGCACGTAGATGACCGGACCCAAGACGCTGTCCAACTCCACTCGATCCAGCTTAACACAGGACAGCCCCACAGGATTGGGTCGGAAAGGAGAGCGTGTGGCGAACACGCCCAAGCGCTGATTGCCGCCCAGACGGGGCGGGCGCACAGTGGGCGACCAGGCATCCCGCTTGGCCTCGGAAAACTCCCAGATCAGCCAGAGATGGGAAAACTCCTCCATCCCTCGCACGGCATCGGGATTGCGGTACTCCGGCTCAAAAACAATCCGAGCCTGCAACTCCTCCACCAGCCCACTCTGTCTGGGAATGCCAAACTTTTCGGGAAACGCACTTTGGATGCGAGCGATTACTTTCATCGTGTCACTCCTGCCTTGTTCTGTATGGAAATCGAAACCACTCTTCAACGATCGGTTTTGAATATATATCTTGTCACTGTATGCAGTGCTTCGCCCTTTGGGAAAAGAGGGGATTCATATTCCGGACAGTTCACCGCATTGGGAACAAATCCGGGCTCCAGGCACACGGCACAGTATCCTTCGTAGTTCTTCCCGGCTTTGCCCGGCGTCAGATTTCTGGGCGCCACAAACAGAACCATGGACGGCATATCAGTCACAACCTGCATAATCCTTCCGTTTTCCGGGCAGTACAACTCTGCCGACGGCTGTTCCGAATTGCGCTCCTGAATATAAAACTCATCGTACATGATCCAGTCTTTTGCAAAGTACCCCGTCGGGTCGTTGTCCATGGCCTCCCGGATCGCTCTTCCTTGGGTGAAATCTGCCGACGTGTTATCCACAGCAATGCGCCCTCCATCGGGCAGACCTCTTTCGTCCCGCCTGACTCGATCCTTTGCACGCAAGGTCAGACGCAGATCACGCACATCAGCAATACCCAGATTGAAATAGGCATGGTTGGTCGGATTAAGCACCGTCGTTCCCTCCGGTGCCATGCGGGTCACCATGGTCAGAACGCTGTCATCTCCAAATGAGTAGGACACCTGCACCTGCACGGCACAGTCAAATCCACCTTCACCGGTGTCCTTCAGCGAAAAAGTCACCGTGTTGGTGTCCTCACTGATCAACACCGCAAACATTTTTCGGGCATAGTTTCCGCTGGCCCCGTGAAGAAAGTTCCCGTTTTCATTCTGCTCCAGCTGATGAACCTTCCCGTCCGCCTCAAAACGTCCATGGGCAATTCGGTTGGCACACCGTCCGATGATGCTTCCCATCACCTTGCACTGCTTCAGATCGCTGTCCTCGGGGGCACCCAAGACAACATCACCGATTTCCCCATTCCGGTCTTCCACGCAGATAGAATATATTGTAGCTCCGTAATCCAGCAACTCCACATACTCGCCTTTTTGATTGCTGATACGATACAGATGCACCTCATCATCCATACCCTGTACCGTGAATTTTCTGCAGGAAATCACACGTATACCTCCTTATGCAGCCATATTCCGCCGCGCCTTCTTTATCACCCAAATATAGCAAATCACCATCACGGCACCGCTGATTACCCAGGACAGCGGTTCCGCAAAACAGATGCCCAAAAATCCGAGCATAGGCACCAAGACCCACGCGCTAAAGCATCGCGACACCAGCTCGATCGCCGTACCTATAATCGGAATCACCTTGCATTTCATGCTGGACAGGGACATACGATAGACCATGACAATGGTCTGCGTGAATATAAACGCGCAAACGATTTTCAGCATCAATGCCCCGTCTGCCACCACCTGAGCGCTGTCGGTATTGGTAATAAAGCGAATCAGCGGCGCACCGAGGAAAAACACAACAGCATATGTAACCACATTGCAAGCAATGTTAAACAGAATTCCGGTTTTGATTCCCTTGGAGATACGATCCAGCTTCCCGGCTCCGTAATTCTGCGCCGCAAAGGCAGCGCAAGTATTTGCCATGCCAATGGAAGGTGTAATACAAAAGCTCTTGATTTTATTCGCTGACGCCTGAGAAACAATGGCATCGGCACCCAAGCCATTCACTGCCCCTTGCACCGCAATGTCTCCCACGGCAAACAGGGCGTTGGAAACAGAAATGGAAATGCCCATCGGCAGCATATCTTTCAGCAAACTGCCGTTGTGGAGAAAATCCTCCTTCCGGATTCGAAGCCAAGGGTAATTCACATAGAGATACCCTCCGGAGAGCGCAACCGAAATCAGCTGCGCCAATACGGTGGCTAAAGCGGCACCGGATACTCCCATGTCCAGCGGAACCATAAACAGAATGTCCAGACCCACGTTCAGCAAGGAAGAAACGATCAGAAAGACCAACGGAACTCTGGAATTGCCTACCGCACGAAACACGCCGGCAAGGAGATTATAAGACATGGTCGCAAACAGGCCGATTACCATGATCAGCAAATAGCTTTTTGCGTCAACCATCAACTCAGCAGGGGTTTTTACCAAACGCAGTAACGGATCGATCACAAGCAGAAGAGCTGAAGTTGCTACCACGATCAGCATCGCACAAAGCTCCACCGCACCGGCAAAGCTGCGGCGGGCCCCATCAAAGTCCTTTGCCCCAAACGCCTGAGAAATCAAAATCGTGTTACCGGTGTTAAACCCCATCGCCGTGGCATTGATCAGCATGATCAACGCACTGGAAGCCGAAATCGCCGCAATGGCATGATCTCCAATGGCATGACCGGCGATTGTCATGTCCACCAGATTGTACATGTTTTGAAACAAGTGCCCCAGCATAACCGGAATTGCAAACTGCAGCATCAAAGGCAGAATGGCACCGCTGGTCATGTCCAGTGTTCGCCCTTTTGTTTTCATAAGGAACCTTCTCTTTAAGATGATTTGCATCTTGATTATAGCACATTTTCAGTGCACAGAAATAAAAAAGTCCTGAATCAAAAGATTCAGGACTTTGGAGCTGCTACCCGGATTTGAACCGGGGACCTCATCCTTACCAAGGATTTGAGGGGCAAAGCCCCTCTGGAGGATTCACGCAGCACCAACAAAAACCCTTCTATCCCAAGGGGTTTCAATCTTTTCGTTTGTCTGAAGTCATTTCCCATTGCCGAGAAAAGACCTCATCCGTCACTTCGCCTTCATTATAATATCTAGGTCGTTCACGAAACAATATTTGATTGAACAAAATAACAACTTTTCTTCATCTTTTGTTCCCGTAGCAAACAATAATAGAGCAACTTCCTAACATCATTCATACATCTTTTAGTCCTGCGGCGGCTAGCCTCAAAGCTCTTTTGACCCTCCCGCTCCGATCGGATACACCTA
>JAZOBA010000084.1:0-23530 GCA_045595705.1 Oscillospiraceae bacterium
TTGTCTTTTGCTTCACTCTATCATATCTCGTCAATTATTTCAACGATTGGCAACATTGTTCCCTTTTACCCTAATTGTGGCTGAAATAATCTTTGTAGATTTCGCTAAGCGTTGATGTGAGCAAAACAATATGATAAAGTAATAAAAAGATAAACCAATTTGTGAGGATGAAAGTAATGATTGTTCTGATTACCGGTGCATCCCATACAGGAAAAACTGCACTAGCTCAAAGGCTGCTCGAGAAGTATAAATACCCATATCTGTCGATAGACCACCTGAAAATGGGGTTGATCCGTAGTGGAAATACAAAACTTACCCCGATGAGTGATGATGAGGATTTGACTGCATATCTATGGCCGATCGTCCGTGAAATGATAAAAACAGCCGTTGAAAACAATCAGAATCTGATTGTCGAAGGATGCTATATTCCCTTTGATTGGACAGCGGACTTTGAGCAGGAATATCTTGAACACATCAAGTACTATTGTCTGGTGATGACCGCGGAATATATAAGACGGCATTTTGATGACATAAAGGAATATGCAAATGTCGTTGAAAGTCGCTTGGATGATGCGTGGTGTACCTTGGAGCGCGTACTGGAGGATAATGCCGAAATGTTGGCTCTTGCACAAAAGCATGACGTAAATTACATCCTCATTCAAGATGCGTACGAGATCAATATTGCTTTATAGTGATGCGGGCCTGCCGCAGAATTTCAATTCTGCGACAGGCCCTTTTTTCTTAGCTCATTTTGCAACGAGCCCATTGCTCATATAACAAGCGTTAAAAAATCGTTATCCGGGTGCGATAAAATCTTTTTTCTTGCCCCCAAGGTGCCGCCGTGGTATTATCTCTTTCAGATTGGGGGAAATATCATGTGTCAGTTTACACCGGATTACTACAAAGACTTTCACTGCATTGCCGGAAGCTGCCAGCACAGCTGCTGCATCGGTTGGGAAATTGATGTAGATCCGGACAAGCTTTGTTCTTACAATTCTGTCCCGGGGTCTTTTGGTGACCGACTCCGTGCAAGCATCTCCCCGGATGATCCCCCACACTTTATTTTGGGCGAAGGAGAACGCTGCCCCTTTTTAAACAGTGAAAACCTGTGCGATATCATCCTGACACTGGGCGAGGATCAGATTTGCGAAATTTGTTCCGAACACCCCCGCTTCCATAATCATCTGTCGGACCGGGTAGAGAGCGGTCTTGGCCTGTGCTGTGAGGAGGCTGCCCGGCTGATTCTGAGCAGAACCGACCCGGTGCAATTGGTTTCTGATGGCCCGAAGACGGAACCGGGCGAGCTGATTGCCCTGCGTGATAAGGCAATTGCACTTCTTCAGGACCGAAGCAGTACCATTTCAGAGCGCTTGGATGCCATGCTCGCCCTATGCGACGCAGCATTGCCGAAACGAGCGATGGAGGATTGGTGTTTCTTTCTGCTCTCTTTAGAGCGGTTGGACAGTGCCTGGTCCGATCTGCTTGATTTGCTGCAGGCAGAATGGAGCAATGTCAATCTATCCGGTTTTGATATTCACATGCGTTCCCGCCAGACTGAATACGAACAGTTTGCCGTCTACCTTCTCTACCGTCATCTCATTCAAGCCATCAGTCCCATCGATCTTTCCGCCCGCGCCGCCTTTGTGGCCTGGGGTTATTACCTGCTGTATGCATTGGGCGCCGTTCTCTGGACAAAACATGGCAGTTTTACTTTTGAGAACCAGGTTGAATTGGCTCGTCTGTTTTCCTCCGAGCTGGAGTATTCCGAAGAAAATATGGACCTTTTGTTGGATGAGCTGTGCTGAGATCAGCAACATCTGCAAAAACTTTTCTTTATGAAGCATAAACACCAATACGGAGGCAGTATGAATCGACTGAACATACTCATTACCGGCGCAGCATCCGGAATCGGGCAGGCAGCTGCAGACTACTTCATTAAGCGCGGTCACATTGTTTACGGGATCGACATAGCACGCGCCACACAGCGTAATAACTTTCACGGCTTTGTGGCAGATATTACCGACGAAGTTTCCCTGCGCAGCGTCAGAGAACACCTTCAGGCGCAAAACATCACACTTGATGCCATTCTGAATATTGCAGGGATCCACATGATGGCCTCGTTGGTCGAAAGTGACTATACACGCATGAAGAAGGTCATCGACATCAATCTCTCCGGCACCATGTTGGTCAATCATACATTTCACGACCGGCTGGCTGAAAACGGCCGGATCGTGATCGTCACAAGCGAAGTCGCCGGCTTTGACCCTATGCCCTTCAACGGCCTTTACAATGTCAGCAAAACCGCCCTCGATACATATGCTCAGGCATTAAGGCAGGAATTGAATCTCATCGGTCAAACAGTCGTAACTGTTCGCCCCGGCGCCATCGAAACCCCCTTGAGCACCGAATCCGTAAAGGCCACGCAAACTCTGGCTGACACAACTGTGCTGTACAAAAAGCAAGCCAAAAACTTTGCCGGACTTGCCGCCAGGTTCATGGGCACTCCAATCAAGCCGGAAGTACTTGCTGCTCATATTTACAAAGCCACCACCGCAAAGCATCCCAAGCTGATTTACAGGAAGCATCAGAATGTTGGGCTGTTCCTGCTGAATGCTCTTCCCAAACGGCTGCAATGCGCTGTCATTCAATTTCTGCTAAGCACAAATCTGTTTCGATCATAACACTATGAACAAAGAATAACCCGGGCCTCCCCTTTTAAACACAAGGGATAGCCCGGGTTATTTTTTCATGCTTACTTGCATTCCAATAATCTACATCAATTCGTTCAGCCGAACTGATGTTAAGGTTATATTTCCTGCGTGGTGCGTTCTGTCCCGGAAATCTCACGGTAGAACGCGGCAATAGCGGCATTCTTGTACGGATTCAGCCACAGGTTACCGATACCCAATGTAAACGCACAAAGAATCGCCCAGCCTATAAAACTAAAATGGAGGCAGAACAGTCTCCACTTGTTCCCATCCATCATTTCCTTGGACGCGGCAAGCGCCTCTCGTGCGGTCATTTCGGGATGCTCGGCCAGAATATACTCGGTCATGGCATAGCTGAAAGAAGCAATAATGCCGGGGATAATAAGCAGCAAAGACCACAGAAAAACATAGATCGCTCTTAACAGTCTGGCGCAAACCGCATTCTTCCAATTGGGAAAATACTGAAACAAATGCGCAAATCCGGCATCGTTGCGATCAACCAGCTGAAGGTTGAATCTGGAGTAACCGACACCGACTACGCTGCCCAAAAACAGATGAATCGCAGCAATAACCAGTCCGGCCGTGACCAGATACATGGCTCCTGCTGCAAGAATCGCACCAAGGCCAGCGCTGATGCCGTCACCTGTTAGGGAAATGGTTTGACCGGCAATTTCAAGACTTAGATTTGTACCCGCACCGTCAATATTCAGATTAAGCTCCGGTCCTTCGTTGCTCACGCCTCCCAGAAGAACCGCAACCAAACCGACGATGACTGAGATGCCCCACTTTCCGCGCAGCGAATTGCGGGCGATCTCCCTAAAGTCAGCAGCAAGTTTTATATGAATCCCTCCTGTCGGTTAGTTGCTTTGCTGTTCCACAACGCAGTCAATGGTCAGGACCACCGCCAGCGCCACGATTTCATCTGCAGGGTTTACAATATCGAGTTCATAGCTGTCACCCCAGGTCATCCATTCCTTATTGATGGAAACAATCGTGCGTCCGTTTTGGGTGATCTCATATTCGTGGAGCATGAACCTGCCCTCGATTTCCCAGCCAAGTCCTTCAATGCTGTATCTGGGAAAAAAGAAAGAGAATTCCTTCTTGATCTCGGCCACCTCTTTCCCATCGCAGAACACATAGTATCGGGGCAGGAAACTCATAACCTCCTGCTTGATGAAAGCGATTTCTTTTCCTGCCATGTCATAAACATGGAGCTTTTTGCCCCAACTGAGCACTTCGCCCTCGACGATATACTTATCATTGCCCATTTGGTCCATGACCGTGAACTTATCACCCCAGGAAAACACTTTTTCTTTGATGTAGAGCTTCACTTTGACCCCTCCCTCTTTTTCATCAATTCATCTGCTCTTGCGCGCTCAGATTATGCAGGCTCTCAAGATCACCGCTGCGATGACGATCAAGGCAATCGGAATGATTAGGAAAAACCCGCCTACAAATACCAGACACAGGATCAGCGCAGGCAGAGAAAGCACCATGAGGATACCGGCAATAATTTTCGCCGCTCCCCAGGAAAGTTTCAGTGCAAACCCAATGCACTTAAACAACAGAAAAGCAAAAATGATACTGGCCAGTACTTCGAACATTTTGATTCCTTTCTTTCTATCAATACTCCACAGCGGTTACATCCGCTCAAACCCAAGGTATCGAGTTCCCTGGAAGGTCAGTTTTCCGCTGTCTCCCTCAACAAGCAGGCCGTATTCCTGCCCGCCAACGGCAAATTCCATCCGGTCGCCGCTTTCGACCTGAAAGGTAGCGTAATACCAGGTGGAAGAATGGCTGCTTTCACCGCGATGACGATGATGGGTCACGTTGGTACGCTTAGCCACAACAGTAGCCTGCACCGTCAGTTTAGGCGAGTGGTTGTTCTTGTTCCACTGACTGATCCCCTTGACGGCAATGATCACAAAGAAGACAATAGCTACCAGAAAAAAGAGAGGGAAAATGATACTGAACAGGTCAAATCCGATGCTAAATCCACCGAAACCCATTCCAAATCCCATATAAATTCCTCCCTTGCTTTTATGAACGGGCCCCGCGCATTCGCAGGGCCCGTTGCGTTACAGTTTATTCGCTTACGCTTGCGTCATCCTGCGCGGTGCCTGCATCTGCGGCAGGGGGAACCACGATGACGGGGGCGGCGTCGGCGACCATCTTTCCGCCAAGAGCGCCCATGATCAGACTCTTGATATCAATGCCCATACCGGCACTGATTCCTTCGGTGACCTGAGTCGTACCGTTGACAATGTCGGACAGCAGCTTGGCGCTGTTTCCTTCACCGTACATGGTGATCTTGTCGACCTTGCTCAAAGGCTCAGCCACATTCTTGGCGATCTCGGGCAGAGCAGCCATGATCATCTCGATGACGGCGGCTTCGCCGTACTTCTTCATTGCTTCAGCCTTCTTGTCGATACCTTCAGCCTCGGCCAGCGCCTTCAGGCGAATGGCTTCTGCTTCGGCTTCACCGACGGCACGGATACCTTCGGCCTCACGCTGACGTTCGATCATCTTGGCTTCGGCTTCTTTCGTGCGGCGGAACAACTCAGCTTCTGCAGCCTGCTGGGCGGCATAACGCTCGGCGTCGGCCTTGGCGCGGATCTCAGCATCCAAAGTCTGCTTGGTAACTTCAACTTCCTTTGCGCGAAGTTCGGCAGTGCGCTCGGCACGGGCGATGTCGGCGTTGGCAGAGGAAACCTCGATGGAACGGCGCTGCTCCTGCTCCTGGATGGAGTAAGCGGCATCGGCTTCCGCCTTCTTGACATCGGACTGCTGCTTCAGCTCGGCCTGACGGATGGCCAGAGAGGTCTGCTTCTCGGCAATCTCCATCTCGGACTGCACCTTGGCATCGTTGGCCTCCTTGGCGGCCTGTGCCTGGGCAATGGCAATATCACGGTCGGCCTGAGCCTTGGCCACGGCAGCACCCTTCTTGATCTGGGAGATGTTATCGATACCGAGGTCTTCGATGACATTGTTCTGGTCAGAGAAGGACTGGACATTGAAGGAGATCATTTCAAGACCCATCTTCTGCAGGTCGGGGATCGCGTTCTCCTGCACACGCTCACCGAAAGCCTTGCGGTCGGTGACCATTTCTTCCAGTCTCATCTGACCGACGATCTCACGCATGTTGCCTTCCAGCGTATCCTGCACGCGGCGGATAATCGTGTCCTCGCCTTCGTTCAGGAAGAACTTGGAGGCCAGTGCCATCATCTCTTCGCTCTGACCGATGCGGATCTTGACGGTGGCATCCACCTTCACGTTGATGTACTCGGCGTTGGGAACATAGTCGGTAGTCTTAACATCCACGGAAAACATCTTCAGGGACAACTTATCCAGGCGCTCCAGGAAGGGGATGCGCACACCGGCCTTACCAATCAGAATGCGGGGCTTGCGGAAGCCCGAGATCATAAAGGCTGTATCGGGCGGAGCCTTTACATAGCCGATCAGAATGAGAATGATCAGCAGTACGAGAACAACTGCAGCACCAATAATAATTTCCATACTTTTTCTCCTTTCTATTGCTCACATGGTTATTGATTACGGCTCGATTCGGATGTATCGAACAGATCCAAGTCACCCGTGCTGTCCTTTTGCTGTACACCTTCGATCCCAAGTGCCTTGGCATACATCGGATGCTTTGAAACCTTATTCATAAGCCGAATCGCCAGGATTCTTTCTCTTGCGCTCAAACGTATCACGACCTTTGC
Source organism: Oscillospiraceae bacterium (assembly GCA_045595705.1). Taxonomy (GTDB): domain Bacteria; phylum Bacillota; class Clostridia; order Oscillospirales; family Oscillospiraceae; genus JAJPXI01. Next base: position 6,431 of record JAZOBA010000084.1, read on the forward strand.
TCAGATTCGGAAAGCCGTCTCCTGCTTACGGTTCTATTGTACGTTTGAACTTGCGAGAAATAAATGATTCCATCAGAAAAATAAAGGGAGCTATTTTGCTTATTACAGAAAAATGTACAGCGCAAATATCACTTACTCTTATGTGCGTTGTATTTCTCCTCATCAATGATACCGGTGGCCAACATACGCTCCGACCAAAGCTGCAGGGTCTCAACCGCAATGGAGATGCGTTCCAGTTCCTCTTGAATATTGACAAAATCCTCAATCTGATCGTCGGAGATCTCGCCGTCTGCGGTGATCTCGATCAAGCGATCCTTTTGCTTACTCACCGCGTTCAGAGAGGCCAGCAGCTCCAAAATGATCTGGGATAGGTCCTTGATTTTCACTTCCGGCACATACTGCTGCCCAATGGGACATTGATTGGCGCAATAGTAGTTGCACAGACCGGGCTGTTTGTACTTCTCTGCCATGACAAGAACTTCGTCCGGATGAGGCAGAGAGCGCTCATTCTCGATCTTCTCAATGCGTTCGGGCGCAATGCACTCCAAAAGATCAGATGCCGCTTCTCTGGTGAGCTGCAGGCTTTCTCTGGTCTTGTGGTAAATGTTCTTGTTCTCTTTGGTGGACACCCTGGCCATGCACAACATCCTCACTATTACTTGATGATTTTATTATATGGGATTTTTGTCGAAAACGCAAGAATCAAGCAAGCCTCTTCCCATTCGAAACACGGAAGCAAAAAACGGCGGATCTCAGCTGCCGCGAGATCCACCGTTCACTCTTTGTTGTTCGGCCACTGCCAGAAACCGCAGCGCCAGACCGTATCCGCATCACCGTATCCCGTAAGGCTTAAGTTAACCTCCACCGAAATATCAACCCAACCGTCTTCACGAATCACATAATTTCTCCAACAGTGTGCAGAAGTATTCGAGGGCTTTACTGAGTAACTGAACTTAAAAAAGGGATCCTGACTACCCCCCTCCACATCGCCTTCCGAGAGCAGCGTCAGTTCGTGAAGTTCATAATCTGTAACCGCACCCGAATTCAGATACATTTCCTGAAATTCTTTTTCGTAGGACAGCATCAAGGTTTGATTATCCTGTCCTTCCACCGGGAGCAAAACAAGTGCATATCGAAACTCGGGAGCATGCCAAAGATTTGCCAAGGCATCGCTCAAGGCTCCCGCTTCCCCGTCATAGGTATATCCCACTGCACGCTCACTTGCGTCAGCTGCATCATATCCCAACACAACCTGATTGCTGTTGCTCCAAATATCTGCCTTACAAACATGGTTGTCCACCAGCCATAGCTGCCATATTTCGGATGTATGCGGCACACTCGGAGCCACCTCATCGGTTTGCGTCCAGTTGTAGGCAGCAAAAACGCTTCGCACCTGTTCGTAGTATCCGTCCAGCGAAACGGAGATTGGCCCGGTTCCCGGGAGAAGAAACGCCCACATGTCAACGCCACCGTCGGCAAATGCAGCGTCCAGATAATCCAAAACGGCCTGCGTATCCAAACGGTTGATTTCGTCCGTCGGGCCTTCCTCCGGCGTCGGCAAAGGTTCTTCCGCATCGGGTTTTTCCGGTGTAGGCAACGGTTCCTCTGCGTGGGACCCGTCGGGCACAGGCTGTGGCGATTCCACCACCGCAGGGTTGGCACCGTCCGACGGGAGACTGCCGTCATTTTCTGCGTTGACCGGCTTTTCCGGTGCGCAGGAAAGCAAACCAAAGCACATCAGCACGGTCAGGGCGATCAAAACGAATCGCTTCACCGAATGGCAGACCGAAAAGCCGAAATAGAAAATATTCTGTTTCATCGATGAACCTCCTTTCCGGAAATTCAGATCAAACCGTTTCCCCGTATTCGATTCGATGACAGAACGGCATCTGCTCCGCCGCCGTTTTTACAGCGAAGCGGACGAGATCATCATAGAAAGGATCTTATCATTGGTCTCCTTCATTCCGTCTCTTCCCAGACTGCCAATGCATCGAATGGTCTCCTCGACGCCCTTCATGACGATACCGTCTCCGGCTTTGAATTCCTGGCTGTAGCAGTACATTTCGTAGCCCAGAATTCCGGCATCCACACTGCTGGCGATTTTCGCGGCACAGCTCGGCTTGGCGCCGTCGCAAACAATGCCGCTGACGATGGCGAGCGAATTGACCACCGTGTGAATGACCGTGTTGTAATCGCCGTCAAGCAGATAAGCAATTCCGGCTCCGGCGCTGGCACCGGCGCTGACTGCACCGCAATACGCGCTCAAAGTGCCGATTCCGTCTTTGATGTGGATGGCAGTCAGGTTGCTCAGAAGCAATGCGCGATACAGTTTCTCCTTCTCGCACTTCAGCTCCTTGGCATATTCCGCCAATGGCACACTGCAGGTAATTCCCTGATTGCCGCTTCCGCTGTTGATGATAACCGGCATCTCACAGCCGTTCATACGGGCATCGCTGGCTGCTGCGGCATATGCCTTTGCACGGTTACGCACACCGTCGCCGCCGGTTTTCAGGAGAACCTTTCCGATGTTGGCGCCGTAATCGTTTTTCATGCCCTCTTCGGCAATGGCGCAATTGTACTGAATCTGACGCTCCAGCAGTTCATCCACTTCCGATAGATCACATGTCGTCGCAAAGTCCCAGATGCCTTCCATGGTCAGGCAACCGTGATTTGCACCGGACCACTCCCCTTCTCCCTCGGCCACATTCTTTTTCAGGAGCGTCTCGCCGTCTTTTTCCAGCAAAACGATGTTGGTGTGGTTGTCGACAATACGAACTTTGGCGGAATGCTCCGCAGTCGATACTGTAATGATAATATCAAATACATGACCCAGCTCAATGTGTTCGACTTGAACATCGATCTGCTCCATGCACTCAGAGATGGTATTGCGGTCCTCTTCACTGAGCGCAGACAATACTTCCAGCTCTTTTTCCGAGTGTCCGACAACCGCGCCCGCAACAGCCGCAACCTCCAGGCCCTTGGACTGATTGGTCCCGGGAACAACAACACTCTTCACATTTTTGATGATGCTGCCGCTGACCTGAAGATGAATGCGCTCAGGCAACTGCTCAAGAAGATCTCTTGCCTTTGCCGCGGCAAAAGCCAACGCGATCGGCTCTGTGCAGCCCATGGCGGGAACCAGTTCTTCTTTCAGTATTTGAATGTAACAACTGTATCGGGGATCGTTGCGTTCCATATGAAATCTCCTTTGTACCGCTGCTTTTTTCTTTTTGATGATACATCATTTCTTGCTTTATTACAACGGAAACAATTTTTGCTGCATAAAACTTCCTTCGCAGATAAAATGCGGAAAGACATCATCTCAACAGAAAACCAACAAGCCGGGATCTGCCACTATTGGGTAAAGTCTATTTCATAGCGGGTACCGTTTGAAAACAAAACACCGTTAGTCAGTTTAATACAAAGAATACAGGTGTTTCTGTCATCAAAATCATTGTGGCCGTTATCGATCCAAGCAGAAAACACTTGCTTCATCTTGCTCGCAATATGTGAATTTCCCGGATCCCCAAAGTAGCCCAAATTAATCCCTTTCCCTTGGGCAGTAAACCATTCGCCGGAGATTGCAACTGTCGGATTCTGTTCTATTTGTTTCATTTTATTGGACAAGCCATGAGTAAGCACATAAAATGCTCCGTCCTCATAGAACGCATCCACTCCGCGAACAAAAGGTATGCCATCGACCGCAGTTGCCAATGCAATGATACTGTCCTTTCCAAACCGTTCAACAAGTACGCTCTCGATCTCTCTTGACAATTTTTCCATTGGTATGATCACCTCCGTATAATCCCATTTATCGTTTGGCTTACTCTATCATATTTTCACTTATGTTTCAATGCTTTGCATAGCTGCCGGAGAATCAAACAGACACAGTTAAGATAAATGGGAAATTTGCTTTTAGGGGGTGCATTTTTCCATGAAGTACGATATACTGTATCTAATTATGTCCCGCATCCCATTTTTACAGAGAGAGGAACATACTTATGAAACTCAATCACAAACGCACCCTTCTGGTAGGCCTCGCCTTCCTGTCCATCTCTGCCTTCTGGCAGATGTATGACAGCATTGTCCCCCTGCTGCTGAAGTCCACCTTCGACATGGATGAAGCTCTGGCCGGTGCCATCATGGCCATGGACAACATTCTGGCCTTGTTCCTGCTGCCCATCTTCGGCGGCATCTCCGACAAGGTCAACACCAAGATCGGCCGCCGTACTCCCTTCATTCTGGCAGGTACCGCAATGGCTGTCATCCTGATGAACATCCTCCCCATTCTGGACAACAGCTACTCCGCTGAGGCAGCCCCCTTCAAGTTCGTGTCCTTTGTTATCGTGCTGGGCCTGCTGCTCATCTCCATGGGTACCTATCGCTCCCCCGCCGTGGCTTTGATGCCCGATGTGACCCCCAAGCCCCTGCGTTCCAAGGGCCACGCCATCATCAACCTGATGGGTGCCGTGGGCGGCATCATTTATTTGGGTGTGGCCGCCGTCATGTACCCCGATTCCAAGACGGTCGGTTTGGATCACATCAACTATCAGCCCCTGTTCATCGTGGTGTCCGCCATTATGCTGGTGGCCATCATTGTGCTGTTCGCCACTATCCGCGAACCCAAGCTGGTTGCGGAAAACCGCGCTTTGGAAGCCGAGCACCCCGAGTGGAATCTGGCTCAGGATGACGGCTCCGGCAACGAAGTGCTGCCCAAGCCGGTCAAGAAGAGTCTGGCCTTCCTGCTGGCCTCCATCGCTCTGTGGTTTGCCGGCTACAACGGCGTGACCACCTGGTTTACCACCTATATTGGCGAGGTCATGGGCACCGGTATCGGCGGTGCCTCCACCTGTCTGCTGGTTGGTACTGCCGGTGCTATCGTCTCCTACATTCCCATCGGCATTATCGCCTCCAAGGTGGGCCGCAAAAAGATGATCACCTTCGGCACCATTCTGCTGACCTGCTGCTTCATTGGCGGTTACATTCTGACTTCCGTGTTCGACCGCATCAATGTGATCATGTACGTTGTGTTCCTTCTGGTCGGTCTGGCCTGGGCCTCCATCAATGTCAACTCTCTGCCCATGGTGGTCGAGATGTGCCGCGGCTCCGACGCGGGCAAGTTCACCGGATATTACTACACCGCCTCCATGACCGCTCAAGTCATTACTCCCATCCTGGCCGGCTCCCTGCTGAGCAACGTGGGCTACTGGATCCTCTTCCCCTACGCTGCCATCTTCGTTTTCCTCAGCTTTGTCACCATGCGCTTTGTCAAGCACGGCGATGCCAAGGCCGAGGTCAAGAAGGGGCTGGATGCCTTTGAGGAGATCGACTAAGCCATGACTGCTGTTATCACCATTCTGATCATTCTTGTCGTTCTGTTCCTGCTTTGGATCCTTGCACTGCGGTGCAGAAAGAACCATCCGGCATGGGAAACCCTGCGGAAATTCCGTTATGCCCACCGCGGCCTGCACAACAGCACAGAGGGCATTCCGGAAAATTCCATGGCCGCCTTCCGTTTGGCAGCTGAACACGGTTATGGCATTGAGCTGGATATTCACCTGACCCGCGACGGGCGACTGGCTGTCATCCACGACAACTCCCTGCTGCGCACGGCCGGCGTGGATGTAAAAGCAAAAGATTTAACCGCCGAAGAGCTGAGCCAATATCGTCTGGAAGGCACCGAGGAAACGATTCCGTTTCTTGAAGATGTGCTTCCCCTGTTTGAAGGTAAGGCTCCCGTGATCGTGGAGCTGAAGGTGGAGGGCAATTCCGCCGCCTTGGCCGAGGCCGCCTGCAAGGTGCTGGACGGCTTTAAGGTAGATTACTGCATTGAATCCTTTCATCCCCAGCCCATCATGTGGCTGAAAAAGCACCGTCCGGAAATTTGTCGCGGCCAATTAAGCCAGAATTTCTTCCGAAGCGATGAGGGTACCGGTCTGGGTAAGGCCGCCGACTTTGCCATGACCAATTTGCTCACATCCTTCCTCACCGTGCCTGACTTCATCGCCTATAAGCATGAACACCGGGATATTATCTCCCTGTCCTTGGCTAAGTCTTTCTGGCGGGCGCAGGAAGTCAACTGGACCATCCGTACTCCGGAAGACATGGCTCGCTGCGAGAGCAAAGGCAGCCTGTCCATTTTCGAGTCCTTTAAACCCTAACGGCAGTATTCGAACAACACCTGCTTCTACAGCATAAAAGGAGACCTGATTCTACGAATCAGGTCTCCTTTTTTAACTACATCAGCGGCGCAAACACGCGCAGCAACCCACACAGAATGCGCTTGAGCAACGGTCTCGCCTTGCTTTCTTCCAACGTGACCTGTTGAGATACCGCCTGCGTCGCAAGAAAGTCTTTCTTAATATCCAGCACCGACGGTGTATCGTACAGCATCACACCGTCTTCGAAGTGCAGGAACATACTGCGATAATCCATATTAACGGTCCCGACCGTACCAAACCGATCATCCACCGCAAAGGTCTTGGCGTGAATGAATCCCGGTGTGTACTCGTATATTTTGACCCCGGCTTCCAGCAGCGGCAGATAGTGCGCGCGGGTCACCTCAAAAATGACTTTCTTATCAGGAATATGCGGCGTAATGATGCGCACATCAATTCCTGCCTTTGCGGCAGATGAAAGGGCACTGACAGTAGTATGGTCGATGATCAGATAAGGTGTTGTCAAGTAAACGTATTGTTTCGCCTTATTGATCAGATTCAGATACACCGTCCCTCCCACCGGCTCATCATCCAAAGGACTGTCCGCGTAGGGCTGCACGAATCCGATGCTTTGGCACGGTTCCGCTTCCGGTCGAAACTTCTCAAATTCTTCCTTGGTTCCTGCTACGAAATTCCACATATTCAGGAACATCACCGCAAAACTCCATACGGCCTCGCCACGCAGCAAAATCGCAGTATCTTTCCAATGTCCAAAACGTTCCTTTTCGTTGATATATTCGTCAGCCAGATTGGTGCCTCCGGTATATGCAACCTTTCCATCGATAACCAGGATCTTACGGTGGTCACGGTTGTTCATGCGCACCGAAAGGATCGGAAGAAACGGATTGAACACGCAGCACTTGATGCCCTTTTTCCTCAGTGTTTTCGCATAGCCCCGCGGCAGAGTAAACATACTGCCCATATCATCATACAGAACGCGGACTTCCACGCCGGCGGCCGCCTTTTCCTCCAGAATCTCCAGAACAGAATCCCACATCTTACCGGGTTCAATAATGAAAAATTCAAGGAAAATGTAGCGTTCCGCCTTCTTCAGTTCACGAAGAATGCTTTCAAACTGGTATTCACCCAAGGGGAAATATTCCGTCTCAGTGTTTGCGTAAACCGGACACAATGCATTGCGCTCGATGTAACCGGCCATGAGTCTGGCTTCTGCCCCTTCCAATTCGGCAAACGTCTCCACATGGCAGGAACTTTTGAGCTCCTGTGTCATGACATCGTTTATGCTCTGCATTTTGCGGCGTGTCCGCTTTGACAGGCGATTGCCTCCAAACAACAGATAAAGCAGCCACCCGAAAATCGGGAACAGCATAATGGGAATGATCCATGCGATCTTATAGGACGGATTGCTCCGGTTTCCGACAATATGGATCACAATGATGAAGGAAAGCACAGAACAGATCAGACTGAATTGCTGGTAGTAATCATTAAACCGAAGCAGAACGATCAACAATACACCCAACTGAATCAGGATCGAAACAGCAACCAGAAACACACGGTGAGTCAGCAGCTTCATCAATCGGATCATTTGTCCACCTCGCTTTCATTCCTCATTTCACAACGACATTTTCTTCTCCCAGTCGGCCGCGCAGGTCATCAATCAATGCATCATGAATGACACAGCGTGTGCCAAACCGCTTTCTGGTATCCGCAAGTACAATGACCGCCGGTTCTTCTCCGGGGAACATGGAAAACACCATCTTGACCTTCTCCAGAACAGGGCCTTCCGAGGGAACCTTTACGTACAGGGTCTTGGGGCGGCTCTCTTTGGTCTGTGTGCTCGGAGCAGAATCCTGCAGCGGCGAAATCCCATCGCAAAGGATCTGCGGCGATTTTTCATCCCGGACCGAAAGTTTACCTCGAACCAGCACAGGCAGTCCTTCCTTCAGATAGGGCGAACACTCATTGAGGGTCTTAGAGAAGACAAGCAATTCCATGGATGCCGTATCGTCCTCTACCGTCACATATGCCATGAGAGAGTTGTTCTTTGTTGTTTTCGTTTTGGCCGATGCGACCACACCGGCAATGATAATGCGCTGCTCATCCCGATAGGTCTGAGGGCCTTCCTCCCGTGCAAAATCATTCAGGATGGAACCGATGGAAACCGCATGGCAAGCCCGGGCAGCATCGCGGAACTCATCCATGGGATGTCCGGACAAATAAAGTCCGGTGGTCTCCTTTTCCATTGCCATCATTTCACGGCGGGTAAATTCAGGCAGCGCGGCATTGACATGCATCACCGGAGCGAGGGGTTCATCTCCGCCACCGCCGAACAGATCAAACTGACCTTCCAGATTCTTTCGGCGGATCTGCGCAATGGAATCCATCAAAGAGGGTGCAACATCCAAAAGCTGCGAGCGCTTGTAGCCCATTTTGTCAAATGCACCGCACTTGATCAACGATTCCAGTACACGGCTGTTCAGACCCTGGTCGTACATGCGCGAACAGAAGTCCGAAAAGTCTGTAAAGCTTCCTCCCTTTTCACGCTCTACAAATACAGCATCAGTAAAGCTTCGGCCAACACCTTTCAGCGCAGCAAGGCCAAATCGGATGTCATTTCCGGAAACGGTAAAGGCTGCACCCGATTCATTGACATCAGGCGGAAGCAGGCGGATCCCGTTATCCTTACACTCTGCAATATACTCCGCCACTTTGTCCTGAGAATCGAGGACCGAGGTCAGCAAGGCAGCCATATACTCTCTGGTGTGGTGCGCCTTGAACCATGCCGTCTGGTAGGCAACAATGGCATAGGACACGGCATGCGCCTTATTAAACGCATAGTTTGCGAAATCATAGATTTCATCATATACAGCCTGTCCAACCGGCTCAGGAACACCGCGGGCAACGCAGCCGTCAATGCCTCTAGCCGGGTCACCGTGAAGGAAGGCCTCTCGCTCGCGCTCAACGTCCTTGGCTTTCTTTTTACTCATGGCACGGCGAATCATATCAGCCTGTCCCAAAGAGTAACCGGCAAGCTGCTGGAAAATCTGAATGACCTGCTCCTGATAAACAATACACCCGTAAGTCGGAGCCAGAATGGGTTCCAGCATGGGGTGCTTGTACACCACCCGGGACGGATTGTGCTTGCACTCCACAAAACGGGGAATGGAGTCCATGGGGCCGGGACGGTACAACGCAATAATTGCCGTAATATCCTCAATGCTATGCGGTTTCAGTCCGACACAGACACCGGTCATGCCGGCCGATTCCATCTGGAACACACCGGAAGTACGTCCCTCCGACAGCATCTGGAACACCATGGGATCGTCCATAGGAATTTCAGAAAGACTGAAATCCGGCTGTTTTGCCCGCACCATCTGAACGGCGTCATCCAGAATGGTCAGATTTCGCAGACCCAAAAAGTCCATCTTCAGCAAGCCAAGCTCTTCCAACGTGACCATAGTATACTGGGTCACAGGCAGGTCATCGTTGGTTGCAAGGGGCACATATTCAAACACCGGTTTACGGGTAATTACCACACCGGCGGCATGGGTGGAAGAATTGCGCGGCATTCCCTCCAGACCCATGGCAGTATCGATCAGATTCTTTACTCGCTCATCGCTGTCATACATATCCTTCAGCGGCTTGGACAGCTTCAAGGCGTTTTCCAGCGTCATGTTGAGCGCAAAGGGTACCTGCTTGGCAATGGCGTCAGCCTCTGCATAGGGAATGGACAGCGCACGCGCCACATCGCGCACGGCAGCACGGGCCTTCAGCGTACCAAAGGTCACGATCTGAGCCACATGATCTGCTCCGTATTTACGCGTCACATAGTCAATGACTTCCTGACGGCGGCGAATGCAGAAATCAATATCAATATCGGGCATGGTCACGCGTTCCGGATTCAGGAAACGCTCGAAATACAGATTATATTTCAAGGGATCCACATCGGTAATATTCAAACAGTACGATACCATACTGCCTGCTGCGGAACCACGGCCGGGGCCGACAGGGATGCTGTTTTCCTTGGCGTAACCGATAAAGTCCGAAACGATCAGGAAATAGTCCACAAATCCCATCTTCCGGATCATATTGATCTCAAAACGAAGACGCTCCTTCAGCTCTTCCCCACCCTGCGGATAACGGCGCTCAAAGCCCTTCCAGCACAGCTTTTCAAAATAGGATTCGCTGTCGGTCTCCCCTTCCGGCAGTTTGAATTCCGGCAGATGATGTTCGCCAAACACAAAGTCAAGATTACATGCCTCGGCAATCTTTTCCGTATTCTCAATGGCTTCGGGCCACTGCGGGAACAGACTGCGCATTTCCTCTTCCGACTTGATGTAGAACTCATCCGTCTCGAACTTCATACGGTCGGGATCGTCCACCGTCTTGCCCATCTGGATGCACATCAGCACATCCTGCAGGTGAGCATCTTCCCGCGTTATATAGTGCGCATCATTGGTCGCCACCAGCGGGATCCCGGTCTCCTGATGAATGCGAATGATTCCGGCATTGACCTGCGCGTCCTCCGGCAGATTCTGATCCTGCAATTCGAGATAATAATTTCCTGCACCGAAAATATCCTGCATTTCCAGTGCATGCGCTTTGGCTCCTGCGTAATCACCGTTCATGATACGGCGCGGGATCTCACCGGCCAGACAGGCAGACAGTGCGATCAGACCTTCACTGTGGCTGCGCAGCAGCTCCATATCAACCCTCGGCTTGATGTAAAAGCCTTCGGTGAAGGCCTTAGACACCATATAGCTCAGGTTTCGGTATCCCGTCTCATTTTTACACAGAAGCACCAAATGGCGGGACTCAGCATCGTACTCATGGGTGCGGTCAAAGCGGGTGCGCGGTGCAACATAGACCTCGCAGCCGATGATGGGTTTCACTCCCTCCGCTTTACAGGCGCGGTAAAAGTCGATCACACCGTACATCACGCCGTGATCGGTAATGGCCACCGCATGCTGTCCCAGTTCGCGGACACGCTTGGCAAGCCCTTTGATCCGGCATGCACCGTCCAAAAGACTGTATTCGGTATGCACATGGAGATGGACAAAACTCATCCGAACTCACTCCTAAAACTGCATCTTAAGTATATCTGCTCTTACGGTTGCTGTGCCATCGCCATCAGTTTACGCAAGCGATGATTCAATGCCGATTTTGTAACAGGCGGATCGCACATGGCTGCCAGCTGCGTCAGAGTCAACTCGGGATTCTCCCTGCGCAAAATCGCCGTTTCCTTCAGCTTTTCCGGCAGCTGTTCCAGCATCCCTCGCTCTTCCAGCATACGAATTGCCTCGATCTGAACCATGGAAGCGTCCACCGTCTTATCCAAATTGGCCGCCTCACAGTTCACACGGCGGTTAATACTGCCACGCAGATTTTTTTCCGCCTTGGCGTTCATGATTCCCATAGCTGCCACCGGCGAACCAATGGCCGTCAGGAAATCCTCAATATAGCCGCTCTGCTTGAAATAGGTCACATAATTCGCCTTCCGCTCGGTAGTCTTCGGTTCAAACCCGGACTCACGCAGCAGTGCGGGCATTTCACGACCCACATTGTAATGAGATGTAACCAGTTCCAAGTGATATCCCTTATCCGGATCGGTCACGGATCCTCCCGCAAGAAAGGCCCCTCGGAAAAAAGAAATGCGGCAATGTTCTTCTTCCAATACACCAAAATTGATGTGCAGAGCCACACTTTCACTCGGATCATATCCATAGGTCTCACCAATAAAAGAAATTTTCTTCGGATCCTTGATCAAAAATACACGCTTACCCGAATGGGTTTGCGGAAGCTGATCAAATTCCAGTTGGAACGCTTTCTTAAACAGCAGCGGCAATCGAGCAGCAAATGCATCGGATTCGGTCACGATTCGAATGCCGCCGCTCTGAAAACTACTGCAAAACAGTAAAATTCCGTACGCCTCTGCCTGCGCACAGCACTTCTTGGTGATCGCCGTCTTACAGAGTTCCTGCTTGATTTGTGCAGAAAAGGACACAGTGATCCCTCTTTCTAAAATACTTTGGTTTCGGCTCGCTCCCGATAGATTTCAAGGACAGCCCGAGCAAGACGGTCCGGCGAGTGACGGGCATAATCCGTCGTGTCTGCCACCAGCGGACGCTCGGCCACCTCGATCCCCATAGCCTCGATGGCTGCGCGATCAACCACGAGAGGCGCAGCATCTTCCTCTTTATACCGCTCGAGGAGGTCGGGATTCACCGGAGCGGAATTGGTCAGACACAGGTCGATCAATCCGGGGGCACCGTGGGTCAGCAAGGCTTTCACATGATCCGATGCCGTCATCCCTTCGGTTTCGCCGTCCTGCGTCATAATGTTGCAGACATAGATTTTCAGCGCATTCGACCGGCAAATGGCCTCCACGATCCCATCCACCAGAAGGTTCGGGATCACGCTGGTATAAAGACTGCCTGGCCCAAGCAAAATCAGTTCGGCTTCATCCAGCGCCTGAATCGCCTGAGGAAGCGCCGGAGAATGCTCCGGCAGAAGACGGACATTGCGGATGCGGCAATCCTGCTCTTTCTTAAATCGGAAAATCTTGGACTCGCCCAAAACGCGGCTTCCATTTTCAAAGATGGCTTCCAACTTCACATCGGCATTGGTCACCGGGAGAATTCGGCCGGAAATGGCCAAAACTTCGCTCATGCGTGCAACCGCCTGATCAAACGAATCCGAAATCCCGTTCAATGCGGCCAACAGCAAATTACCAAATGCCTGACCGGACAAACTGCCTTCTTTAAAGCGATAGCCAAGAAGCTGTTCCATAACCGGCTCTACATTTGCCAGTGCCTGCATGCAGTTGCGGATATCTCCCGGAGGGGGCATTCCAAGATCCTGGCGCAGCATTCCGGAGCCACCGCCATCATCCGCCACAGTCACAATTGCCGTCAGATTGGATGTCATCTTTTTCAGGCCGCGCAGCATGGTTGACAGGCCATGCCCGCCACCAATGGCAACGATCTTAGGTCCTGAAAGTTTATCCATTTTTATGCCCTCGTCATGTCACGGTGATTCTCCGTGGCATTATAACCCTTCTGTCGAATGAAATCGGCCAAGGCACGGGTAATTGCCACCGAACGATGCTGTCCACCGGTGCAGCCGATGGCAATCACCAAAGCGGTTTTTCCTTCTTCCACGTAATAAGGAAGCAAATAACCGATCATATCTTCCAACTTGCCAAGGAAATCCAGACTTTGCTGATAGCCAAACACAAAGTTTCTGACACCTTCATCCAGTCCGGTCTGATTGCGCAATTCGGTCAGATAGTAGGGATTGGGCAGAAACCGTACATCAAAAACAAGGTCCGCTTCAATGGGAATACCGTACTTAAACCCAAAGGAGATGACCGAAACGCTCATGTTGGTGCTGGCCTTTTCCGTTCCAAACAGGCGAATGATCTCACCGCGCAGTTTGGCCGTGGAAAGAGCCGTTGTATCAATGATGTACTCGGCCAGTTTTCGCACGCCTTCCAGCGCAGATCGCTCCAACGCAACGACCTCTTCCAGCGATGCACCGCCGCCAGCCAGGGGATGGCTTCGGCGAGTCTCTTTATACCGTTTGATAATGGTCTCTGTACTGGCCTCCACAAAGAGGATCTTATAGTCACACTGCATGGCACGCAGTTCATCTAACGCTTCAAACAGACCGTCAAAAGTCTGGCCTCCGCGAATGTCGGTTACAACCGCGACCTTATCATACTTGCCGCCACCGGCCATGCACAGCTCGGCAAACTTGGGAATCAGAGAAGCAGGCAGATTGTCAACGCAGTAGTAGCCGATGTCTTCCAAGAAGGAGACTGCTTTACTTTTGCCGGCTCCCGAAAGGCCGGAAACAATCACAAAATTCAACCTTATTCCTCCCCCAACAGTTTTACTTCCGGTTCCAGAACCACTCCGGTTGCATCAAAAACACGCTGGCGCACCTGATCCATCAAAGCAAGAACATCTGAACAGGTCGCTCCGCCCTTGTTGATCACAAAGCCGGCATGCTTTTCCGACACCTGCGCGCCGCCCACCGTCATTCCCTTCAGTCCACACTGATCGATCAGCGCCGCAGCATAATACCCCTGCGGGCGCTTAAAGGTGGATCCGGCACTGGGCCACTCCAGCGGCTGCTTGCTCTTACGGCGCTCCATCAACTCTTCCATGCGGGCGCGAATCAGCTGAGGATCACCCGGCTGAAGCCGAATCTTTGCGGAAAGAATCAGTCTGGAACCATCCGAGAAGGCACTGTGACGATAGGAAAAACCAAATTCATTTGTGGTTTCGATCTCTCCGGATGGAGTCAAATAGGTCACTTCGGTGATTACCTGCGCCATCTCACCATCGTAGGCACCGGCGTTCATGGTCACTGCGCCACCCAGACTGCCCGGAATTCCATGTGCAAACTCCAGTCCGGTCAGTCCGTGATCGCGGGCAAGAACAGCCAGTCGGGCCAGCAAAATGCCGCTTTCCGCAATAATTTCATTGCCATCCACCCGTGCCTGGCACAAGCCGCTTGTGGTTTTGATCACAAATACATCACAGCCGGCATCGGGCACCAGCAGATTGGATCCGTTCCCCAGAAAAACAGGGCGAATTCCCTCCTCCACAGCGGCACGCACTGCCAACTGTGCCTGTTGAACAGTGCGGGGCAGCGCCATCAGTGAAACAGGTCCACCCACGCGAAATGTGGTGTGCCGATTCATGGGCTCCTGCTCCAGCAGTTCCAGATCAGGGCAAATATGCATGAATTTATTTTTCAGAGAAATGATCTGTGACATAACAATCCTCCGACATCAAACTCAAAAAAACCTTATACTATCCCTATCATATTATTATACCAGATTTATCCCCAAAAGAGAATAGTCAGTTCAAAAAAATCCGGACGGCATTTCGATGCCGTCCGGATGCAAATCCTATGGAATTTACTTGATTAATTTCATTCGTACAGTTCGCCATCAAAGACCGTGGTCGCAGGGCCGGTCATGTAAACATGCCCATCTTCTTCCGACCACCGAATGTTCAAGTCACCGCCCAGAAGATGGACGGTTGCCTCCCGTTCACTCAGACCCAAAGATGCGGATGCAACAAGCACTGCACAGGCACCGGTACCGCAAGCCAGAGTTTCTCCGCTTCCCCGCTCCCACACACGCATGTTCAGGTGGGTACGATCGATCACTTCAACAAACTCCGTGTTGGTTCGGTTGGGGAACATGGGGTGGCACTCAAAGTCCGGTCCGATACATTCCAGATCCAGATTTGCGATCTCAGGCAGGTACACAACCGAATGAGGGTTGCCCATGGACACCGGATTTACCGTATAGTCTTTCCCCTTTACAGAAATTTGTGCAGAAGGGCTGATCTCCGGTATACCCATATCAACCGTCACCGCAGCCACAACGCCGTTTTCCAGTTTCAGGTCGAGCACCTTAATTCCGCCCAGCGTTTCAACCGTCAGGGGATTTTTCGCAACGAGGCCCTTGTCATAGACAAATTTACCGACACAGCGAACACCGTTTCCGCACATTTCTCCCTCGGAACCGTCCACATTGAACATTCTCATGCGAACGTCTGCGCAGTCAGAGGGACAAATGCAGATCAGACCATCACTGCCCACTCCAAAGTTGCGGTTGGAGACGCGGCGTGCCAACGCAGGCAAATCATCCGGTGTATGATCCAGACAATTGACATAGACATAATCGTTGCCCAGTCCATGCATTTTTGTAAAACGCAGCATAACAGCACCTCCCGGTTTTCTGAATACGAGCGATCAATAGTTGATGATATACTTGTCGCGTTCCCACGTGGTAACATGGACACGGTACTCATCCCATTCTTTCCACTTGCCTTCAATGTAATGATGGGCAACATGTTCGCCCAGCGTATCCAGAATCAGCTGATCTTTCTCCAGTTCGTGAAGCGCCGCCTCCAGCGAGGCAGGCAGAGCTTCGATCCCCTTCTCTTTGCGGGCCTCGGCGCTCATATCATAGATATTTTCGGTCACCTCAGCCGGAGGAACCATTCCCTTTTCGATACCGTCCAAACCGGCTGCCAGACAGACAGCCAGTTCCAGATAGGGATTGCAGCAGGGATCCGGGCAGCGCAGCTCCACACGGGTGCCCTGACCGCGAGCGGCAGGAATGCGAATCAGAGTGGATCGGTTGGAAGCAGACCAAGCCATGTAACAGGGTGCCTCATAGCCGGGGACCAAGCGCTTGTAAGAGTTGACAAGGGGGTTGGTAATGGCCGTGATTCCCTTCATGTGGTGCAGAATACCGGCGATGAAACTATAGGCCTCCTTGGAAAGGCCCTTTCCATCGTTGGGATCGTAGAATACATTCTTTCCGTCGCGGAACAGAGACATGTTGGTGTGCATTCCGTTTCCTGCCTGACCGAAAATGGGCTTCGGCATGAACGTTGCATGCAGTCCGTTGCGCTGTGCAAGGGTCTTGACCACCAACTTGAAGGTCATAATATTGTCGGCCGCGTGCATGGCGTTGGTATATTTGAAATCGATCTCATGCTGGCCCATGGCACATTCATGATGGCTTGCTTCGATTTCATAATCCATTTTCTCCAGGGCCAGACAGATGTCACGGCGGGTGCCTTCTCCCAGATCCAGGGGACCCAAGTCAAAATAACCTGCCTCATCGTGGGTCTCCATGGTGGGCTTGCCGTTTTCATCGGTCTTGAAGAGGAAGAACTCACACTCGGGGCCAACTTTAAACGCATCAAATCCCATGTCCGACGCTTTTTGCAAGGTCCGCTTGAGAACACCGCGGGGATCGCCCACAAAAGGCGTGCCGTCCGTATTGTATACGTCGCAGATCAGACGTGCTACCTTACCGTGAGTCTGATGCCAGGGAAAAACCACAAAGGAATTCAAATCGGGATACAGACACTGATCGGACTCGTTG
>JAZOBA010000085.1:0-6296 GCA_045595705.1 Oscillospiraceae bacterium
GCGCTGATAACCTGGCGCAGGGTGGTGCCATACACCTTGGCATTGGGATACTTAACCATGACTTCAGCGATCATGCCCTTGAAGGATTCAATCTTGGAAGACAAGTCCTTGCCGCCGGCCTCGGGACCCTTGAAGCCCAGACACAGCTGGAAGTCTTCCTCGTTTCCAACCAGAACATCGGCCACGGAAGCGATCTGATGGAATGCCTCGGACAGTTCTTCCTCGCGGCCCTTCCAGAAGGTAGCGCGATGGTTCAGGTCGAAGCTGACCAGAGTGCCGTACTTCTTGGCGGCCTTGGCAACCTCCAGACAGAACCGGGTGGTGGACTCACTCATGGCGGCGATCAAGCCGGAGATGTGCAAGATCATGACGCCTTCCTGACCGAAGATGCGATCCACGTCGAACTCATCGATGGACAG
The DNA here is from genome assembly GCA_045595705.1 of Oscillospiraceae bacterium. Classification (GTDB taxonomy): domain Bacteria; phylum Bacillota; class Clostridia; order Oscillospirales; family Oscillospiraceae; genus JAJPXI01. The sequence goes on from JAZOBA010000085.1 coordinate 420, forward strand.
GGTGCGGCCCACCTCGCCGGCGCGGTCATTCCACACACGGGGAGCACGCAGGCCGAAACCGGAATCGGCAATGTTGAACTGATGGCGATAGCCCCAAGGGCCGCCCTGCTCCACTTCAACACCCTCGTAATTGATATTGCGGGAGCGCAGATCGCTCTTGATAAACTGAGCAATGGGGCTGCCCTTGACGAACTTGGTCATGGCAAGGCACTCCTTGCCCAGAGAAGAAGCCACATTCAGCACGTTGGTCTCGGCGCTGGTGGCCTGCATGTAAAAATGATTGCTGGTGTGAACAGCCATACGGTTGTCCGGAGTGATACGCACGCCCATGCTGGTGGGGCATGCGATGGCATAGCGGCAGTTGGTGCGGAGATTCAGTTCCATGTTTAACATTCCTTTCCGTTTTTTACCGTTTGTATCTTTTTATTTGTTTGATTTTATTTTATAAAAACTTTATTTACAATGGAATTGCATATTATGCGAAAAATCATTGTAAATCTGCGCATCTCATGATATGCTTTATGAAAAACAGTGTAGTAGGTGAGCAAATGCCCCATCTTTTTACTTATCGTGACGCCGAATTATACAGTCACCACACGATAGATCTTCATCCCGACCCCGAGGATTTCACCATGCATGCCCATGAGTGGATGGAGATTTATTACTTCATTTCAGGCAGCGGAACCTATCTGGTGGAAGGAAATCAATACCCAATCCACCCCCATGACATTCTCATTCTCCGCCCGGCTGAAACGCACAAACTTAGTATTGACCCCAGCCAGCCCTACGAACGCATTGCCATCCATTTTTCCCCTTCTCTACTGGAAACACTTGACCCTGGCGGGCGCCTTTTGAAGCCCTTTCTGGACCGTCCGTTGGGGCGGCAGAACTACTACCCTGCCCAGTCCGACCCAAACGGACATTTGCGCAATGCGTTTTCCGACTTTACCTTCGAACGTGTACCCGACATTCGACTGAATCTGCTGGCACGGCTACTCCTCTTTCTGACTACCCTTTGCGGTGTCTGTGAGGAAACTTCCCACCATGTCCCGGCACAGGGCCTGCAAAGCACCCTTGTTGCCTATGTAAACGAGCACCTGTTTGAGCCCATTTCATTGCAGACGGTAGCCGATCACTTCTACCGCAGCCGCTCCCAAATCAGCCGCATCTTCCAGCAAGCCACCGGGTCGCCCCTTTGGGAATATGTAACCATCAAGCGCCTTCTGGCAGCCCGCGCCATGATTCAACGGGGTGAAGCCGCCGGTGAAGCCTGTCTGGCCTGCGGTTTCTCCGATTACTCTTCCTTTTACCGTGCTTACCGCGCGCGGTTCCATCATTCTCCGCGGGAAGATGCACCACAATAAAGATTCAGAACTCCGGACCGCTCTGTGGTTCGGAGTTTTCTTCTTCCTTGGGCCGTGTGCGCGGAAAGAGTGCATTTTCCTGACGGAATTGCTTTGGGGTCTTACCTACAAACTTCTTGAATATCTTGGTAAAGTAATTATCGTCCTGAATGCCGCAACGCTGGCTAACCACGGAAATGGACAACTTGGTGGTGTTCAGAAGATAAATCGCATACTCTACACGTTTCCTGTTTACATACTCGGTCAGCGTCATACCCAGTTCTTTTTTGAACAACGTGGACAGATAACTGGCATTGACATTCAATGCTTTGGCATTGGCCTTCAGACTGAGGTCACCGGTCAAATCAAATTCTACCCGGGAAATGACCTTCTGGATCAGCGGCGAATAGGTTTTCAACGAGTGTTTTTTTACCAGCAGGCAGTAACGATGAGCCATTTCCTGCCAGAACGCGGAAATGTCGTCCTGTCGCTTCAATTTTTCAATTCGCTTTGCAAATTCAGTAGACAGCCGGTCAATATACAGCGGGTGAACGCCGCCTTGTTCTGCCGCTTTGCGCAGCAGCGTATTCAGAATGATGGTGTAATTTTTGGTGTTTCGCATCATTTCCGGCGTGCGCTGTTCCAAATTGATCTGCGAGGTATGAGCCAGCATCAGCTCAGCCTTTCTGCTCTGCCCCTGCGATACCGCTTCGATCAGACGGTTTTCCGCATCGTAGCTGGATTCTACCAAGGAAATATCCTTCATCACATCACTGCTTTGCTGGCTTTCCGGTGCGGCGCTCTTGGGAATCCAGTGTTCCGGTACACCGGCCACAATGGACTCGGTCGTAAATTGATCTTCACCCCACAGACGGTCTCCCAAGGCAGTAACGGCAGCAAACAGCAAAGACTCATCCTTCAGATAGATGACCTTCTGATAATAGTTCTCAAGAATTGGGATCCAATCCTTATGCACTCCCGTGCGCTGGCAGAATCGCTCCAGCCACAAGTGGTCAATCTCTTCGTTGACGTAGGGCCCGATCAGAAGCACCCGGGCTTTCCCCTGTTCGTCAAAGTCCAGAAAAAAGGCCACATATTTGCAAAAGAATTCATCCGTAATGCGAAACAGAACGTTCTTCTTCAGCGTTCCATGAAGCCGCCGGTTCCAGTCCTGAAAGGCACCTTCTTCCACACCGAGCTGTCTGCGCAGTCCCATATCAGCATAAAACAGCAGATCCAGATCAGCCGGTTCGATCCGGACAGGTATACGCATATTCCGCAGTACGTCCTGAAAAAAGTTCAATTCATTATCCCGCAGCATACCCTATCCTCATTTCTGGATTTTCCTGGCTGAAAGTTCCTTTCAAACCAGAAATTCTTTGTTTCTAATTCTTCAATATTATCGTATAATTATTTTAAAATTACAAGAGGAAGTAAAAATTTTTCTATTTTATGCAAATATTTTACTCACAGATTTTGTGAACTTCTTGATAAAATAGGTGCGAAAAGCATTTTCGCAACATCCGTGCTTTCTCAAGGTACATTATTTTGAAAAGAGGGAATTGTAAAATGGCAAAAAAACCTGTCCAACTGGACGCAAACGGTCACCGCAAGTTTGGCATGCGTGACTGTCTGGCCTACGCCGCCGGTGACCTCGGCTGTAACATGAGCTTCGCTCTGAAGAGCACCATGGCACTGTTCTGGACTCAGGTCATGGGCCTGAGCGCATGGTACTCCCTGCTGATCGTCATCCTGCAGGTTTGGGATGCAATCAACGACCCCCTGATCGGTTCCATCGTGGACTCCGATCGCCACCAGTACAAGCGCAACAAGTTCCTGCAGTACATCTGGGCCGGCTCCATCGGTCTGATCGTAGGCGGCGCTCTGTGCTTCATGCCCTTCCCCGCTGCTCCCACTTGGGCAAAGATCGTCATCTTCTTGGCCGGCTATGTGATTTGGGATGCTTTCTACACCGTAGCCAATGTCCCTTACGGCTCTCTGCTTTCCCTGATCTCCAACAACCCCGCTGACCGCGCTTCTCTGTCCGCATGGCGTTCCATCGGCTCCATGGTTGGCAATCTGCTGCCCATGGTCATCCTGCCCTTCCTGATCTACAACGAGGACGAATCCCTGAACGGCCCCATGGTCTTCGTCGCCGCTCTGGTTATGGGTGTGCTGGGCTTCATCTTCTTCCAGTTCATGACCAAGAACACTGAAGTGCGTGTTGAGACCAACATTACTGTCGGCGAAGATCAGCCCAAGTTCAACGTCATCAAGGCTATGGGCAACTTCCTGCGCAACCGTCCCGCCGTGGGCGCTACTCTGGCTGCCATGGGTATGTTCATCGGCATGCAGGCTGCTACCACCGCCGTCAACGTCACCTTCCAGATCTACTTCAAAAACGCTCAGATCTCCGGTATCGTCACCGCATTCTCCATGATCCCCATTCTGGTCTTCACTCCCCTGGCCCGTAAAATGGTCACCAAGTACGGCAAGAAGGAGCTGTCCATTGTGGGCTCCATCTGCTACATCATCGGCGGCCTGTTCCTGTTTGCCGCTCCTCTGGGCCTCATCCCTGTCAGCGATGGCAATACCGGTCTGGACCTGATCGTCTACATTGTTGCTCAGTTGATCATGGCTCTGGGCATGGGCATCTACTCCACCGTTTCCTGGGCTATGATGGGCGACGCAATCGACTACAACGAGTGGAAAACCGGCAAGCGCGAGGAAGGCACTGTCTACTCCCTGCACTCCTTCTTCCGTAAGCTGGCTCAGGGCGTTGGCCCCGCTCTGGCTCTGACCATCATGCAGACTATGGGCTATGTCAACAACTCCAAGCCCAATGCCGCAGGCGAATTCACTGCCATCGACGTCACCCTGTTCTCCTGGGATTTCGCCGTACAGGTCCGTGGCCTGGTTGCCATTCTGTACATGATTGCCGGCGTGATGATGTTCATCGGTCTGGGTCTGGTTTACAACCTGGGTAAGAAGAAGCTGGCTCAGATGAACGAGGAACTGGAAGCTCGCCGCGCTGCTACCAAGTAATTTGAGTTTGCTTCCATTTCAACTCTAAAACATAAGCGGCAGGCAGGAACACCTGCCTGCCGCCTTTGTAAAACAAGGAGGTAATTCCATTGAGAACTGTTGTGAATTTCAACGCCAAGTGGTCCTTCTCCAAGGAGGCCACTGCTCTTCCCACCGCCATTGACCCCAAGTGGAACTTCGTTAACCTGCCCCACTCCTGGAACGCCATCGACGGTCAGGACGGCGATAACGACTACTTCCGCGGCACCGCCTACTACGCCAAGACTCTGAATAAGGCCGACCTGCCCACTGCCGACCAGTACTATCTGGAGTTGCAGGGCGCCAACTCCTCTGCCGACGTTTACGTTAACGGCAAGAAGCTGGCTCATCACGATGGCGGTTACTCCACCTGGCGCGTCAACATGACCGACGCTCTGGAGATGACCAACCTGATCGTGGTTGCCGTGGACAACTCCGCCAACGATACCGTCTACCCCCAGATGGCCGACTTCACCTTCTACGGCGGTCTGTACCGCGATGTCAGCATTCTCTGCGTCAACAATTCCCACTTTGATCTGGACTACTACGGCGGCCCCGGCCTGAAGGTCACTCCCGAAGTCTGCGGCAAGGATGCCAAGGTGGAAATCGAAGCTTTCGTGACCAACGCCAAGATGGGTCAGAAGCTGCGCTACACCATCTGCGCCGCCTGCGGCTGCGAAGTTGCTTCTGTTGAGACCGACGAGACCAAGGTTGTTCTGGACATCGCTGATGTGCATCTGTGGCATGGCCGCAAGGACCCCTACCTGTACACCGCCAAGGTCGATCTGGTTGAGGACGGCACCGTTCTGGACAATGTCTCCGCCCGCTTTGGCTGCCGCACCTTTGAGATCCACCCCGAAAACGGCTTCATCCTGAACGGCGAAGAGTATCCTCTGCGCGGCGTTTCCCGCCATCAGGACCGCTGGGGTTTCGGCAACGCTCTGCTGCCTGAGCACCATGAGGAAGACATCGATCTGATCTGCGAAGTGGGCTGCACCACCATCCGTCTGGCCCACTATCAGCACGCTCAGTACTTCTATGACCTGTGCGACGAGCGCGGCCTGGTTCTGTGGGCTGAGATCCCCTACATCTCCAAGCACATGCCCACCGGCCGTGAGAACACCATTTCTCAGATGAAGGAACTGGTCATCCAGAACTACAACCACCCCTCCATCGTTGTCTGGGGTCTGTCCAACGAGATCTCCATCGGCGGCTCCCATGGCGACCTGCTGGAAAACCATCGCATCCTGAATGACCTGTGCCACGAACTGGACAAGACCCGTCTGACCACCATCGCCGCCGTTTCCATGTGCAAGATGGACGATCCCTATCTGCAGATCCCCGATGTGGTTTCCTACAACCACTATTTCGGCTGGTATGGCGGCGAAACATCCATGAACGGCCCCTGGTTTGACAAGTTCCACGCTATGCATCCCTCCATCCCCATCGGCTGCTCCGAGTACGGCTGCGA
>JAZOBA010000086.1:0-28253 GCA_045595705.1 Oscillospiraceae bacterium
CCAAGGAGTTGGCACAATAATTTGTCTTCCTAAGACCGCTTGGCCTCCGACTTTGACAAAGTTGGGGTAGCTGCAGCACTCTTCCATGATGCGCTTGGTGTCGGCCTTGATGCTCTCTACAGTGCCGTTGCGGAACTCAGCCACGGGGTCCACGTTGCCCATGACCAGAACGTCGGCGGGCATCTGGGGCAGGATCTCGGCCATGGAGATGGCGTTGCCGAAGTGGTAGCCGGCGGCACCGGTTTCCAGCAGCTCGGGGATCATCTTGTTGACGGCGGGGCCGCAGTTGTGGTAGATGACGATGAACTCGTCGTCCTGCACCTCGTCAATCAGGCGCTTGACGTAGGGAACGGAGAACTCGGCGTTCAGATCGGGGGAGAGCAGACCGGCGGCGGGCTCGGCCATAACGATGCCGTGTGCGCCCACGGCCTTGTAGCCCTTGGCGTACTCGATCAGGAAATCGGTGGCGCGCTCCAGAACGGCGTGCACCATCTCGGGCTCCTCATAGCAGTTGACCATGATGTTGGTCATGTCCATCAGACGGCCGGCCAGAGAGAAGGGACCGATGATACCGGCCAGAACAGGGCGGTCGGTGATCAGCTTGACAGCCTCGCCGATGGCGTCAATATACAGACCGGTGCGGCCGTCGCCCACCTTGGGCTGCTTCATGTCGGCCAGATCCTCCATGCACTCGGCATCTTCCAGAATGGCGCCCACCACGGTGGGGACCTCATCGTCGGACACGTGGATCTCAGCGCCGAAGGTCTCAGCCTCCACGGACAGGTCCATCATGGAAACGGCGGCGGCGGCGGGGGTGCGGTCGGCCACGGCCTTCATGCCCTTGGCCTGCAGCTCGCTGCTGCTGATCAGCTCTTTTACGGTGATGCCCATCAGCTGGGTGCAGGGGAAAGACAGGACGGGCACGCCCTTCTTCACGGGAGAGGCGATCTGGTCCTTGACCCACTGTTTCATGTTCATATCGGTCACGCTCCTAAATTATTTTTTGTGTGCGGTAAATTTCAAACATATTAAACCCCATAACAAAAAAACACGATAGGGTAAAATTATATATTTTTGGTACTTTTTTATGATATATTACATGAGAAAAATCTTGCAAAGGGAGAAAAAGCAAGGAAAATCAAAGGGTTTGGGATGGTACTTTCTTGCAATTTTGACCCGTTTTCGGAAAAGTGAGGATGAAATAATAAAAAAGTACTATTTTTTGCTGAAAATTTATAGTACCATATACAGAAAGCCCGTATAGTATGTAAAAGAGGTATCAGATATGAACCGGATGACAGATCGGGACAATTCATTTGACCTTCGCGTTGCCCATGAAACGGCACAGGCCTTTGCCCACTCCACCAAGATCGGTTGTGCCTTGGTGAATCGGGAGGGGACGGAATTTTACCGCTGCGAGCCGGGGACCTCACCCTGCGAGCGATGCCGCAAGGTCATGGGGGAGCAGAACTGTGCCTCGCTGCACCAAAGGGGCGCTGCCGAGTCGGAGCGCTTCGGCGGACGGTACATCTATTTCTGTCCCATGGGTATGGGCTGCTTTGCATCTCCCGTTGTCTTTGACGGGAAGCGGGTGGGTGCGCTGATCGGCGGACCGGTTCAGGTGATGGACTGGGAGGACCTGGTGGCCTGCACGCCCGTGCTGCAGAAACTCTCCTCGGAGAAAATGCTGGAGGCCATGACCGGCCTGAACGGCACCTTTCCGCGGCGGGAGCCGGGGGATCTGAATCACCTTTCGGCCATGCTGCTGTCCTCGGCCCTCTATATTGCCGGCGAGCGGCACGAACTGATGGAGCGGCGCAGAGTACATGAGCAGAATCAGGATATCGGCGAGTACATCCAGCAGCTGAAACTGGTGGGCGCCGGCAGTACCTATCCGTTGGACAAGGAACAGATCATGATGCATGCCATTCGCGAGGGGGATCTGAACGAGGCCCGCGCGGCATTGAATGAACTGCTGGGGCACATCTTCTTCGCAAGCGGCGCCGATTTCGGCACCATGCGTGCCCGTTCGGTGGAACTGATGTCCCTGCTGTCCAGAGCGGCGGCCGAAGGGGGCGCCGATCTGGAGTACGTACTGGAACTGAACAAGCGATTTTTGAGGGAGAGCATCTACCTGCGCAGTGTGGACGAGCTGACCGTCTGGCTCAATCAGGTGATCGAGCGGTATGCCGCCATGGTGTTTGACCTGATCGACGTCAAGCACAAAGATGTGATCTATAAAGCCATTAATTATATGAAACGCCACTTTACCGGAAAGGTCACGCTGGAGGACACCGCCCGCCACGTGGGATTCACGCCCACCTACTTCAGCAAGGTCTTTAAGGAAGAGGTCGGGGTCAACTTCAATACCTATCTGGGTAACCTGCGTGTGGAGCGCAGCAAGGCTCTGCTGCTGGCAGGGGAGATGTCCATGGGTGACGTGTGCGCCGCGGTGGGGTTTGACGACCAAAGTTACTTCATTAAGGTGTTCCGCAAATATACCGGTGTCACACCGGGACAATTTAAGAAACAACAGGGCCGGCTGGATAGCAGAAAAGAGCGCGGCATTGTTGAAAGATAAAAACAAACATCAGGAGGAAATGAAAAATGAGCACATTGATGGAAATTTCTGAGTCCTTGCAGAAGGGCCGCGCAAAGCAGGTTAAGGTTCTGGTTCCCCAGGCTCTGGAGGAAGGCATCCCCGCACAGCAGATTCTGGAAGAGGGCCTGCTGGCCGGTATGAGCATCATTGGCGAGAAGTTCAAGAATAACGAAGTTTTCGTTCCCGAAGTTCTGGTTGCTGCTCGTGCTATGAATGTTGGTGCTGAGCTGCTGAAGCCTTATCTGGCCGAAGCCGGCGTTGAGTCCAAGGGCAAGGTTGTTCTGGGCACTGTTAAGGGTGACCTGCATGACATCGGCAAGAACCTGGTCCGCATGATGTTTGAGGGTAAGGGCCTGGAAGTCATCGATCTGGGTGTCGACGTTGCTCCCGAAGCCTTTGTTCAGGCCGCCATCGACAATGACTGTGGCATCATTGCTTGTTCCGCTCTGCTGACCACCACCATGACCGCAATGGAAGAAGTGGTGAACGCCGCTAAGGCTGCCGGCATTCGTGATAAGGTCAAGATTATGGTTGGCGGCGCACCCATCACCGACGCTTTCTGCCAGGCTATCGGCGCTGATGCATATACTGCTGATGCTGCTTCTGCTGCCGAAAAAGCCGTGGAGCTGCTTGCCTAATTTCATTCATAATAAACGCTCATCGGATTTTCCGATGAGCGTTTTCATTTTTGCTTCGTATTTGCAGCATAAACAGAAAATAAGACGTGAATTTTTGTTTGCTGATTGAAAAAAATACATAATATGATATAATGAAATTTTGAAAAGAAGTATGGCTACAGGAGTTGCGAATGAGTATTTTACAGTTTACAAAATTGGAATTAAAGCATATTCCTCTGATCAAACCGTTCTTTGAGATGCAGCAGCGCCGCCTTTGTGATTGCACAATTGGCAGCACGATGATGTGGCGCGATTATTTTGACAATTGTTTTGCGGTTGAAGGGGATACCCTTATATTTCGGTCTCGTTATTTGGACGGGAAGTACGCGTTTACCTTTCCGATCGGACCGAATACGGAGTGGATGCTGGGTAAGGTCGAGGAATACTGCAGAGACCGGGAAATTGATTTGGAGTTCTGTACCGTAACTCCCTTTGATCTAGATATCTTGAAACTGCGGTGGCCAAATGCTGAAGTTGAGGAAAACCGTGATTGGTTTGACTACCTGTACGAGAGTCAAAACCTCGTTGAATTTTCCGGCAAGAAGTATTCGGCACAGCGAAATCACATTAATCGGTTTGAGCGAGATTGTCCTGATTGGACCTTTGAGCGGATGGGAACCGAGCACGTTGAAGAAGTTCGTTCTTTTTTTCGTGATCTGATCGAGCAGCGCAGCAAAGAAGGGGATACCGCTCGTGAAGAAGAGGAAAAGGTCTTTGAAGTATTGGATCACTTCGAAGAATACGGTTTTCATGGCGGCATACTTCGTGTACAAGGGAAAATAGTTGGATTGTCAATGGGCGAAATTGTTCGTGATACGTTATTTGTTCACATCGAAAAGGCAAATACAGAATATTCCGGCATTTATCAGAAACTGGTGCATTGTTTTGCCCGTGAATTTGTAAATGAGAACGTCCGCTACATCAATCGAGAAGAGGATGTTGGCGATCCCGGTCTGCGAAAATCAAAGATGTCCTATCGGCCACTGAAGCTGTTAGAAAAATACACCGTGCGTGTCAATTTGACAAACGGAGGGATTATATGAATCAAAAACTGGAGCGCATTCTGCCGCGTGTACAAAAACCGGCCCGGTACACCGGAGGAGAATACAATGCGGTGATCAAAGATAAGACGCAGGTTGACGTACGTTTTGCTCTTTGTTTCCCCGACACCTATGAAATTGGCATGTCCAACCTTGGTATGCGCATTCTCTATGGCCTGATGAACGAGATGGACGGCGTCTGGTGCGAGCGCGCTTTTGCCCCTTGGGGTGACATGGAAGAGGAGATGCGCAAGGAAGAAATTCCCCTGTACGGTCTTGAAAGCGGCGATCCACTGAAGGATTTTGACATGATCGGCTTTTCCGTCGGTTATGAAATGGCCTACACCAATGTGTTAAACATGCTTGATCTTGCCGGCCTGCCTGTTCGCGCAAGCGAGCGAAACGACTTGAAAAATATTGTCGTCGTTGGCGGTACATGTGCATATAATCCCGAGCCTTTGGCTCCTTTTGCTGATATTTTCTCTTTGGGAGAAGGAGAAGATGTCACGGTTGAGATGATTCTTCTTTATCGTAAGGCCAAACAGGAAGGTTGGAGCAAGCAACAGTTCTTGGTGGCCGCTGCACAGATTCCCGGCCTGTACATTCCTTCGTTGTATGATGTGACATATAATGAGGACGGCACGATTGCTGCTATTGACGCGAATGAAGGGGCAGCGCTGCCGGTTACCAAGCGCATTGTTCAGGATATGAATAATGCATATTTCCCGGTGAAAACGATTATTCCTTCTACCGAAATTGTTCACGACCGCGTTATGCTGGAGGTGTTCCGCGGGTGTATTCGCGGCTGTCGCTTCTGCCAGGCAGGTTATGCTTATCGTCCCGTTCGTACCAAGAGTCCCGAGCTGCTGGTGCAGCAAGGTATTGAGTCCTGTAAGGAATCCGGTTATCAAGAGATGACTCTTTCGTCATTGTCCACCAGTGACTACCGGCCGCTTGAGAGTTTATGTGACGGCTTGTTAGATTATTGCGAACCCCGTGATATCAGTATGTCGCTTCCTTCTCTGCGTATCGATAACTTCTCTCTTGGCTTGATGGAGCGACTGGAAAAAGTGCGTAAAAGTGGTTTGACCTTTGCGCCGGAAGCCGGAACCCAGAGACTGCGTGATGCCATCAATAAGAATATTTCTGAAGAAGAAATTCTACGCTCTGCTCGCATGATTTTCGAAGGCGGCTGGAGCCGTGTGAAGCTTTACTTCATGCTTGGATTACCAACTGAAACCGATGAGGATGTATTGGGCATTGCAGATCTGGCCAACAAAGTACTTCAGTGTTGGCGCGAGCACTCCACCAACAGAAAGCGTGGAATTCATATTACTGTTTCTACATCGTTCTTTGTCCCTAAGGCTCATACACCGTTCCAGTGGGAGGGACAAATTAGCAGAGAAGAGTATTTCCGCCGTGTAAATCTTCTGCGCGAACACATAAAAGACCGTTCGATTCATTACAACTGGCATGATCCTGAAACCAGTGTTCTGGAGGCAGTGTTCTCCCGCGGCGACCGACGTGTGGCCGATGTGATTGAAACGGCATGGCGCGACGGGGCCAAGTTCGACTCCTGGAGCGAGTATTTTAACATGGACCGCTGGATCAAGGCGTTTGAAAAATGTGGAGTTGACCCAGCATTCTATGCAAACCGTGAGCGCGGTAAGGATGAAGTGCTGCCCTGGTCGGTTACCTCGGTAGGCGTGCGCCCAAATTACTTCTGGCAGGAGCGCGAACAATGCTACAAGGGAGTGATCACTCCCGATTGCCGCGTACAATGCATGGCCTGCGGTGCAGATAAGCTTTATACTGGAGGAAAGTGCGATGAGTAGACTGCTCTTTTCTAAGACAGGTCGGGCAAGATATATTTCCCACCTTGACTTGATGCGCACGTTTCAGCGTGCCTTCCAGCGTGCCGACCTGTCCATTAAACATACCGAGGGTTTTAATCCGCACCCTTTTATCTCCATTTTACTTCCGTTGTCACTTGGCTTTTCCAGTCAGTGCGAGATATTGGAGTTCCAGCTGTTGGGTGAAACCACTCACGAAGAAGTACCCGCTCGACTGAACGAGGTTCTTCCCGAAGGCATTACCGTTGAACGTTGTTATGAAGGCGGACGAAAGGCAAGGGACCTTGCATTGGTTGAATACCAACTAACCATGGAGTATGACAACGGCATTCCATCCCATGCCGTTTCTGCTTGGCAGGAAATGCTTGGCCGCGAGAGTCTTCATGTTACCAAAAAGTCCAAAAAATCAAAAACTGGCGAAACAGTTGTTGATATTACACCGCTTATAAAGTCATTCGACATTACAGAACAAGATGGTGAACTTGTGCTGAATACAATCATCAGTGCGCAGAATCCCGGTCTGAATCCTCAGCTGATTGTTACTGCATTTTCAAAGGAACATTCTGATCTGATGCCTGACTTTGTACGCTATCACCGCAGTGCTGTTTTTGATAGCGCAAGAAATATATTTGATTAATTATGTAGTACAGTGGGTATTGTAAAGGTGGGAATTCCCTCGCCGTAAGCGCCCAGTGTGTACATGGGATAGTAAATCACAAGTCCGGCGTCGGTCAGATAAAATCGACATGAGTCAAAATTTTGCTTGATGGTCAAAAGACAATTCTCATATAACAGGCACTCTCCTTGATCCAGACGTTGTTTAGCCTGTATCTGTAGTTGTTTAATTAAGTCTGATTTCCAATGCCGTTGTTTTGTCGGTAGAAATGTAAGCAAAGAACAGGGATACCCACTGTTGCAATCCCAAACCTCACCGATACATAGTGAGACCGGGGGAGAGACGGGACCCTGTTCTTTCACGTTTATTCGCATACTGAGGATCGATGGCTTCCAGAAAGTAATCTCATAATCCATATTTGCTTGCCACGGAAGAAAAATATTCTGATTCGACTGCTCGGCATAAGCCTGTGATGCCTTTTGATAAAGTGTGTTTTCCCACTTTGTCTGCCATATCTGCTCTAATCGTGTGAAATATTGCTGCAATCGTCTGAGTTTTCCTGAATTAGGAAACGAGGGGCGTCGTATGTGATACTGCAGAACAGTTTTTCCATTTGACTTTAGATTTCTTTGGATTGTGATTGGAGTAACTGGGCACGATGTCAGATCCATTTAAAACCCTCCCTTGTGTTAATGTATGAAGCAGGAAAAGTTTGGTGATAATTAAAAATCTTTCTTTACTTTCATACTCTGAAGTGTTAAAATGATAAAGACAAAAGACTGTACTCAAGGAGGCAGATTTATGGCAGCATCAAAAAAGGATCAGATCCGCAGCGAACTCCTGTATGAGAGCATCTTAACCTTAAAAAGTGTGGAAGAATGCAGGAATTTCTTCCAGGATCTTTGCACAATGTCCGAATTGCGCGCCATGGAACAGCGTATGGAGGTTGCTGTTCTATTGTCTGACGGTATGATCTACAACGATATTCTGGAACGTACGGGTGCATCCAGTGCCACCATCAGTCGAGTGAACCGCGCGCTGCAATACGGCGCCGATGGATATCAGACTGTTTTGCCTCGTATCAGTGACTTGATTAAGGCAGAGAAGAAAGAGGAAACTGAATGAGCAGTTATGAGTTCCTGGCAGATAGCTACGATGAATTAACCACTGACGTGCGCTATCAGCTCTGGGCTGATTATCTGGAAAAGCATTTTACGAAAGCGTCCATTCCGGTTCAAACTGTTTTGGATCTGGCCTGCGGTACCGGTTCTCTGTCTGCGGAACTTGCGTTGCGCGGATATGAAATGATCGGCGTTGATAAGTCGGCTGAAATGCTGGCTGTTGCGGTTGAGAAATGCCGCGATTTACCTGTGGAGCAACCGATTTTCTTGAATCAGCCCATGGAAAAGTTGGATCTGTACGGGACAATTGATGCTTGTGTCTGCTGTTTGGACAGCGTTAATTATGTCACAAGGCCCGCTGCATTAAAGCGGGCTTTTTCGCGTGTCCATCTTTTCCTGATGCCGGGCGGTTTATTTCTGTTTGATGTAAAAACTCCAGAGGCACTGCAGGATGCTGATGGCCAGGTATTTTTGGATGAAACGGAAGATACCTATTGTGTTTGGCGCGCCGAATTTTCCCCCCGGCGCAGAATTCTGACCTACGGCATGGACATTTTCCGTGTAACCGAGGATGGAACATGGGAACGCGGGGAAGAGGTACACGAAGAATATGCATATTCGCTGGATGAACTAGAGGAATTTCTGCGTGACGCAGGCTTTGTGGATGTGCGTCGTTGGGGCAACTTAAAACTGCGTGCACCCCGCCCCGGAGAAGAACGTGTATTTTTTACAGCACGAAAGGAGTAACAATCCACCATGGATCAAATTATTCGAATGATTGCAAAAGACGCACCTGTCAAGGCTAGTGCAATCAGCGGTCGTGACCTTGTTGAACGCGCAAGAAATATCCATATGCTGCTTCCGGTTGCTACGGCCGCGTTGGGACGGACTTTAATGGGAACCTCTATGATGGGCGATGCCTTGAAAGAGGAAAAGGGTGCTGTGACACTTCAAATCAAAGGTGGCGGCCCGCTCGGTACTGTTCTGGCCGTTTCTGACAGTGAAGGCAATGTTCGCGGCTATGTTCAGAATCCCAATGTCGAGTTGATGGAAAAAGAACCCGGCAAATTGGATGTGGGTGCCGCGGTTGGTGATAGCGGTACACTGACTGTTATCAAGGATATCGGTTTGAAAGAACCCTATGTGGGTTCTATCGGACTTTTTACAGGTGAGATCGCTGACGACATTGCAATGTATTTTGTTGAGAGTGAACAGATCCCTACCGCTTGTGCTCTTGGCGTGCTGATCGGTGTTGATCAGAGTGTTACCTCTGCCGGCGGCTACCTGATTCAGCTTTTGCCTGGCGCAGACGAAACAGTGATTGAAAAAATCGAAGCCGGCGTGCGCCGTGTTGGTTCAGTCAGTCGCGCTTTGGAAGGCGGTATGGATGCCGAGTCACTGCTACGTGCAGTACTGGCTGACTTTGATTTGGAAGTGCTGGAAACACATCCCATCGAATACCGCTGCTACTGCAGCAAGGAACGCGTGACACGTGCTCTGATCAGCATGGGAAAAGAAGAGTTGTCTGCTATGATTGATGAGCAGGACGGCGCCGAACTTACATGTCAGTTCTGTGATGTGGTATATCAGTATTCCAAAGAAGATTTGCAGCAGATTCTGAACGATATGTAATCTTGCCAAGACCATGAGAATTTGATATAATATTTAACCTGTAGAATCGAGAGGAAGGGCAGACATTGCAGGAAATTTCCGCTTTTTTGGATAATATGGATTGGAACAGTCTCGCTCAACTGCTTTTGCGAGTGGTTGCGGTTCTGTTCTGTATCGTAATTCACGAGGTCAGCCATGGTTTCGCTGCTTATCTGCTTGGTGATCCAACAGCAAAGGCACAGCGGCGCCTTTCATTGAATCCACTGCGTCATATTGATCCCTTTGGTGCTCTCATGATGCTATTGGTTGGATTTGGCTGGGCAAAGCCGGTTCCGGTAGATACACGATATTTCAAAAAACCAAAAACCGGTATGGCTGTTACTGCTCTTGCCGGGCCGTTATCAAACTTTGTTTTGGCTTATGTCATGATGCTGTTTGCTTATGTATGCCTGGGCATCTTTGTTGTCAACGAAGTTCCTTATTCGAACACGACCCAAGGCCTTTTGGATTTTCTGATTTTAGTTTCCAGCCTGAGCGTTGGCCTTGGTGTGTTCAATCTTATTCCGTTTCCACCGTTGGACGGATCCAAAATCCTTGGAATTCTGTTGCCCGATCGGATTTATTATAAGGTCCTGCGGTATGAATTTGCTGGCACCATTGTTTTGATGGCGCTGCTCTGGTTAGGCGTGTTGGATGCACCTCTTTTTGCGGTGCGAAATTTTGTTTCACAAGTTCTTATGAGCCTTGCGCAGTGGCCCTATGATTTAATTATCTCTATTTTTTAATTTTCTGAAAAGGAGGGGAGTCCGTTGGAGAGTCCTGTATTCCACCTTGAAGGTGTGGTCAAAGCAAGACAGGAAAATATGGAGGATTTCGTGGGCCCCCTGGACCTGATCCTTCACCTGCTCAGTAAAAACAAAATGGAGATCAAAGACATTCAGATTTCCCTTATTCTCGACCAGTACATGGAGTGGATGGACAACCGTCAGCAGATGGATCTGGAAGTAGCCAGCGATTTTGTTTCCATGGCGGCGCATTTGGTTTACATCAAAACGCGCATGCTTTTGTCCATTCACGATGAAGAGGCTCTGTCTGAGATGGAGCAACTGATTGCATCGTTGGAGGAACACCAGCGTCACGAAAATTACGGTCGAATCAAGACTGTTGTTCCGCAGATGGCGGAGCGATATGCCATCGGACGGGATTACATCACCAAAACACCGGAACATATTCCGGTGGATAAAGTATATCGCTATGTACACGATAAAGAAGATTTGCGAAAGGTCATGGCGATTGTCATGGATCGCATTGGAAACAAATTGCCTCCTCCGATGGCTGCATTCGAAGGCATCGTGGGACGAGAGCCTTATCCGGTGTCTGATAAAGCATCCGAGATTATTCGTCGTCTGCTGAGTTTTGGTGTAACTCGATTCCGCGCTCTGTTTAAGGGTAATCGCAGCCGCTCGGAAATCGTTGCAACGTTTATTGCTGTTCTTGAACTTTGTAAGGCTCGCCGTGTACGCTTAGCCGGTACTGAAATGGATTGCACTGTTACATGTACCGACGAAGGAGACAACATGGAAGAGTTTGTTGCCGATACATACTAAAGGAGGGATGACCTGTGGAACTGAAAGAAATAGAAGCCGCGCTGGAGGCCATCCTGTTTGCTGCCGGCGAGCCTGTGGATGTCGACCGCATCTGCTTGACTTTAGAAATGGATAATGAAACGGTAGCTGCAGTATGTCAGCGTTTGGCAGACCAGTATAGTTATGAGCGCAGAGGATTGCGCTTAATCCGCATGGACAACACATATCAACTGTGTTCCGCACCTGAATATGCAGATCTGATCCGCAAGACATTCGAAAGTCGTAAGCCGGCTAAGCTTTCGCAGCCTGCGCTTGAGGTTTTGTCCATTATCGCTTATTATCAACCTGTTACACGTGCATATATCGATCAGGTGCGCGGTGTGGACAGCTCTTACACGGTTGGTCTGTTGCTTGAACGTGAATTGATCGAAGAGGCTGGACGTTTGGCCGTTCCCGGTCGTCCCATTCAGTATCGTACAACAAAGAACTTCCTGCGTTCCTTTGGTATCTCTAATCTGGATGAGTTGCCCGAACTGCCTTCTTCCACACCGGAAGACGGTCAGCTTACGCTGGAAATGCAGTCGCGTATTGAGCAACTGCAGGCAGCTCAAGCAGAGGTTGACGCGGGGGAGAGCGTATGACATTCTGGATCGTCCTTGCTGGCGTATTGCTTGTGCTTTGGCTGCTTGGGCAGATTCGAGTGGCGGCTACAGTCGATTATTCAGCGGCAGGATTTTTTCTTACCGCAAAGGTTGGTCCGAAGCACATCGTGATCATTCCATCAAAAGCATCCCCCAAAAATAAAGCGGCAAAGAAATCCGAAAAAACCGCGGTCAAATCTGAATCAACCGAAGAAACAAATAAACCGAAACGTAAAATTAAAGATACAGTTTCTGTTGTTCTTCGATTTTTGCCGCTGGTTTGTGATGCGGCCGGACTTTTAATTCGCAAAATATGCATCGACAACGTGTTGATTCATTTGATCTGGGGAGCTACAGACCCTGCTGATGCAGCAAAAGGATATGGCGCAGCAAATGCTGTCATGGGAGTACTCTGGCCTGCGATTGAACATAATTTCAAGGTGAAAGATCACGATCTTGATGTAGTTGTTGACTTTGACCGTGATAAGCCCGAAGTAATTTGTAACGCTCAGATCTCTATTTCAATTGGACAAATCGTATCGATTGTTTTGATCCTTGGGCTGAAAGCATTGAAAATCTATCTCGGCATGCGTCGGGATATATCTCAAAATAATGATAATGAGAAGGCGGTGCAAGCATGAGTGAGAATAATCATCCTATTAATGAACTGATGAGTACGACCATGCAGAAAATTCGTGAAATGGTGGACGCAAACACCATTGTTGGCCAGCCAATTATCACCCCGGATGGTGTCACCCTGATTCCTGTTTCCAAGCTATCCTTTGGATTTGCTTCGGGTGGATCTGACTACGTATCAAAAAATAAAAAGCCCGGCGATGCAAACACATTTGGCGGGGGAACCGGTGCAGGTGTTAAGATTTCTCCTGTTGCTTTTTTGGTAGTAAGAGGGGATTCGGTTCGCGTCCTTCCGGTCGATCCTTCCGGTTCCAATACAGTGGATCGAATTGTGGATGTCGTCCCTGAGGTGGTGGATAAGGTTACCGCTTTCTTGGACAAGAAAAAAGAGGATAAAGAGACGTTCTGAGGGAATACTTTCATCATCTTAATGAAGTATGGTGATGAATGTTGAAACGAATAGCAGCGGCAATTGTCGCATTGCTTATGTTTCCGGCGGTCTCTGTGAATGCATTCAGCCCGCCCGAACTTTCTGCTGTCAGTGCGATTCTGATGGACGCAGAAAGTGGGCGGGTTCTTTTTGAAAAGAACGCCTATGAGGAGCGCGCCATTGCAAGTATTACAAAACTAATGACAGCATTGGTTGCAGCTGAGAGCGGTCACAATCTATCAGAGAAGATTGTGATTCGACCGGAGTGGACCGGAATAGAAGGTTCATCAATTTATTTGCGGGCAGGGGAGACTGTTACTCTTGAAATACTGCTTTATGGTCTGCTGCTGAATTCCGGCAATGATGCCGCAGTTGCAGTTGCGTCGTATTGCGCCGGCAGCATTGATAAGTTCGTTGAGCAAATGAATCAACGAGCATCGAGCCTTGGAATGAAACAGACACACTTTACAAATCCAAATGGACTGAGTGAATCTGACCATTTTTCAACAGCCTATGATATGGCGTTGCTCGCTCGTGCATGCAGTGCAAACAAATTAATATCCGAAATTGTTTCAACAAAATCCATTACTTTAGGTACAAGGACTTTTACCAATCATAATAAACTGCTTTGGCGCTATGAAGGGTGCACCGGTATGAAAACGGGATTTACAGAAGCCGCCGGTCGCACGTTAGTTTCCAGTGCACGAAGAAATGGACAAACTTTGATTGCGGTCACTTTGAATGCGCCCAATGATTGGACAGATCACGCTTCGCTGTTTGATTATGGATTTGACAACTATAATCGCTCGATGTTGTGTTCCGGAAAAGACGTGTTTTGTTATGCACCGGTACACGGAAGTTTAAAGCGATTTATTCCTATAGTCGCAGAGAAAGAACTATTTTTTCCTTTATCTGACAATGAAAAGATTCAAACCAGAATTAAACTGGATATTCCAATAAATACACCTGTTGAAAATGGGGCACACGTAGGCAAGCTTTTGTTTTATTTCGACAATAAAGTAGTTGCAGAAACCGATTTGCTCGCGTCTGAAAAGAGAACAAACGATACCGTGACGCCGAAGATGCAAAATAATCGTCTGTTTTCATTTTTGAATTCACAAACATAGGAGGCAGCGCATGGAAGAACGGCTGCAAAAAATACTCTCTGCCGCGGGAGCTTGCTCCCGCAGAACGGCGGAGGAATACATTCAGGCAGGGCGTGTTCTGGTCAATGGACAGCCTGCTACAGTCGGACAAAAAGCGGACCCCGAAATTGATCGAATTTCATTGGACGGTAAACCGATTTCGGCTGTGGATGATGAATATCTTTATTATATGCTCAATAAGCCGGTAGGATATGTAACGACCTTGTCGGATGAACAGGGAAGACCGTCCGTGGCCGATTTAATTCGAGATATACCAACTCGTGTTTGGCCCGTGGGTCGCTTAGATCAAAATTCAGAAGGCTTGTTGCTTTTGACGAACGACGGAGATGTGACGCATAAATTGCTGCATCCTAGTTTTCGTGTAGACAAGGAGTATCATGTTTGGGTTAGTGGATCCATTGAGCGAGCACTGCCTGTTTTGCGTGGTCCATTAACCATAGATGGACAATTGCTTGCTCCTGCACAAATCGATGTTATGCAAGATAACGGAAACAGCGGTAAGTTGCGATTCATCATTCATCAGGGTAAAAAACGTCAAGTTCGCCGTATGTGCGCAGCCGGTGGTTTGAGTGTTTCCAGACTCCAACGTGTGCGCGAGGGAGAACTCGTGCTCGGAGATCTTCCTAAGGGAGAGTGGAGGCCCTTGACACTGGCTGAAATCCAGTACATTAAAGCTCGTTAATTTGCAAGAACAAATAGTTTACTTGCAAAATTCTATTGCATTTTTCGTTGTATGAAGTTAAGATAAAGTGGTGTTAATCTCTCCTGTTTGGAGGATTTCTCTTAACGCAAATGAATGGAGGAATGAACATGCCGAAAGATGTCCTTCAACTGATTCAAAGCAATATGTCAACCTTTTCTAAGGGACAGAAGCGAATTGCTGCTTTCATTCAGGAATCCTACGATAAAGCGGCATTTATGACTGCAAGCAAACTTGGAAAGACCGTAAATGTCAGTGAGTCTACCGTAGTTCGTTTTGCGGCGGAACTTGGATATGATGGATACCCTGCGATGCAGAAAGCACTGCAGGAAATGATTCGAAATAAACTGACTTCCATTCAGCGCATTGAGGTGGCCAACGACCGATATGCTGACCATGATGTTCTGTCCATGGTTATGCAGTCGGATGTCGATAAGATCCGGATGACATTAGAAGAGGTAAGCAGGTCGGATTTTTCTGGCGCAGTGGATGCAATTGTGGAGGCCAAACGAATCTATATTCTTGGTGTGCGCTCTTCGGTCGCAGTAACCAGCTTGCTCGGTTTCTATTTTAATCTGATTTTCGATAATGTTGTTCAGGTACATAGTAATTCCGCCAGCGAAATGTTTGAACAGATGCTCCGAGTAGGTGAGGGAGATGTTGTTATCGGCGTCAGTTTTCCGCGCTATTCTCGCCGCACGGTTCAGGCTATGCAGTTTGCACAGGATCGAAACGCGAAGGTAATTGCTATTACCGACAGTGCAACTTCACCTTTGTCGGCAACTGCAACTCATACTCTGCTTGCAAAGAGTGATATGGCTTCCTTTGTGGATTCTCTTGTTGCTCCACTAAGCTTGATTAACGCATTGATCGTTGCAGTCAGCCGGAAGAAAAAAGAAGATCTTGCTCGCACATTTGAAACCCTGGAAGAAATCTGGGACGAATACGAGGTTTACGAAAAGGTAGGGTATGATGCTTGATTGCATTGTAATTGGCGGCGGTGCTGCCGGTATGATGGCAGCCATTTCTGCTGCTTCAGCCGGAGCAAAAGTTACCCTGTTGGAGCGCAACCAAAAGGTTGGTCGAAAACTGTACATCACCGGAAAAGGGCGCTGCAATGTCACAAACCATTGCAGCGCAGAAGAAGTGTTGCGCAGTACGCCTTGTAACGGCAAGTTCCTTTACAGCGCCATGGATCGCTTTCCGCCCTCTGAAGCCATGTCTTTTTTTGAAAAGATTGGCGTCAGATTAAAAGTTGAGCGTGGCAACCGCGTATTTCCCGAGTCGGATAAAGCCGCTGACATCATCGATGCGCTGTTGCGTGAGTTGCGCCGAAGAAAGGTCGACCTGATTGAGACCCGTGCATGTGAAATTCTCGTTAAGGATGGAACGGTTTGCGCAGTTCGTACAGAGCTGGGTGATTTATACTGTGATGCTGTAATTCTAGCGACAGGCGGTATGTCATATCCTTTGACCGGCTCAACAGGAGACGGATATGTTATGGCTGGTCAATTGGGGCATACCATCATTCAGCCAAAGGGCAGTCTGGTGCCCCTTTGTTCGGACGATCCGTGTTGTCCCTCCATGCAAGGCCTTTCCTTGAAAAACACTGGTTTGAAGGTAAAAAACAAAAAAGGTAAAGTTGTTTATCAGGATCAAGGTGAACTGCTGTTCACTCATTTTGGCCTTTCTGGCCCCTTGATTCTCAGCGCATCTGCTCATTTGCGGCATTTTGATAAAGAACAATATACTGTTTGCTTGGATTTGAAGCCTGCACTGGATGAAGAAAAGTTAGATGCCAGACTGCTTCGTGAGTTCGAAGAACAGTCTAACCGTGACTTTATTAATGCGTTAAGCGCTCTGTTGCCGAAAGCAATGGTACCTGTCATGGTTGAACGCTCCGGAATACCGGGAGACACCAAAGTTCATTCTGTTACACGTCAACAGCGACGTCGCTTGTTGGATTTATTGAAGAGTTTTAATATCGAAATAACCGGTACACGCCCGGTTGAGGAAGCGATTGTTACCTCCGGTGGAATCAAGGTATCTGAAATTGATCCCAAAACAATGCAGTCCAAACTAATCGACGGTCTGTTCTTTGCCGGAGAGATCATCGATGTAGACGCTTATACCGGTGGGTTTAATCTGCAGATTGCATGGGCGACCGGTCACGCCGCCGGCCTCGCCGCCGCACAATATAGGAAGGAAGAACAGGAATGAGTTTTTACAGTATCGCAATTGACGGCCCTTCCGGAGCTGGCAAGTCCACTCTGGCAAAAAAGATTGCTTCCGTGTTGAATTTTCTTTATGTTGACACCGGTGCAATTTATCGCACTGTTGGCCTTTATGCTAAGAGAAATAATGTAGAGCCCACCGATGCACCCGCTGTTACTTCATTGCTTGATTCCATCCAGATTGAGATGAACTACGGTGAAGACGGTCTTCAGCATATGTATCTGAACGGAGAGGATGTCACCGGTGATATCCGCCAGCACGAAATCTCTGCATATGCATCGGCAGTTTCTGCTATTCCCGAGGTGCGCGCTTTTCTCCTTGATATGCAGCGTAATTTCGCTCGCACGAACAATGTAGTTATGGATGGTCGCGATATTGGCACAGTGGTGCTGCCTGATGCTCAGATTAAAATTTTCCTGACTGCAAATCCGGAAGACAGAGCTCGCCGTCGTTACGATGAGTTGATCCAGCGTGGTCAGCAGGCCGAATATGAAAATGTACTGAAAGATCTAATTCAGCGTGATTATAATGATAGTCATCGTGCCTCTGCTCCACTTCGTCAAGCAGAGGATGCATTGCTTTTAGACACCACCGGTAACACACTCGAGCAGAGTGAAGAACTGTTGTTGAATACAGTTAAGGAGCGCCTTGGACTATGAAGCGAATGAAGGTCCTATTCACCATTGTCTGGTGTATTTTGGCCCCATTTTTCGGTTTTGTACATCCGTGCCGTTTGATTGGGCGAGAACGTCTTCCTGCAGAAGGTGGATTGTTTTGCGCGAATCATACCGGAATGAGTGACCCACTTTGCTTACTTCTTGCTCTCGGAGCAAAGTGGAATCTGCATGTAATGGCAAAAGCGGAATTGATGCGTATTCCTATTCTTGGCTGGATTTTAAAGCAAATTGGTATTTTTGGCATAGAGCGTGGCAAGTCCGACGTTGGCGCCATCAAAACCGCCATGAAGTTCTTAAAGAACGGCGAGAGTGTGTTAATTTTTCCGGAAGGAACACGTATTAAAAACGGCGTTGATAAGGACGGAAACGAAAGTGAAGCAAAAGCCGGTGCGGCAATGCTGGCGGTTCGTACAGGAGCATGGATGATTCCCGTGTTTATTCCGGAGAAAAAACGTTGGTTTCGAGTGACGAAAATTGTCATCGGAGAACCCTATAAGCCTTTTACTGAAAGTAGAAAAGGGTCCGCAGAAGAATACCAACAGATTGCCGAGGATCTAATGGATCGGATTCATACACTGGAGGAGCAATCAAAATGAAGCTTGAACTGGCGAAAAGTGCAGGCTTTTGCTACGGTGTGCGTCGTGCAGTAGAATTGGCAGAACAGACTGCAGATTCAGAGAAACAGTGCGTTATGCTTGGTTCGCTGATTCATAATCGACATGTAACCCAACATCTGGCTAATGCAGGTGTAAGTATTGCCGAAGATTTGGATGAGGTTCCTGCGGGTGCGACAGTCATTTTGCGTTCTCACGGCGAGTCTCGCGCAGTACATCAGAGTTTGGAAGATCGAGGGAATCGCATTGTAGATGCAGCATGCCCCAATGTCTCCAGAATCCATCGTATTGTGGAGGAAGCCGAAATTGCAGGTCGCACACCTGTCATCATTGGAAATCCTACTCATCCGGAAGTAATCGCTATTGCAGGATGGTGTGAAAATGCTGTAGTACTCAGTGGTCCCGATGAAGTCGATCAATGGCTTGCAGCACACCCCGAGTTTGAACAAATTCCGATTACAGTGGTTTCGCAGACCACATCGACGCAGAAACTCTGGAAAGACTGCGTGGAAAAAATAAAAAAAGTGTGTACAAACACAGAAATTTTTGATACAATATGTGGTGCTACGTATAAACGGCAGGCAGAAGCGCAGGAATTGGCGGCTCGCTGCGACGCAATGATCGTCATTGGTGACCCGAACAGTTCAAACACGAAGCGACTTGCTGAGTTATGTGCTGCACTTTGTCCCATCGTTCTTACAGTCGAAGGGGCAGAGGGCGTAGATCCCGCCCAATTCAAAGGGGCGGCTTTGGTTGGAATCACCGCGGGTGCATCTACACCCGGGTGGATCATAAAGGAGGTATTTGACAAAATGAGCGACGAAATCATGGAGATCGAGGAATCCTTCGCTGAATTGCTGGAGAAGTCGATCAAAACTTTGAATACGGGGGAGAAGGTTACCGGCATTGTTACCGGTATTGCGCCTACTGAGATCTATGTTGATCTCGGCACCAAGCACGCTGGCTACATTCCTGTTGCTGAACTGACCGACGATCCCACTCTCAAAGTTGAGGACATTGTCAAGGTTGGCGACGAAATCGAAACTTATGTTATGCGCGTCAACGACGTTGAGGGTGTCGTTACCCTGTCCAAGAAGCGTCTGGACACCGTAAAGAACTGGGAAGACATTGAAACTGCCCGTGAAGAAAAGACCACTGTTGAAGGCACCGTGACCGAAGAGAACAAGGGCGGCGTTGTGGTCAATGTTAAGGGTATTCGCGTGTTTGTTCCCGCATCTCAGACCGGTCTGCCCCGCGATGCTGAGATGTCCACTCTGATGAAGACCAAGGTGAAGCTGCGCATCACCGAGGTGAACCGCGCCCGCCGCCGCGTTGTGGGCTCTATCCGCGCTGTCGGCGCTGAGGAGCGTGCTGCTAAGGCTGCTGCCGTGTGGGAGAACATCGAAGAAGGCAAGAAGTACGCCGGTACCATCAAGAGCCTGACCTCTTATGGTGCATTTGTTGACATCGGTGGTGTTGACGGCATGGTTCACATCTCCGAGCTGTCCTGGTCTCGCATCAAGCACCCCTCCGAGGTTGTTGCTGTCGGTGATCAGGTCGAGGTTTTTGTAATTTCCTTTGACGCTGAGAAGAAGAAGATCTCTCTTGGCATGAAGGATCGCGCTCAGGAGCCTTGGACCGTGTTCACCGGAAAGTACAATGTGGGTGATGTGGCTAATGTTAAGGTGGTCAAGCTGATGACCTTCGGCGCATTCGCTGAAGTTGTTCCCGGCGTTGACGGTCTGATTCACATTTCTCAGATTGCCGATCGCCGCATCGAGAAGCCCGGTGACGTTCTGTCCGAAGGCCAGATGGTCGACGTGAAGATCACCGATGTCGACGTGGAGAACAAGAAGGTCTCTTTGTCCATCCGTGCTCTGCTGGAGGCTGATAAGGCCGAGGAAGTCGTCGAAGAGACTGCTGAAGTTGTCGAAGAGGCTGCCGAATAATTTATTCCTTCATTGATTTAGGGCCACCCCAAACGGGTGGCCCTATTCATTTTATAAAACACTGAACTGGCAGATTGCTTTATCTCCGAAAGCGCGGTATAATATTTAAAACTAAATTAGGAGTTTTATCATGGATTATTTTCAGTTAAACCAATCTGCCGATCAGATTTGCACAGTTAGTAACCTTGGCCTCGCGCACATTGGCGATTGTGTATTTGAATTGATGATTCGGTCCTGGTTGTGTCTGCATGGAAAAGCAACTAATAGAGGACTGCACAAAGCGACTATTAAATATGTTTCAGCTCCTGCTCAGGCAAAAGCCGCTGAAAAGATCCTTTCTCAACTTACGCAAGAGGAGATGGATGTATTCCGCCGAGGACGTAATTCTAGCCCACATACAATTCCGAAGGCTGCTACTAGAGAAGAATATCAGACAGCAACCGCGCTGGAAGCTTTGTTTGGTTATTTGTGGCTGAAGGGTGAAAAAGCACGCTTGAACGAATTGTTTGAAGCTATGATGGAGGAGTAATTCATGGCACTTGATGCAATCTGTCTTTCTGCGCTGCTTCATGAATTGCGCAAGGTCCTGATTGGCGGTAAAATTGATAAAATACACCAACCAAGTCGCGACGAGATTATTCTCGCCATACGATGCAATGCTGGCAACGTGAAACTACTTTTGTCTGCAAATCCAAACAGTGCCAGACCGCAAATCAGCTCGTTAATGCGCGAGAATCCGGCTGAACCTCCCATGTTTTGTATGTTGTTAAGAAAACATCTAACCGGAGGACGTTTGCTCGAGATCAATCAGCCACAATCCGAACGTATAGCAATTTTTTGCTTTGAAACACTAAATGAGTTAGGCGATCGTCAGGAACGAAAGCTCGTGTTGGAATGCATGGGACGTCGTGCCAACCTAATCCTTTTGGACCAGAATGATCGAATTGTAGATTGCTTGCGACGGCTGGAAGGAGATATTACTTCCGGGAAACGCGCTGTTCTTCCCGGCATGTTCTATCATTTGCCCGAGCCCCATCCCGGTTTATCTCCATTGATTGCTCGCGAGGGCGAAGCGAGAGGAGAAGGAGAAAGTTGGGCCGAACAACTGCAAACCATGGTCGATGCAGGGGACTACACACCCACTGTTTTGATTCGAGACGGAAAGCCAATCGATTTCTCCTTCCTGCCAATCAAACAATACGGCTCAGATGTTACGCTCAAACCATATGATTCATTTTGCGAGTTGATGGATGACTTTTATGCCAAGCGCGAGCAAATTGAACGTGCGCAGCAAAAGGGTCAGGACCTTGTAAAAACCGTTACAACAGCCAGAGATCGAACTGCTAGAAAACTTAATAATCAGCGCCGCGAGCTTGAAGCCACCAAGGACCGTGAACGCATGCGAGAATTCGGTGATATTCTAACCTCGAATTTTCATGTAATGAAAAAAGGAATGTCTTATCTTCGCACGTTGGATTTTTACAATCCTAATGGACAGGAAGTTGAAATTAAACTGGATCCACTTTTGACACCACAGCAAAATGCAGCAAAATATTACAAAGAATACAACAAAGCCAAGACCGCAGAACAAGTATTAACCATTCAGATCAAGAAAGGTGAATCTGATCTTGCATATCTGGAAAGCGTTCTTGAGTCCATCCCAATGGCAGAAGGCGAACGCGATTTGCAGGAAATTCGTCAGGAACTGATTGAATCCGGTTTTGCTCGACGTGCGAAAAAGTCAAAAGGAAGAGAAAAGAAAATTTCCTCAAAACCGATGGAGTTTCGATCGTCTGCCGGTTTGCGTATTACGGTTGGAAAAAACAATACACAAAACGATTTGTTGACCACAAAACAGGCCAGACGAGGCGATATTTGGCTTCATACACAAAAAATACATGGTTCTCATGTTATTCTTTGGTGTGAAGGGTATGAACTTGACAATAATTCTCTTGCAGAGGCAGCAAGTCTTGCTGCATACTATTCTCAAGCGCGGGATGGCCACAAAGTCCCGGTTGACTACACGCCGGTCAAATACGTGAAAAAGCCTGCCAGCGCAAAACCCGGTATGGTTGTTTACACCACCTATCAAACTGCTTATGTCGAGCCGGATGAGGAACTTGCTAAAAACCTTCGGGTTAAATAATTGTAAAATAGCCATGGCAAAACGCTGTTAATAGCGCTTTGCCATGGCTTTTAAAATGAATAATTAGTTAATTCAATAATCCAACACGGTACATTGCTGATCGTAGAATATCTATGTTTTTGTCAGACAGTTCACATAAAGGCAAACGAAGTTGGCCAACACGTTTTCCGATAAGATTCATTGCACATTTGATTGGGATTGGATTAACGTCAAGGAACAATGATTCGATTAACTTTGTATACTCCACTTGGAGTTTACCGGCAGTTTGAAAATCACCACTTAGGCACGCATGTGTCAGATCAATCATTAATTGAGGAATGATATTGCAGACAACAGAAATTACCCCTTTTGCTCCTAAACTCATCATAGGCACAACCTGATCATCATTACCTGACCAGATATTAAAATCATCCCCACAGAGATAACGGGTGTTTGCAAGCAATGAGAAGTTGCCGCTCGCTTCCTTGACACCATTAAATATTGGATTTTCTGAGAGAATCTTATATGTTTCAGCAGCAAAAGAGACTCCTGTGCGAGAGGGAACATTGTAGAGAATAATAGGAAGCAAAACACGCTCTGCAATGTGATTATAGTGTTTAATCAGTCCGGATTGATTTGTCTTATTGTAATAGGGTGTTACAAGAAGCAAAGCATCTGCACCGGCATCCTGAGCCTGTTGACAAAGATACACGGCAGCTGATGTGTTGTTGCTACCGGCTCCAGCAATCACTTTAACCCGTTTATTCACTCGTTTGACACAATATTGAATAACGTCGAAATGTTCTTGTACAGAAAGGGTGGAGGCTTCACCGGTGGTGCCGGCAACACAGACGGCATCGACTCCGGCGTAAATCTGTTGTTCAATCAAAATTCCAAATGTATCGTAGTTAACGGAGCCGTCTTCACAAAACGGAGTAACGAGCGCAGGACAGGCACCGGTAAATACGGGAACTCTCATGAAAAACCTCCTATTTACTTGTGATTGATATATCCCTCCGCACAGAGTAATTCAGCAAGCAAAACAGCGCCGCCGGCGGCACCACGCAAAGTGTTGTGCGAAAGGGACACAAATTTATAGTCGTACTGCGTATCCGGACGCAGACGTCCGACCGAAACGGCCATACCACCTTCCAGATCGCGGTCCAGTTTAGCCTGGGGACGGTTATCTTCCTCAAAATAGTTCAGGAATTGCTTGGGCGCAGTCGGAAGGTTCAACTCCTGTGCGCGACCTTTGAAGTTAGCCCAGATCTGCTTCATTTCATCCATAGATGGCTTGGTTTTAAATGTTACAAAAACTGCAGCGGTGTGTCCGTTGGATACAGGAACACGCAGGCATTGTGCAGTAATCGCAGGAGATTCTGCTTTCTTGATTACGCCGTTTTCAACCGTACCCCAAACTTTCAAAGGTTCCTGTTCGCTCTTTTCTTCTTCGCCGCCAATATAGGGGATCAGATTGTCAACCATTTCAGGCCAGGTCTCAAAGGTTTTTCCTGCACCGGATATGGCCTGATATGTGCACACGAGTATTTTTTCAATGCCATATTTACGAAGAGGGGAAAGGGCGGGAACATAACTTTGAATGGAACAATTCGACTTTACAGCAATAAAGCCACGTTTTGTCCCCAAACGATTTTTTTGGAATTCAATCACTTTGATATGTTCCGGATTGATTTCAGGAATTACCATTGGCACATCGTCAGTCCAGCGGTGAGCGGAGTTATTGGATACAACGGGACACTCGCATTTAGCATATGCTTCTTCCAATGCTTTAATCTCCTCTTTTTTCATATCAACAGCAGAGAAGACAAAGTCAACCTGAGAAGAAATCTTTTCAATATCAGCTGTTGCATCCATAACAATGATATTTTTTGCTTCTTCCGGCATCGGAGTGGACATTGCCCAACGAGAACCAACGGCCTCTTCATACGTTTTTCCGGCGCTTCTGGAACTGGCAGCAATCACTTTCAGTTCAAACCAAGGGTGATTTTCCATCAGAGTAACAAAGCGCTGACCGACCATTCCGGTGCCGCCAATCACGCCAACCTGGTATTTTTTCATTGTAATAACCTCCCGATCGTATCTGACTCTCTTATGTAATTATTTCCACTAAAGATTTCAAATCAGCGGTTGAAATAAACGTGGTATTTGTACTATAATGTCAGTGTATGCAGAATTTTAAATATGGTAGCACTATTTTAAAAATGTGTCAATCTTTCATACACTAAAGCGGTGTAAAAAAGGAGCTATATATGAGAAGAAAATTCGTACAAATTGCAGCTCTGGTTCTTACTTTGAGTCTTCTACCAACTTCTTTTGCTGCTGCAGAGCAGGATAATTATCAGAGTGTACAGGATACTTCCATGGAAACCGGTTTCACCGCTGAGAATTCCGAAATTGATGTGTCCGGCGAGGATACGTCAGATTCTGAACAGAACTTAACCGAGCCTAATGAGGAAGTAATTGCTCCAGAACAGAATACAACTGAATCGGACGGGGAAGAAATTGGTCCTGACCAGGGTACCACCGAACCCGACGGTGACGAAACTAATCCTGACCAAGGTACTACCGAACCTGATGGCGGAGAGACAAATCCCGATCAGGGTACTACCGAACCCGATGGGGGAGAGACCGATCCCAATCAGGGTACTACCGAACCTGATAGCGGAGAGACCAATCCCGATCAAGGAACAACCGAACCTGACGGTGACGAAACTGATCCTGACCAAGGTACTACCGAACCTGATGGCGGAGAAACCGATCCCGATCAGGGTACTACCGAACCTGATGGCGGAGAGACAAATCCCGATCAGGGTACTACCGAACCCGATGGGGGAGAGACCAATCCCGATCAGGGTACTACCGAACCTGATGGCGGAGAGACCAATCCCGATCAGGGTACTACCGAACCTGATGGCGGAGAGACCAATCCCGATCAGGGTACTACCGAGCCTGATGGGGGAGAGACTGATCCCGATCAGGGTACTACCGAACCCGATGGGGGAGAGACTGATCCCGATCAGGGCACAACCGAACCTGATGGGGGAGAGACCGATCCCGATCAGGGTACTACCGAACCCGATGGGGGAGAGATCGATCCTGATCAAGGGACAACGGAACCAAATGTACCCGAGGTCATTGTACCTGTTCTTGATACAGAAGAAGAGACTGAACGCATTCTTCGGGTTGGAATGAATTATGGTACCAGCGCTTTGACAAGTGCTAATCTAATGAATTCGATCGGAAGCGGTTATCGCTTTGGTTTCCATGTCGGAAATATTTTTTATCAAGTTGGTTCAACGAATCAAAAGAGTATTTCTGTTTTAAAAACGCAAAATCTGTATTATACACCCGTCATGTCGGACGGTTATTCCGGTTATGCCCCTACAGAAACATCCGGTCCCGCTGTTGGATGCATTCATCTGCAACTTCCGGGTACATATGCGACCTTTGCTGAAGCCAGTGCTGCAGCCGATTCAATTGGCGGATTCCCGGCATGGATTAATAATGAGTTTGTCGTTCGTTACGGCGTGTTCTTAACCGGCGATGCCGCCAGACAAGTTCAGGCTGATAAAAATTGGACTGAAGCTGCAGTGGTTGGTACAAGCGAATACGGACTTACTGTTGTAAAAACAGGAACAAATTCTCCTATTTTTCAATACGATGGCGGCGCAGATTATCCGATGTTTGTTGTGAAACCCGGATTAGACAACAGCGTCAAAACTGTAACGCATTATAAAGGCATCAAATATTACGGCAGTTTTCGATACGAACGCATAAACGGAGGTGACATCTCTGTTGTCAACCTCATTAATATGGATGATTACGTTCGTGGTGTTATTCCATACGAGATGAGTCCAAGCTGGCCGCTGGAAGCATTAAAAGCGCAGGCAGTATCCGCACGCAGTTACGCAGTTGCAAGCACAAATGCCAGCCACCAAAGAAATCATTTTGATGTTTGTACCTCCACATGTTGCCAGGTTTACTATGGAACCGGAGGTGCAACGGCAATTACGGATCAGGCTGTTGATGAAACTGCCGGTTTGTATGCATGGTATGGTGATAAAATCATTCTGGCTGTCTTCCACGCCAGTGATGGTGGTGCAACCGAAAACTGCGAAAATGTCTGGAATGAAGCACTGCCTTATCTGCGCGGTGTTGTTGATCCGTTCGAAGCCTTAGCAGCTGATAAAAATCCATACCACAATTGGTCGAAAACCTTTACCGGCAAACAACTTCAAGAAATATTAAACAGTTTAGGATATGGATGCTCTCCGATTGTCAGCATTAAGGTGAATCCTTCGGAAACCGGAAATGTGCAGAGTCTGACTTTTCTTGATACCGACGGGAAAAGCTGGACAATTTCTAAATATAAAAATGTGAAAACCAATTTAGGATTAAAGTCCATGCGTTATACTGTTTCCAGCGGAAACAATTATGTTCTTTCGAATGAACAGACAATTGGCAGCTTAAATGGAACCTGGGTTTTAGACGGAAACGGAAATCTTGTACAAGTAAACGCAAGCCCCGTGTATGCATTAACCGAAAACGGAGTAGAGGAAGTACCCGGATCCAATATTTCAGATGCTAAATTTGTTTTCAACGGTTCGGGCAATGGACATAATTTGGGCATGAGTCAATGGGGTGCTTATGCTATGGCGAAGGAAGGATTTACTTACGACAAGATCCTTAAGTTTTATTTTACCGGAATCGAGATACACGAATGATGAAAACCTCTGATTTTAATTTTGATTTACCAATTGAACTGATCGCACAGACTCCGATTGAAAAGCGCGATACCTCTCGCATGCTAGTACTTAACAAAAAAACAGGCGACATTGAACACAAACATTTTTATGATTTACTATCCTTTCTTCAGCCGGGCGATTGCCTCGTTTTGAATGATAGCAGAGTCCTTCCGGCTCGGCTTTTTGGCCGTAGAAGCGGGGGAGGAGCCTGCGAAGTTCTTCTTCTGATTGATCGCGGAGAAAAAGTCTGGGAATGTTTGGTGCGCCCCGGCAAAAAACTTCGTGTTGGCGCTAAAATCACTTTTGGTAATGGAGAATTAACCGGAGAAGTAGTCGGCGAAGTAGAGGGTGGAAATCGTCTTGTTCGGTTTGATTACGATGGTATTTTCCTCGAAACATTAGAACGACTGGGTAAAATGCCGTTGCCACCTTATATCAAAGAAGAACTTGAGGACAGCGAGCGATATCAAACTGTATACTCAAAAGTGGTTGGATCCGCCGCCGCTCCGACAGCCGGACTTCATTTTACAGAAGAGCTTCTTGAAAATGTACAAAAACTCGGTGTAAAGGTATGCTACGTTACACTTCACGTGGGACTAGGTACATTTCGTCCTGTCAAGGCAGAGAACCTGAATGAGCATGAAATGCATTCGGAATATTGTGTTATTTCGCAGGAAACAGCCGAAACAATTAACCAAACCAAACGTGACGGCGGTCGTGTGATTTGCGTTGGCACTACATCATGCCGCACGATTGAAAGCTGGGCAAATGAAGATGGTACAATGCAAGCTAAAGCCGGTTGGACAAATATCTTTATTTACCCCGGTTACCGTTTTAAGGTGCTTGATTGTCTGATTACAAACTTCCATCTACCCGAATCCACTTTGATTATGCTTGTTTCCGCATTGGCTGGCCGGGAAAATGTGATGAATGCTTATAAAGTTGCCGTGCAGGAGCGATATCGTTTTTTCTCGTTTGGCGACGCAATGTTTATCTATAATTAAATATTCGAGGGACGGATATGTCATTCAAAGATGAATTGAACACACTTTCAATAAAATGTAAATACTATATTCGTTCCGGTCAGATATCAATGTATTCAAGCACTTTAAAAGAAATGGCTGATCTGTTTCGTAAAAATTCGTATTTCAAAGATCAATTGCGGGTGCTCATTCATTCTTTTTACATTGATTTGAGCGGATTTGGTC
>JAZOBA010000087.1:0-4237 GCA_045595705.1 Oscillospiraceae bacterium
GGCTTGTGATATCTTGTTCTGCGTGATAGAATGAAAACGACAAACTTGAATTTGACGGTCAATTTTCACTCTACCATAGGTTTACTACTCCTCACTAAACCGATGGTAGGTGTGTTTTTTCTTGTTGATTATCTATACTGAATGCGAAAGGAGGCAACCTATGAATCAAATAAAAATAGGAAGATTTATTGCCGAGTGCAGAAAAAAAGCAAACTTAACACAAATGCAGTTGGCAGAAAAACTGGGTATCACCGATAAAGCAATATCCAAGTGGGAACGGGGCGTGGCAATGCCCGATACTTCGATAATGCTTGAACTGTGTGATATTCTTTGCATCAGTGTAAATGAATTATTAAGTGGGGAGAAAATCAATATGGAAAATAGCAATCAGAAAAACGAACAGCTTTTGATTGATATGGCGAAAGAATTGGAAAAGAAAAACAAAACAATTTGGTCTTCTATGTGGGCAATTATGATTGTAAGTATGGCAGTCCTAATTGCAGGTATCTTTATTGCAGCTTTTTTGATTCCCGAAGGAGTGTGGCAGCTTGTCACAATTCTTGGTGTTTGTGTTGTGTTTTTGATACCGTGCTTCTATGCATTAAAGCTTGAAGTCAGTGTGGGTGCTTACAAGTGCAAAGAATGTGGATGCGAAATTGTACCTACTTATAAAGAAGTAATGATGGCAATGCACAGAGGATTCACCCGTCACTTAAAGTGTCCCAAATGCAATAAACGCACTTGGTGCAAAAAAGTATTGAAGAAGTAAATTCCAATTTATCGAACGGTTGTGTTCTGTTAATATACTTCCCTCCGTTATTTTGACGGAGGGAAGTTCTTTATATCCCAAATCAGTCCAAAAGGTAAAAGGGAGATTCCCGCGTCCCTTTTCCCGTTTGTGTTGATGCGATATAACTGCGTCGATTTCACCCTTTATTGAAATCAACCGTCGGATATGATAGACTAAGGAAACAATAAACAAGAGTTTATGTGGAACATTTTGACACACTTTGCGTCTAAAATAATAAATGGAAACGATGAAACATACTTGAATTTGGCAAAGGAGTGTGACTGTATGAAAAAGAATATTTGGTTCATTCGTGTAATGATAATTCTCATGTTGGTTTTGGTTGGGTGTACGCCTACAAAGCCAGTATCCGAAAGTTCGGATCGTACTGCGGCAGAAATGCCGGAAATCCAACAGACCACAGAGACACAAAATCAGAGCGAACAACAGGAAGAAGCCGCGGAGAGTCAGCAAAACTCATCGGCAGCGGACAGCGAGCAAGCAACTGCATCAGAAGAAAAAGAATCTGCTGCAATCACTCCTTTGCCTGTTACAATCGACATTACGAAGTTGGAGGATTGCACGGTAGCAATTTCTCTGGAAAAAGGAGATTTCTATGTAGATAAGACCGGTTCCGTTATGATGGATGTAACCGTTTTTGTATATGACGTGTACGACATGGTAGATGTCTCCCTTATGAAAGAAGGGGACACGATTTTGCGCAACCAGGAGAGTGTCTTGATTTCGTCTATAGAGCGTAACGAAAGTGGTTCTGTTTTGATTAACGGAGGTCTGGACAACGGTGGCTTTGACCTGCATACAGAAGATAATACTGTATATTACGAGCGAGGCTACAGTGATATGAAGTCTTATTATGAACTTGGAAAAGTATCTCTTCCTGTTTCTCCTGACTTTATATACAATGATGCATCCGATTTGGATAAGGATGCCGTACTCTTCCGTTCAGAGGATTTTCTGAACGGTGCAATCGGCATTGATTATAATTTCAATGCCAATGATACCACGATTCAGAT
Source organism: Oscillospiraceae bacterium (assembly GCA_045595705.1). Classification (GTDB taxonomy): domain Bacteria; phylum Bacillota; class Clostridia; order Oscillospirales; family Oscillospiraceae; genus JAJPXI01. Next base: position 1,822 of record JAZOBA010000087.1, read on the forward strand.
TGAAGGCGGGTATGTGACAGCAATGACGAGAGTGTATACACCGTAAGGTATTCGGGGAAAAGAACGATCGTTGAAAGCGGTATAAACAAAACGGTTATTGACTCAGTTGCCGATTACAGGAAACAGGAAAGCGTATCCGAATGGTTTGATAACCTGTGTGCAGATAACGAGCCCGCAGAGTAAAACCAATTTGTCGGGCTGTTCATATCGAAAAGCGAACTCCCTGCGTTTTTATGACGAAGGGAGTTTTGCTATGCTCAAAACCAGCACAAAAAGAAACCGGGAAATCGCCGCTTTCCTTTTTTTCTTACGGACGGATGGGTTGCATCTTCTCAGTTCTGCCAAGCATGGATAGGAACAGAACATATGATACAGCAAACCAACAAGAATTTGACTTGCTTTTTTGCATCATGATATGGTATAGTGCAGAAAACAAATATATGTAAAACTGCTACCGAGTAGTAGAATGTTCAACGCATTCGTTTGCACATCGTTAGGTCTTAGAAGATGTGCATGCGGATGCTTCTTTCTTTTGGAGGCTCTTATGATCAAGAGAGAAACAACGTATTTTTCCAAAACGGAACTTATATTATGGTGTTCATCCGCAGCGCTCATAGGGATATCCTTTGGTATCTTTGACAGAGAAAACTATTTAACATTATTCGCTTCGCTGATTGGGGTAACTTCCCTTATTTTCAGTGCCAAGGGCAATCCGTTCGGTCAGCTTCTCATGGTTATCTTCAGTTTGCTGTACGGGATCATATCCTTTACCTTTGCCTATTATGGGGAAATGATTACATACATTGGCATGACAATGCCAATGGCAATTTTTGCCCTGATCTCATGGTTGAGAAATCCTTACAAGGGCAAGCGGTCAGAGGTTAAGGTAAACACGATCGGTAAAACAGAAGTTATGCTGATGTGGGCAATGGCGGTCATAATTACTGTTTTATTCTATTTCATACTGCGATACTTTGAAACGGCAAACATCGTTCCGAGCACATTGTCTGTGACAACAAGTTTTATTGCGGTTTATCTCACCTTCCGAAGAAGCCCGTATTTTGCATTGGCATATGCTGCAAACGACCTTGTATTAATTATTCTATGGGTGTTGGCAAGCATATACGATACAAGATATATTTCCGTGGTTGTTTGTTTTATGGCATTTTTCGTGAATGATATTTATGGGTATATCAGTTGGAAAAAAATGAAAATCAGGCAGAACAGCGATATTTAACCCATTCCAATTTATCCGGCGGTTATTGTCTGTGAATAGACCTCCCTCCGTCACTTTGACGGCGGGAGGTTCCTTTATCCTAACTCATTCCAAACGGGAAAAGGGCGATTCCCGCCCACACCGAGGATTGAAAAAACCGGCCGCCTGTGGTATACTTTTGTGGATACACTTCCCGTCAGCGAGGAATCAACATGGACTATCAGTTTGCCTTAGCCGATGAATCGGTACTGGAGCAGATTTTCGCTCTGATTGACCGGCGCATCGACTGGATGGACGAGGTGGGCATCCGGCAGTGGAATGTGACCAAATACCGGGCAACCTACCCCAGAGAACATTATATCGAGCAGATGCGGCACGGCCGGCTTTTTGTGCTCAAACGCACGTCTGACGACACGGTCGTGGCCACCGCCGTACTCTACGAGGTCGACCCTCGCTGGCCGGACGGTGACACCGCTTCGGCCTACTATGTCCACCACTTTGCCAGCGCCATCGAAGAAAAAGGTGCCGGCAAACTGCTCCTGCAGCATCTGGAGGAGTACACCCGCCGGCAGGGGAAAGCCGTGCTGCGTCTGGACTGCGCCGACGGCAACGCCACGCTGAACCGCTATTACGCCGAAAAAGGCTACCGCCCCTGCGGCACCTGCGTGGATGGGCTCTATCGGGGCGTCCTGCAGGAAAAACCCTTAAGCGGAAAGGAGAACACCCCATGTTCCGTACCATGAGACGACACAATCAGCAACTGACCGCCGAGGAATGCATCGAGGTCCTCAACTGCGGCACCTCGGGCGTGCTGGCCGTGCTGGGTGATGACGGTTACCCCTACGCCGTGCCCCTGAGTTACGCCTACAAGGACGGCACCCTTTGGTTCCACGGCGCCCTGACCGGCCACAAAATCGACGCCATCGAGGGCTGCCCCAAGGTGTCCTTCTGCGTCATCGACCGGGACGAGGTGGTAAGCGAAAAGCTGACCACGGTGTACCGCAGCGTCATCGTTTTCGGCAAGGCCCATGTGCTGGATGACGAGCGCAAAATCGCTCAGGCCACCCGCATCATCGGCGAAAAGTACCTGCCCGGCATGCAGGACCGGATAGAGGGCGAAATCGCCCAGTCCATGCCCAAGCTGACCGCCATCCGGCTGGACATCGAGCACATGACCGGCAAAGAGGGCGTGGAACTGAC
>JAZOBA010000088.1:0-9897 GCA_045595705.1 Oscillospiraceae bacterium
AAATGCATCCCCAACGGCATTGTGTGCAACCGCTACCGCTGGGTGCGTATTCTGACCCGCGAGGACGGCTGACCTATAGGAAACGGCTTGAGCAAAACTTGTCATTCTGAGGTTTTGAAGAAGCCGAAGAATCTTCAAAAAAAGCCTCTTTCGAGGCCGGTTTTGTTTCAAGATTCTTCGCTTCCCTCAGGGTGGCACGTTATCTTAATGACATTGCAGGAAAAGGTTGCCTTTTTCGACCGACGAAAAGCGTCCGGAGAGGTTTCTCTCCGGGCGCTGTTTTCTTTGTATGCTCTTTGGTTGATTATCCCACCTTGACCCAGTTGCGGTGAGGGTAAAGTTCCACGATGGCCTGGGTCTGGGGGTGGTCGGAGTACTCCAGCACTACGTCGGCGGGGCAGCCCTCAAAGGCGCGGTCATCGTAGGTGGCCACCACCCTGGGCAGGCGCACCCGCTGCAGACTGCTGCAGTTCAGGAACAGCCACTCCTTGATGGTGGCAATGCCGTACTCCGGGAAGGTCACCTCGGTCAGATTGGTGCAGTTTTCAAACACGCCGTAGCCGGTGGACCACAGTCCGTCGGGCAGGTCCACCCTGGTCAATGCGGTGCAGCCGAAAAAGGCCCGGTAGCCGATGTGCTGCTGGAAGCAGTTGCCGAACTTGACGGTGGTCAGCGCCGTGCAGCGGGTAAAGGCGTGACCGCCCAGCACCCGCAGGGTGTCGGGCAGGGTGACCTCGGTCAGATTCGTACATTCGCTGAAAATAAATTCGCCCGTGGTTTCCAGTCCTTCCGGCAGTACCACGCGCTTCAGAGACTCACCCCAGCTGAAGCAGCCGTACTCGATCTCCTTCAGGGTGGAGGGCAGCACGATGTCCTCCAGCTCGTAGTATTTCGCGAAGGTCAGCCTGTCCAGCCGGGTGATGCCCTCCTCCACCACCAGCTTTCTGACCTGCAGTCGCAGGTGCCGCCACGGCCCGTAAACGAAGTCCTCACCCCGGGGGTCTTTGAAGAGCACCCCCGTGCCCCGCAGGGTCAGGGTGCCGTCCTTGAAAAACCAGATCATGTTCTCGCCGCACACGCCGCCGTCGGTGTACCCGGCATCGGGCGAGAGACCCTCCGGCCAGACGGGCGCAGGGGTGGGGGTGGGTGTAGGTGTAGGTGTAGGTGTGGGTGTGGGTGTCGGTTCCGGAGTGGGCTCCGGAGTGGGTTCCGGTGTGGGTTCCGGAGTGGGTTCCGGTGTGGGTTCCGGAGTGGGTTCCGGGGTAGGCTCCGGGGTCGGTTCCGGGGTAGGCTCCGGAGTGGGCTCCGGGGTCGGTTCCGGAGTGGGTTCCGGAGTGGGCTCCGGAGTGGGCTCCGGAGTGGGCTCCGGAGTGGGCTCCGGGGTGAGTTCCGGGGTGGGCTCCGGGGTGGGCTCCGGGGTGAGTTCCGGGGTGGGCTCCGGGGTGGCGCTGACCTCCGGTGTTGCGCTGACCTCGGGCACACTTCCGCTTTCCGTGCAGGCACTCAACAGCAGGCACAGCACAATCAGCCACAAAAACCATGTAACTTTTTTCACGCAGACCCCTCCTTTTTCCCTGTCGATTCCGTTCCTTGTCATCCTGAGCGCAGCGAAGGACCTTTTCCTTATAGATTCTTCGGGCGTTTCACACCCTCAGAATGACACGCTTTTTCCCTTTCATCATAGCAAATCTATCGGGAAATGCAACAAAAAATCGGCCGGAACAACCCGTTCCGGCCGATTCATGCTTTGTATAAATGGCTGCGCCATTTTTAGCGGTTTACTTCCAGGGGAAGGAAACCAGACCCATGACCCACACGACTACAACGGCCACGGGAACCACATAGGCAAAGATGGGGCGCATCCAGTTCTTGACCTTCAGGCCCTTGCCGGCGTTGGCCTCGGCCACGAGCTTGTCCCAGCCCCAGCCATAGCGGCTGCAGCAGAAGACGGCAAAGACCACACTGCCCAGCGGCAGCAGGTTGTAGCTGACGATGAAGTCCCACAGATCCAGCCAGTTGGTGCTGTCGGCGAAGGGATGGAAGTTGCCGAACACGCTGTAACCCAGCGCGGTAGTACAGGACAGGGCGAAAATGACGATGCCGCAGATGATGCTGCCCTTGGGGCGACTCCAGCCGAACAACTCACGGGCGCAGGCCAGAATGTTCTCCAGCACGGCAAAAACGGTGGACATGGCGGCAAAGACCATGAACAGGAAGAAGATGGTGCCCCAGATGCGGCCGCCGCCCATGTTGTTAAACACGGTGACCATGGTGTCGAACAGCAGGCTGGGACCGGCGCCCACTTCCACGCCGTAGGTGGTGCAGGCGGGGAAGATGATCAGACCGGCCATGATGGCCACAAAGGTGTCCAGAATGATGACGTTGACCGACTCACCCATCAGGGTGCGCTCCTTGCCCAGATAGCTGCCGAAGATGGCCATGGAGCCGATGCCCAGACTCAAAGTAAAGAAGGCCTGATTCATGGCGGCCACCACGGTGGGAACGGTGATCTTGGAGAAGTCGGGCAGCAGGTAGAACTTGAGACCCTCGGCTGCGCCGTCCAGGGTGAAGCTGTTGACGGCCAGCACGATCATCAGGATCAGCAAAACGATCATCATGTACTTGGTCACGCGCTCCAGACCGCCCTGCAGGTTAAAGCTGAGTACCAGGAAGCCCACCACCACGGCGATGGCCATAAAGCCCACGTTGACGCCGGGGTTGGTGATCATGCTGACAAAGCCCAGCTCGGCGGTGTCGCCGGTCAGGAACTTCCAGAAGTAGTAGATCAGCCAGCCGGCCACGGTGGTGTAGAATGCCATCAGACACACGTTGCCGAACAGGGCAAACCAGCCGTGGATGTGCCACTTCTGGCCGGGCTTCTGCAGGGCCTGATACATCTTGACCGGGCTGGCCTGAGCGGCACGGCCCAGAGCAAATTCCATGGTCATAACGGGAAGACCCAGCAAAATCAGGCAGATGACGTAGATCAGCACGAAGCCGCCGCCGCCGTTCTGACCGGCCAGCCAGGGGAACTTCCACACGTTTCCGCAGCCAATGGCACAGCCTGCGCTGAGCAGGATGAAGCCAAGGCGGGAGGACAGGTGTTCACGTTGATTCACAATAATCCCTCTTTTTCGTTCACTTTAGCACTTTGCGGAGTAAAAGTGTTGAAGTGATTATACTACCGTCCTCCCCCGATGTCAAACAAAAAAACAGGCCAAAATTGGCCTATTTTTTGAGATTGTCAAAAACCTCGTTGGAGTTCGCGTCCGCAGACGCGAAAAAAGGTAAATCTGTTTTCTGCCGCGACATGTGCGTGGCAGAAAACACTTCTCGGTCTGGAAACGTGCGAACCGTGCGCCACCGGCGCACGGTTCGTGCGCTGCGCCAGACCGCAATCTTTTTGTCGGAAAAGGTTTTGCCTTTTCCGACAGGCTGAAAAAACAGGCCAAAATTGGCAATGTCATTAAGATAACGTGTCATCCTGAGCGAAGCGAAGGATCTTGAAACAAAAATGGCCTCAAAAGAGGCCATTTTTGAAGATTCTTCGGTTTTTTCAAAACCTCAGAATGACAAGTTTTGCTTAACTAAATGACATTGCAAAATTGGCCTGTTTTTTCCGTTTTATTCTGCCATTTGATACAAAGGCTTCTGGTCGGGCATGGAATACACCGTGTCCCGATTCACCATCATACAGGGCTCGCTTTCTCCGCGGCGGATGATATATTCCTTGTCCAGCCGGTACAGATACTCCTTGCGGTCAAAGGCGTAGATCTTGTTGTCGCGCAGGTACCAGGTGATCTTTTCCTCCTCACCCCGGTAGATCCACATGCCCTCCACGCGGCAGACCACCGCGCCGTCCTCCATGCTGTGGACGGTGTACTTTTTTCCCTTGGGCGCGTCGGCGCCGACCCGGTCACAAACCAGAATCAGCAGGGGCACCACCAACGCCAGCACGGCGCTGGCGATCACCATAGCGTAGGGATCGGAGCCGTCCGTCGTCAGAGCGCCCAAAATCAGCAGAACGCCCCAGGTGCCCAGATAATACAGAAAATATTTGTTCTTATACAGTTTCATGCTCGTTCCTCCCACGGGGTTTCCAAGTCAACTGCAAGGATTGTACCACGGTTTTTGCTCCGGGGCAACCCTCATCCGCATTTGCCCGCGGGAGCCGGTCCACGCTTTACACCTGCGCCAGACCCTGCCGCACACGCCACGCCGCCTTGAGCACCAAAATCCACTGCATGACCACGCGGCCGTCATCGGGGCAGATGCGGAAGATATCCCGGCCCACCTGAATTTCAAATCGCTTGCCCGGCTGGAAGGGCAGAATGGGGAAGGGCGCCGTGGGGACCTCCTGATAAAAGTCCTCCCCGAAGAGCTGGCCGTCCAGCACAAAGCGCTCAAAGGTCATGGTGACGGCGACCCGGCCCGCCTTTTCGTAGCGGTGTTTCCTGTGGTTGATTTTATACACATCCGCCATGGCGGAAAACTCAAATCCGGGGTCGGCACGCACCAGCGCGGCGATTTCGCCCTCGATTTTGGCGTACCAGTCGCTGGGGTAGCGGAAGGCCGGCTCGCCTCCCGCCGGGTCATGGAGCAGACCGTATTCATCGCTCTCCACCGCAAAGCCGCAGTCGGTGCAGTACAGGCGGTTGCCCTCGGCCCGGACGGTGAAATCGGCGGCGCAGTGGGGACAGCGGAAGAGCACCTGCTCCAGTCCCTCCACATTGTCGCCCTTCCGGTAGGCCACCCGGTTGACCTCGTTGGCTCGGTAAGCGTCAAAGGAAAGATGGCTGTCCACCATCGCTTCGGCCTGCTCGATGCTCAGGGCGGCAAACTCCTCCCGGGACGCCATCTTGTAAATATCCAGCGAGATTTCGCCCCGGCGGCGCACCTTGCTCCACTTGGGACTGGTCAGATAAGTGCCGCCGATTTTGCCCACGTACACGTCGGCGTCCAGCCACTTGAGGGCCTTGGCGGTAGCCCGGGGAATGGGGGTGGAGGTGCCGCTTTCGGTCATCATGCCGGTGGGGAAAATGACCAGCAGGGCGCCGTTGTCCACCGCCAGCTTCATGGCGCGCATGTCGGTGATGGCGGTCTGAAACTGGTTTTTGCAGATGACCCCCACCCGCTTGGCCAGCGGCGCCACCACGGGGATGGACATGACGATGGAGTTGCTGGCCACCATGTGACAGCGCTCCTTCAGGGCGGCGTACACGGGCAGAAAGTCGATGGCCGCCTCGTGATTGCAGATGAGGATGCGCCGACCGGAGGTGCCGGTCAGCTCGTTGCGCCGCACCTTCAAAGGGAACACCAGCCTGCAGGCCAGTTTGGACACCAGCCGCACGATGCCGTATAACAGGCCGCTGGGCCGTCTGTAAACCGTTTTCTGTTTCTTCATGGGAAACTCCTTCTCCGCGGCACCGGGCGCCATGTACCCAATGCCTTTTCAAACAACACATATTTTATTACACCATAAATCAGCCGATTATGCAACAAAAATGCTTATTTTGTTTGATTTCGCACCGCAAAGCAACGAGTTTGTTATGTGACCGCACGGGGTGCGCGCATCTGCCGTGCGGCCGCCTTCCTCTTCCCCGTTACTTCTTCACTCTTCACTCTTCACTCTTCACTCTCCCCTTTCCCCTGTCCCCAATGTCATTAAGATAACGTGTCATCCTGAGCGAAGCGAAGGATCTTGAAACAAAAACGGCCTCAAAAGAGGCCGTTTTTGAAGATTCTTCGGTTTCTTCAAAACCTCAGAATGACAAGTTTTGCTTAACGAAATGACATTACCTCAAAGGAGGCCGTTTTTGAAGATTCTTCGGATTTTCCAAATCCTCAGAATGACAGGTCGTGCTTCATGAAATGACATTGCCCCTGTTCCCCTTTCGTCATTTTGACAAGGCAGTCCGCCACCGATGCCATAATTTTGTTAAAAAAATATCAATCCAGTTTATTGACTTCCGCTTATGTACACATTATAATGAATTGAATCGGTGAAAAAGGGTATTCTGCCCTGTTTCAGGCCGGAAAACCCTGCGCACGCGGCAGTACCCTGCCCGGTGCGCTTTTGTGCGCCCGAACTTCGTTAAAAAAATGACAAATCCCCCAAAGGAGTGAAATCCATGGCATTCGTAACTCTGGAAAAGCAAGACCGCATCGGCATCCTGACCGTCAACCGTCCCGAAGCGCTCAACGCCCTGAACTCTCAGGTGCTGACCGATCTGGACGCCGCACTGGATCAGGTGGAGTCCGACAGCGAAATCTACGTGGTCATTCTGACCGGCGCAGGCCGCTCCTTTGTGGCCGGAGCCGACATCGGTGAGATGGTCAACTTCTCTGCCGTCGACGGCAAGCGCTTTGGCGTTCACGGCGGTCAGGTCTTCCTCAAGCTGGAAAATCTGTCCAAGCCGGTCATCGCCGCCATCAACGGCTTTGCGCTGGGCGGCGGATGCGAACTGGCCATGGCCTGTGACATCCGTCTGGCCTCCGAAAAGGCCAAATTCGGCCAGCCCGAGGTCGGTCTGGGCATCACCCCCGGCTTTGGCGGCACCCAGCGTCTGCCCCGCATCGTGGGCACTTCCAAGGCCATGGAACTGATCCTGACCGGCAAGGTCATCGGCGCCGCCGAGGCCAAGGAGATCGGTCTGGTCAGCGCCGTCTATCCCCCCGAGGAACTGCTGGGCAAGGCGATGGAAATGGCCAACATGATCTGCGCCAACGCCCAGATCGCCGTGTGCCAGTCCAAGCGTTGTATCCGCATGGGCATGCAGACCGACATTGCCACCGGCTGTGCCTTTGAGGCCGAGGCCTTTGGCGTCACCTGCGGCACCGAGGACAAAAACGAGGGCATGACTGCATTCTTGGAAAAGAGAGCAGAGAAAAATTTTAAGAATAAGTAAGCACCACGCAGAGCGCTTTTCATGCCCGAGTTGGGGCCCCCGCAAAACCGGACGGTTTTGTGGGGAAAGGAGGAGCAAGGAAGCGCGCGCAGTTTTCGTCGCAGGCGGAAACGGAGAGAAGCGGACTTTGCGACGACGCAGGCATGACTGCATTCTTGGAAAAGAGAGCAGAGAAGAATTTCAAGAACCGTTAATTCAATTGACAATTGTGAATGAATGTATTTGCCAAAGCAAATGAATACAAATGGCCGCTTTGCGGCTTCCGAATGGATAATTGTCCATTGTCAATTATCCATTGTCAATTATCCATTACAGGAGGTAATTTTATGAAGAAAATCGTAGTTATCGGCGGCGGCACCATGGGTCTGGACATCGCTCAGGTTTTCGCCCGTTCCGGCTTTGAAGTGGTGGTCCGCGACATTCGCGACGACATCATTCAGGCCTCCGAGGCCCGTCTGAACAAGGGTCTGGACAAACTGGTTGCCAAGGGCAAGATGGACGAGGCAGGCAAGGCCGCCATCACCGGCAACATCACCTTCACCACCGACCTGAATCTGGCCGCTGACGCCGATCTGGTGGTGGAAGCCGCCATCGAGAATCTGGAGATCAAGAAGGGCGTCTTTGCCGAGCTGGACACCATCTGCAAGGCCGAAACCATCTTCGCCTCCAACACCTCCTCCATCTCCATCACCGCCATTGCCGCCGCCACCAAGCGCGCCGACAAGTTCATCGGTATGCACTTCTTCAACCCCGCCACCGTCATGAAGCTGGTGGAAGTCATCAAGGGCGCCCGCACCTCCCAGGAGACCTTTGACACGGTCTACGCTCTGGCTGAACAGCTGGGCAAGAGCCCCATCGAGGTCAACGAGGCACCCGGCTTTGTGGTCAACAAGATCATGATCCCCTACATCAACGAGGCCATCGGCCTGCTGGAGACCGGCGTGGCCAGCGTGGAAGACATCGACAAGGCCATGAAGCTGGGCGGCAACCACCCCATGGGCCCCCTGGAGCTGGGCGACTTCATCGGTCTGGACGTGTGTCTGGCCATCATGGAAGTGCTGCAGGCAGAAACCGGTGACGACAAGTACCGCCCCGCTCTGCTGCTGCGCAAGATGGTCCGCGGCGGTCTGCTGGGCCGCAAGTCCGGCAAGGGCTTCTACGATTACAATTAACAATTAACAGTTAACAATGGACAATGGACAATGGACAATGGACAATGAATGTATTTGCCGTTGGCGAACGGATTTGAATTGCCGCTTTGCGGCGTCCCTGTTTTAATTGTCAATTATCAATTGTCAATTATCAATTAAGGAGAGAACAAACATGGACTTTCATCTGACCCGGGAACAGGAAATGCTCCGCAAGATGTACCGTGACTTCGCTCAGAACGAAGTCAAACCCATTGCCGAGGAAGTGGACGAAAACGAGCGCTTCCCCATCGAGAACGTAGAAAAGCTGGGCAAGCTGGGTATGATGGGCATCTACTTCCCCAAGAAATACGGCGGTGCCGGCGGCACCGTGCTGGACTACGTCATGTGTGTGGAAGAAATGAGCAAGGTCTGCGGCACCACCGGCGTTATCATTTCCGCCCACACCTCCCTGTGCGCCGCCCCCATCTATGAAAACGGCACCGAGGAGCAGAAGATGTACTACCTGCCCAAGCTGTGCTCGGGCGAGTGGATCGGCGCCTTCGGTCTGACCGAGCCCGGCGCCGGCACCGACGCGCAGGGTCAGCAGACCACCGCCGTCCTGTCCGAGGACGGCAAGAACTGGATCCTGAACGGCTCCAAGATCTTCATCACCAACGCCGGCTACGCCAACGTGTTCATCATCATCGCCATCACCGGCGAGGTTCTGGATAAGCGCGGCCGCAAGAGCAAGGAAATCTCCGCCTTCATCGTGGAGCGCAATGACCCCGGCTTCTCCATCGGCAAGCACGAGAAGAAGATGGGCATCAAGGGCTCCTCCACCTGCGAGCTGGTCATGGAAGACTGCGTCATCCCCGCTGACCGCCTGCTGGGCAAGAAGGGCAAGGGCTTTACCATCGCCATGAAGACGCTGGACGGCGGCCGTATCGGCATTGCCGCACAGGCGCTGGGCATCGGCGAGGGCGCTGTTGAGGAAGTCATCGCCTACACCAAGGAGCGCGTGCAGTTCGGCAAGCGCATCTCCCAGTTCCAGAACACCCAGTTCCAGATCGCCGATATGCACACCCGCATGGAGGCCGCAAAGCATCTGGTTTACTCGGCCGCCATGAAGAAGCAGAACGGCGAGCCCTATTCCATGGACGCCGCCATGGCCAAGCTGTTCGCCTCCGAGGCCGCCAGCGACGTCACCCGCCGCGCCGTCCAGCTGTTCGGCGGCTACGGCTACACCCGTGAGTATCCCGTGGAGCGCATGATGCGCGACGCCAAGATCACCGAGATCTACGAGGGCACCAGCGAAGTCCAGCGCATGGTCATCGCCGCCAACCTCGGTGTGAAGTAAGAAGGAGGTAGAGAGCAATGAAAATCTTTGTTTGTGTCAAGCAGGTGCCCGATACCTCCGGTGTCGTAGCAGTCAAGGAAGACGGCACCATGGACCGTGCCGCCATGGCCACCATCACCAACCACTACGATCTGGCCGCCGTTGAGGCCGCTCTGCAGGTCAAGGACGCCACCGGCTGCAAGGTGGTCGTCGTCTCCATGGGTCCCCCGCCTGCCGAGTCCATGCTGCGTGAGCTGCTGGCCATGGGCTGCGACGAGGCTTATCTGATCTGCGGCCGCGAGTTCGGCGGCAGCGATACCTACGCCACCTCCCAGATCATCGCCGCCGGCATCAGCCACATCGGTCTGGAAGAGGGCGACATCGTGTTCTGCGGCCGTCAGGCGATCGACGGCGACACCGCACAGGTTGGCCCCCAGATCGCAGAGAAGCTGCACATCCCCCAGATCACCTACGCCATGGACGTGGAAGTCAAGGACGGCGCTGTCACCGTCAAGCGTCAGCT
>JAZOBA010000089.1:0-3822 GCA_045595705.1 Oscillospiraceae bacterium
CGGTCAGAATATTCCTCCATCCCATTCAATGCCGCAAAAACAGTTTCGTTTCTGCCCGCTTGTTCCAGCGCGGAATCGGGCGCGCACAGACGGAATTCGCCGTTCAAGCCGCCTTCCTCCACAAAACTCGCCTTGGGGAACAGCAACCCCAGACGTTCTACCAGGAAGGACGGGTGGCGATCCTCTCCCGGCTTTTCGCCGGCACGGGGCCAGGACACCATCAGCCGTTCCGATGGGATGGCACAGGTGGTATAGACAACCGTCATTTCGCGGCTGTGCTTATCAACCAGACGAGGCGCAAGCTCCAGCCCCTGTTCGGCCAGCAGGTCACGGTCAGCATCGGTCAGAAGACTGCGTGAGGCCTCCACGGCAGGGATACTCCCGTCATCGGCACCCAGCAGAATGAGCATCTTTGCACGCTTGTGAGCCAGACGGGGGGCATCACCGGCAGTCACCCGGTCCAGCGAAACCGGGATGGTGCCCACATCATACTGACTGAGCACCAGCTTGAACAGGCCGGCAAATTCCTGCAGATCCATTTCGGTTTCGGCCAACAACAGAGCACACTGCTCCAATGCGCCGGTCAAAATCTCCCACAGTTGACGGTATTCATCGGCCAGCTTGCGCTCCCCCGATGCCTCCAGTTCGGCGGCACGGGCGGTCAGCCGCGCCGGCAGACCGATCTCTTCCAGAAAAGCATACAGTGCAACCGCAAAACCGCGGCCGGTCTTGTCCTTGTTCCGGCGCAGGTTTTCCAGCGGTCCCACCACCATGCGGCGGCTTTCATTCAGACGCTTCAAGGCCACGGTATCCCGTTCACTGAAAGGAAGACCATAGCCGTCAGGATGCATGGACCAGTCCTCTTTCTGAGTCCACCGGGAACCGCGAATTTCCCATGTAATCACATAGTTTTCCAGCAGGTCCCGCTCGGTATCGGTCAGATCGGTCAGTCCGGTTTTCAGATAGCGGAAGATATCCTCATACTGATACCTTCCCGACACCGTGTCCAACGCAGCGGTAATCAAGGTCAGAATGGGCTTTTCCAGAATATCGTTGACCGTACTCAAAAACAGGGGCACACCGTACAGGTCAAACACACTCTCCACCTGTCCGGCATATTTATTAAAATCACGGGCAGCCACTACAAAATCCCGATAGCGCCAACCCTTTTCCCGCACCAGTTCCCGGATGGTTGCCGCGGCATACTCCACTTCGGATCGGATACTGTCGGCTGCAAACACAGTGACCTCAGGGCAGTCCTCTTCCCAGACTGTGCCGGGTTGAGCAAAGAGGTTTTGCTCCAGATGAAGCAGCGATTGCGCCCTGCCGCCAATGTCATGCAGCGTTTCCACCTTGGCCTGCACCCCGGTATCCCGGGCCAGACGCAACAGCGTATGTGCCGTGCGCCGGGCAGCGGAAAAGACATCGTCGTCCGCTCCGTCCAAAGCGTCACAGGTCAGAGCCACTGTCAGGTCGTTGCCCTGCTCCAACAAGGCCTTAACAACCTGCAGTTCCTGCGGAGTAAAATCGGTAAATCCGTCCGCCCAGATTCCATAACCGGCCGGCCAACAGCAGTTTTTGATCCCCTGCGCCAGACGGGTCAGGCGATCTCTGGGATCGGCGGCAATCCGCGCAGTCAGAGCGTCATATGCCCCAAAAATCAGGCCCAGATCGTGCAGTTTATCCCCTTCCAAACCACCAATCTCTTCCGACACGCCAAGCAGCTGCTCCGAACTGACCTGATAGCGCTTACACTCATCCACGACCTCAATCAGACCGGACAGGAAGGAACTCTTCCGGGAGGGACTGCGGTACACCGTCAGATGCTCGCCCACTTCCTTAACGGCGGCACGCATCAGAAGCAGCCGGCCACCGGCATCCAGACAAGGCTGGGCCCCACCGCCGGCACGGTCGCAGACGCGGCTGTACAGGCGGCTGAAGGAAAGTACCTCGGCCTGTTTGCTTGGAATGTTGCCCAACGTTTTGCACAGACGGCGCTCGGTATCGTGGGAATACTGTTCGGGCACCAAAAGCAGCTGGGGGCGGGTCTTGGCACCCTCACCCAGTTGACGCAGAACCGATTCACTTTTTCCGCTACCGGCCCGACCAAGCAGCAAAGTCAACATGGTATTCCCTCCTTGAAGCACCGGTCAGGTTGACCGGCGGCGCTTTCGTTTTTTCCCAATGGGTTGGCATTGGTAGCAATCAGCCTTGGTGGCCAAATAAAATTCCTGCATGCTGTTCTGTGTAATGGCCGGGACGGCCACACGGCCGCGCCATTTTCCGTCCTCACCAACATCCAGTGTCAAACGGCACAGATACCACCCATGGATAGGACAGCAAAAATCCGCAAAATACTTCTCTGCTCCGGCACTGGTCCAGGTCTGGATCCACAGTTTCCTGCCGCAATGAGGGCACATGGCACGGCGGCTTTCCCGGGCTTCCAGAGCAAATTCTTTCGTTGCAAAAGGACCTACCCGGCGGCGGGGCTGGCGCGGAAACTTCACTTCAGACAGGCGCTGCAGCCGACGGGGCAGTGCATAGGGCAGCAGGCCGTCTGCCGGGATCCACTCCCCCACCATTGCGGTATACACCGCATCGTGCAGAGCATCATGGCAGTCAAAACAATCCGGGATTCCGCAGTACTCCACTGCGCGGTACAGGGCAATGCGCAGTTTAATGCCCAGCCGGGCGGAAAAAGATGCCTGGATGTCATAGACCGTCTCCATCTCGGGCGGAGAGACCTCCCAATACGCGCAGTTGCGGCGCAGCACTTCCACGTCGCTGTTACCCCATGCCGCAAACAGGCGCTCTTCGCCGCACCATTGACGAAACGAGTCCATTGCCTGCGGAAAATCCAGCTCCGCACGCAGAAAGGTGGGCAAATCCAGCACCTCCCGCGCCGCGACCCCCAGTTCTTTATGGACACTGGGTCGAATATTCACACCAAAAGTATCAACGATCTTTCCGCCCAGACGGTCCAGACGCACTGCAGGGCTCTGTAAAATCTCGTCCAGGCGGATCTCATCGCAGCCGTGGTTCCATTCAATGTCAAAAACGATCATGCAAACTCCAATTTTAAGTAAGAATTCTTATAAAAAAGATACCACGGCAGAGCATCCTGTGTCAATGAATGAAGCACACCGCAAACGCGGTGTGCTTCAAAGAATTTATAACGACCTTTACAATTCCCTACAATAGCGCAGGTCTACGCAGATGACATCGTGCGGAAAGGGAATATCCGCATGGGTCCCGTCCCATGCAAACCCGTTTCGTTCATAAAAGCGGCGGGATTTTTCGTTTTCCCGCAGGACGAACACAAATGCGTTCTTATGTCCATTCTCTTTCAAGCGGCGGCAGGCTTCCTCCAACAGGATTGCGCCATACCCATTTGCCCGCTCATCAGGATGGGTATAGAACGAGGTGATCTCTCCCCAGCCTTCGTAGGCACCGTTATCAAACTTGCAGACTTCGCCGGGGTTGTAGTTTTCCATGCGCGCAGGGCCAAAATTAATGCAGGAAACAGGGACATTCCCCCTGTAAAGCAAAAGCCCTGTATACACCTTGTCTTCCCAGTTTTTTCGGAATACATCCACCCAGCGATCATCGGTAATTTCGCTCGCCATGAAATCGGCCGGCACAGCATCCACATAGGTATCCCGCCAGCCGAGGGCGTGAATGAGACTCATGGCACGAAAATGCTCTTCAGTGCAGGCCTCAACAACCTTCAACTGCTCCGTCATACCGCCGCAGTCTCCCGCTCTTCAACCTTTTGCTCCTGCTCCTGCTTGGCAAGCGCCTTGGCATTGGCCAGCATGAGCT
>JAZOBA010000090.1:0-5751 GCA_045595705.1 Oscillospiraceae bacterium
CAGGGTAGCTTCACCGTACTTGGCCTGAACGCGCTGGATTTCGGAAGCCACCAGAGTGACAGCCTCTTCCCAGGTAATGCGCTCGTAGCCGGACTTACCGCGGTTCTGGGGATTACGCTCGCCGTTGGGATCCCAGTCGACACGCTTCATGGGATACAGGATGCGGTCCTCAGAGTAGACGCGGTTCTTCTCGCCGTGAACCGGGGGGCTCAGACGGAAGGCCTTGGGGGGAGAGTACTTCTTACCGTCAGCCTCAATAACCCAGGGCTTGGGGAAGTCCTCATCGGGGATCTGCAGGGGACGAACACGGGTGATGCGGCCGTCTTCCACGTAGACGGAAACAGGACCACCGCCGGTCATGTTTGTATACATCTTTTCCATGGTTGGGGTTTTCCCTCCTTTATGAAATGCGCTTTGGCTTGGTCAGCCGGGCCATTTCATGCTCAGCCGACCCATTTAAAATACAGTTTACCTTTTCAATCAACCGACCATGCCGATTGTAGCCACAAAGATACCGGCGATAATAGCAGAGGTAATCACGCCGGAAATATTGGCACCCATGGCAACGGGCAGAATCATGGCAAAGGGATTTTCATCCTGAGCGGCGTGCTGAGCCAACTTGGCCGTAGTGGGCACGCAGGAAACACCGGCAATGCCGATCACGGGGTTGTAGTCCTCACCCTTGCGTTTGTGCCACAGGTACACGATCCAGCCGCCGGCCAGACCGCCAAAAGCGGAAATGGCCAGGGCAATAATGCCCAGAATCAGCAGCTTGATAACCACGGGGTTCAGGATGGTGGATGCCTCACACAGAACACCCAGCAGCAAACCCAGGAAAAAGGTTGCAAAGTAGCTGATACCGTTCTCCAACAGTTCGGTGTAGCGGCTGATGCCGGCCTCCTTTACGGCCATGCCGATAAAGAAGGACAGGATCAAAGGTGCCGCCACAGGCAGTAACAGGCAGAGCAGACCACAGACCAGAACAATAAAAACGAACTTGGCCTTCTGGGAGACCTCGGGGAAGTCCACGTACATATCAATGCCGCGGTACTTCTTGGGCACCATCAGCTTGATGATATAGGGATAGCCGCCGTAAGTCAAAGACAAATACAGGTAAGCGATGATACCGATGGGCACAAACAGTTCAGGCGCCAGCATCAGTGAGGTGAACAGCACCATGGGTCCGTCGGCACCACCGATGGTGGCAATGGACGCGGCGTGCTCAGGGGTCAGGCCAAACGCCACGACGCCCAGAACCAACGTCACAAAGGTGCCCAGTTCAGCCAATAGAGCGATGATCATGGAGGACCAGGGCTTGGCCAACAGATAGCTGATCTCACTGCGAGCGCCGATGCCCATAAAGACCAGGCAGGCAATCAGGCCATTGGAGAAGGTCAGATTATAAATTGGCTGCAGGAAGTCAATCTGCATAATGGTCATCAGCGCGTTCGTCTCTTCCACCAGCGGCGCAATGATCAGATTACCAATGCTGCTGCCGATGATCGCGGCGGTTTCACCGCCCAAAAACAGCGTACCGCAGTTGACAGCGATCATACCCAGTCCCATAGGGACCATGATCAGTGGCTCCAGAGTACCCTTGAAACCCAAATAGGCCAGAACAAAGCCCAGAACAATCAGAAACAGACGGGCAATAGCGATAGCAGGTTCCACAGCAAAGAAGGTGCTGATACCAGGAAACAGCTGGGACAGAAATTCGAACATTACTCCTCGTCCCCCTTCTTCGATTTTTTGTTCATGATATTATTGGTAATGACGATCACCGCAACGACCGCAAGAGAAATCACGGCAGTCAATGCGTACGTCATCAGTGCATAAGGTATGATTCCCATTTTATCATTACTCCATTTTTAAGCGGAGCCGCCGGCTGTTAGGCCGCCCTGAGCGGCTCCGGCGCCATTCGCTCTAAATACAATGTACTGTGTACAATGAATTGCTGATACTTACAAACAAATATTACAGAGGCATATTGCCGCGCACACGGCCCTCGCGCTTCTTGTTCTGCAGAACCTCCAGAGCCTCCATGATCTGAGCACGGGTCTCGGAGGGCTTGATGACCATGTCGACGAAGCCACGCTCGGCAGCCACGTAAGGAGTAGCAAAGCGGTCGGAGTACTCCTGAACCTTCTGAGCGCGGGCAGCAGCGGGGTCTTCTGCAGCGGCAATCTCCTTGCGGAAGACGATGTTGGCAGCGCCGGCAGCACCCATAACGGCGATCTCAGCGGTGGGCCATGCATACACATGGTCGGCACCCAGATCCTTGGAGCACATAGCCAGATACGAACCGCCGTAGGCCTTACGCAGGACCACGGTGATCTTGGGCACTTCTGCTACAGAATAGACATACAGCAGCTTGGCGCCGTGGCGAATGATGCCGGAATGCTCCTGATCCACGCCGGGCAGGAAGCCGGGCACGTCCACCAGATTGACCAGAGGCACGTTGAAGGCGTCACAGCACTGGATGAAACGGGATGCCTTGTCGGAGGCGTTCACATCCAGAGAGCCGCCCATAGCAAAGGGCTGGTTGGCAATGATACCCACGCTGCGACCACCCACACGGCCGAAACCGGTGATGATGTTGTCAGCGTAGTAGGGCTGAGTCTGGAAGAAGGAGCCATCATCCACGATCTGATCAATGACATCCAGCATATCGTAGGGATACATGGAGTTGTCGGGGATGATCTCATCCAGCACAGGGCGGGTCTCGTCTCCCTTCTCGTAGGGCAGTACAGGAGGCTTCTCGTCCTTGTTGGAGGGCAGATAGCTCAGAATGTGGCGAACCTGCCACAGGCACTCTTCCTCAGTGGAGGCAGACAGGTGAGCAACACCGGAAACGGTGGTGCAGGTGTCGGCGCCGCCCAGCTCCTCAGCGGTGACTTCCTCACCGGTGGTAGCAGCGATAACAGCGGGGCCGGTGATGAACATCTGGCTCTCCTTGTCAACCATCAGGATGAAGTCGGTCAGAGCGGGAGAGTACACTGCGCCGCCGGCGCAGGGACCCATGATGACAGAGATCTGGGGAATGTGACCGGAAGCCAAAGAGTTACGGTAGAAAATCTGGCCGTAACCGGACAGAGCGTCAACGGCTTCCTGAATACGGGCGCCGCCGGAGTCGTTCAGACCAATGATGGGAGCACCGGCCTGCAGAGCCATATCCATGACCTTGCAGATCTTGGCAGCGTGCATCTCACCCAAACTGCCGCCCTGAGCGGTGAAATCCTGAGCGTAAACGAAGACCAGACGGCCGTCGATCTTGCCGTAACCGGTAACAACGCCGTCAGCGGGAATCTCCTTGCCGGCCATACCGAAATTGGAGCAGCGATGGGTGACAAAACGGTCAATTTCCTTAAAAGTACCGGGATCCAGCAGCAGGTCGATACGCTCACGGGCAGTCTTCTTGCCCAGAGCGTGCTGCTTCTCAACAGCCTTGGGACCGCCGCACTGGAGGATCTTGGCAGACTTTTCTTCCAGAAGGTTCAGCTTATCAGCAGTGCTCATGATACCCTCCTATTAACCCTTGCGCTCGCACAGCTCCAGCAGGACGCCGTGAGTAGCCTTGGGATGAACGAAAGCGATGCTGCCGTTGCCGGCGCCGTAGCGAGGAGACTGGTCAATCAGACGAACTTCCTTCTCCTTCAGTTCTTCCAGAGCGCCTTCGATGCTGTCCACGCGCAGGGCGATGTGCTGAATGCCTTCGCCGTTCTTCTCGATGAACTTGGCAACAGGGCCGTCACCGGTGGTGTCTTCCAGCAGTTCCAGCTCGCTGTCGCCGATGGGCAGGAAAGCAACCTTGACCTTCTGTTCATCAACAGTCTCATAACCGTGAGCCTTGACGCCGAGGGTCTCTTCATACCACTTGACCATCTCGTCCAGGTTCTTGACGGCGATGCCAATGTGGTCAACGCGAGTTACGTTCATAACAAACTTCCTTTCAAATTACTCAATGCCTGTGGCAAAGTCAGATACGCGGGGAGGGCGGAAGTCAGTCCTTCCACTTTCCTTCCACGATTTTTTTCATGATCTCTTCCACCCAGATGAAGGGATTATCCTCATGGGCGGTAAAAGCATCAAAATGATTCTTGAAATCCTGAGATTCCAGCACAGGGTTCATGACCCGACGACCGAACTCATCACGGATCAGAGTCAGCAGTTCCTGACGCAGACGGGCAGCGCGGCGCTGCGCAATGACACCTTCTGCGCTGAGCTTGTCAAACAGCTCATCCATCTTATCGCAAGCCTCGGTCACACCCTGATTCTGCGCGGCGCAAACCAGCAGAACCGGCATATTGCGCTTGCGCTCATCTTCCTCCATGTCCAGCATGGAACGCAGTTCAGCTGCGGTACGGTCGGCGCCGGGGCGGTCGGCCTTGTTCACGATGAACAGGTCACCGATCTCGAAGATGCCGGCCTTAATAGCCTGCACATCATCGCCCAGACCTGGCACGGTGACCACCGCCACCACGTCAGCCACATTGACGACCTCCACTTCAGACTGGCCCACGCCGACTGTCTCGATGATGACCATGTCATAACCGCAGGCATCCAGCACGTTGACTGCGCCGGCGCATGCGGAGGACAGGCCGCCCAGCTGGCCGCGGGTACCCATGGAACGGATAAACACGTTGGGATCCAGGGTCAGATCGCCCATACGCACACGGTCGCCCAGAATGGCGCCGCCGCTGAAGGGCGAGGTGGGGTCCACCGCCACGATGCCAACCTTCAGGCCCTTAGAGCGCCAGTGCTTGGCCAGCTTGTCGGTCATGGTGGACTTACCGGCGCCCGGAGGGCCGGTGATACCGATGATCTTCGCCTTGCTGGTGTGGCTCCAGAGCTTGGCCAGAACGGCCTCGGCTTCTTCGCCGCCGCGCTCAATGATGGAGATCAATCGGGCGGTGGATCGTTTGTCCCCCTGCTGGCCACGGGCCAGCAGGGTATCTACATCCACAGTTTTCTTCATATCAGGAGCAGTGTTCCTTCAGGAAGTCAACGGTCACGCTGGTGGGAGTGCCGGGAGTGAAGACCTCGGCAATGCCGGCAGCCTTCAGGCCGGGGATATCCTCTTCGGGAATGACGCCGCCGCCGAACACCAGAATGTCGTCAGCGCCCTTTTCCTTCAGCATATTGACGACCAGGGGGAACAGATAGTTGTGGGCGCCGGACAGCAGGGACATACCGACAGCGTCGACGTCCTCGTCAATCGCGGCAGCAACGATCTGCTCGGGAGTCTGGCGCAGGCCGGTGTAAATAACCTCGAAGCCGGCATCGCGCAGAGCGCGGGCAACCACCTTGGCGCCACGGTCATGACCGTCCAGGCCGGGCTTAGCAATCAGAACACGAATTTTCTTCTCACTCATTTTACAGTACCTCCAGAGGACGATATTCACCAAAGACAGCGCGCAGCTCGTTGCAGATTTCGCCTTCGGTGGCGTACACGCGAGCGCAGTCCAGGATGAAGGGCATCAGGTTGGCGTCGGTACCGGCAGCGGCACGCAGAGCCTCCAGACGCTGCTTGACGATGACGTTGTCGCGGCCTTCCTTCATCTTGCGCAGCTTTGCGATCTGGTTGTCAGCAACAGAAGCCTCAACACGCAGCAGGCCCTTGGCGGGGGGCTCTTCGATCTGGAACTTGTTCATGCCGACCACGATCTGCTCGCCGGTCTCCTGAGCCTTCTGGATGTTGTAAGCGCTGTCAGCGATCTCACGCTGGATGTAGCCCTGCTCGATGGCCTTGAC
>JAZOBA010000091.1:0-4981 GCA_045595705.1 Oscillospiraceae bacterium
TTGGCTCACAGAACGACATGGCTACGATCCGACTTTGGGATCGTCCATGACAGCTTCCATCTTCTCGGTATCGGTGACCATATAAGGAGTGATATAGCCACGGTCGAACTGCATACCTTCCACGACCTCGCTGTAGGTGTCAGCAGTCTTGGACTCCTCAACGGTGATAACGCCGTCAGCGGTAACCTTCTCCATAGCCTCAGCAATCAGAGTACCGATGCTCTCGTCACCGGAGGAAACAGCGCCAACGCGGGCGGTGTCAGCGGTGCGGTTGACCTTCTGGCTGTTAGCCTTGTTGGTCTCGATAGCGGTCTCGGTAGCCTTGGCAATACCCTTCTTCATAACCATGGGGTTAGCACCGGCAGCCAGGTTCTTCAAGCCCTCACGGATGATGGCCTGAGCCAGAACGGTAGCGGTGGTGGTGCCGTCACCGGCAACATCGTTGGTCTTGGTGGAGACTTCCTTCACCAGACGGGCGCCCATGTTCTCAAATGCGTCTTCCAGCTCGATATCCTTGGCGATGGTCACACCGTCATTGGTGACCAGGGGAGAACCGAACTTCTTATCCAGCACCACGTTGCGGCCCTTGGGACCCATGGTGACCTTGACGATGTCAGCCAGCTGGTTGACACCGCGCTCCATAGCCTTGCGAGCTTCCTCGCCATAGCAAATCAACTTAGCCATTGTACTGTTTCCTCCTAATTATTCCACGATAGCCAGAATGTCGGACTGGCGAACGATGGTAACCTCATCGTTGTCAAACTTCACGGCGGTGCCTGCATACTTGCTGCAGATGACCTTGTCGCCGACCTTGACGGTCATAACGACTTCCTTGCCATCAACCAGACCGCCGGGACCAACTGCGATCACTTCGGCAACTTCGGGCTTTTCCTTGGCAGAGCCGGTCAGGATCAGACCGCTCTTGGTGGTTTCTTCGGCTTCAGCCATCTTAATGACAACACGGTCAAACAAAGGCTTCAGTTTCATAATGGTTTCCTCCTTATATATGTGATTTGTACTAAACATATTCAATGGTTAGCACTCTTTTTACTCGAGTGCTAACCGCTGTTTATGATGATAACCTTTCTACGGGAAAAAATCAACCCCTTTTTTGAAAAAACAGGGGTTGATTTTTAAAAAGTTCACGTTCCGTTCACAAAGGACGCAATGGTCTCATCCGACAATCTGTAATCTACCGTCGAAGGATAGAAAAAGTTGATTTTTTTCTCCGAAAGACGGATATGGAAATCCTCTGAGCGCATCACTTCACCATCCACCACGGTCACAATTTCCTGACCGGATGTGATACGAACTTCCTGTCCACAGAAATGACGGATATGCTGCGGGAACTTTCGATACCGTCCCTTGGCATACTTTCCAACCAGTTTCGCAAAGGTCAGCAGATTCACCTTTCCGACTACCAGGATGTCCAGCACGCCGTCATCCGGCATGGCCTCACCCACCGGCATAAAGCCGCCGCCGTAGTACCGGCCGCTGCACACGCAAACCAGAGTGGTTTCCCCCTCCAGTGTCTCATCCTGCACGTACACTGTAGTGGGGCGACAGATTTCCTTGAACAACACGTTTTCGATCAAAGCAAGTATGTAAGCCCCGATACCGCCCACCAGAGGCAGTCTTTTATACTTATGCACGTCGGAAGCGACACGTGCATCCACGCCGGCGCAGACAATGTTGATGCCCACTCTGCCGTTGCAGTCGATCAGGTCAAATGCACTCTGCGGCCCATCCGCAAGGGCCTCCAGATCGGAAAAGGCCTTCCGATAATCGGAACCGAAAATCTTCAGAAAATCATTGCCGGTACCGCGAGGTACATTGGTCACGGCAACATTGTCGTATCCGGCCGCACCGCACACCACTTCGTTCAGGGTGCCGTCGCCGCCGCAGGCATAGATGCGGACCTGCTGTCCGCTTTCAGCCGCTGCACGGGCCAACTCTTCGGCATGTCCCTCATATTCGGTATAAACAATTTCGTGTTCCCGCTCGGAGAAAACGCGATGGATCTCCTCACTGAATTCGTCGAGAGTCCGCTTTTTTCCTGCCAGTGGATTAATAATGAATAAGTGTTTCAAGGGACTTCTCCCCCTTCTCTTTTATTGCTGTTCTTGCCAAAGGACAATACGGTGTTCCGGTCGTGTAATGCGAACAATGACAGCCGCCGCCTCAGCACGGGTCAGGTTTTCATTCGGACAGAAAGAACAGGCACTGTCCTTCCCGTTAAATACGCCCTTTGCAAACAAGCCAAAAATTGCCTCGGCTCCGTAATCCCCTTCTTTTACATCGGGAATCGCATCGCGCACACGCTCCGGATCATTTATCATCTTCATGCTGCGCACCGCCGTTGTTTTGCCGAAAATACGGGCCATTTCGGCACGTGTAACCGGGCGATTGAAATCATCTTTCCCATATTCTCCATGGGAAATGATACCGACCGTTTCACAGTACGTAACCGAGGAACTGTACCAATGCGCACCGCCGACGTTTTGCAGATGGAAATCATCCTGAATTGCCCGGCTTTCCAGACAGGCCGCCAGACGCAGGGTCTCTGCCACAGTCAGTTCTTTCCGAGGTGCAAATTTCTGGTCGCCAACACCCTCCATCATACCGGTACTGTACGCCAAATTGACCCACCGATCATACCATTCCGGCCCGGTCACATCCACAAAGGTGGCCCGCTCGCTTGTATGCAGCGGGAACTGCCAGCCGCTCACATTTTTGCTTTTCAGCCATTGCGGCAGGTTGCGGAGAAGAACTCTTGTGGTCTTCCCCCCCTGCTCCTGCAGAATCAACTGGCCGTTGACACCTTCGGTAACGCGGGCATCCTCCAGATCGTAGTACAGATAATGATCCCCACCGTCCACTGACGAGACACTCATCAGATCCCATCTCTGGCTGCGGCACCCCAAATACAAACCATAGCCAATGCTGTTCAGCTCATCATAGACCGGCAAAAACAGAAATGACCCGCTCCAGTGCAACAGTCCAACATACCCATCTTTGGTAACCTTGGCCACACCCAATTCAAAGTCCTCTGCCGCATCAAACTGTACCGGAATCTGCACCGTACCGTCGGTCGACGCATAACCCCAATAAGTGCCGTCAGTCACGCGGACCATACCTTCGCTGAAGGTTCCAACCTGAGTCAGAACCGGCTCCTCCTCGACCGGAGTTTCGGTTTCCTCTTCCCCAACAGTCGGCTCATCCACGTCTTCCCCGACAGTCGGCGTATCCGTTTCAGACGGTTCCTCGGTCGTTTGCGTATCCGCTTGTTTCCCTTCTGCGGTAGCCGGCATATTCAATTCCGCCGCAGTTTCCTGTGCCTGCGCACCGGGCAGCATACCCGCCAACAGTGCCAGCATCACCAGGAATACCGTTCCGCGATTGACAAAACGTCTCATTTTCTCACCTTCTGATGATACATAAATAAATCACATTTAATCATACCGTTGTACAGCTTGCGTTTCTTGTCAGCCTCCCGGCCAAAGGTGCGTTCGAATTCGGTATGGGAGGACAGCAGATACAACTGCCAGCTGTCCGGGAACTTATTCCACGCCTTACCGAAGGCGCGATACAGGTCTTCCGCCTCGCGGCGCTCCATCAGACGCTCGCCATAGGGGGGATTGGTCACGATCCGTCCGTGCAGTCCGCCCCAATGGAACCGGGTTGCATCGGCTACTTCAAACTTCACCACGTCGTCCACTTCGGCCAGTTGCGCATTATGGCGGGCCAGTTCCACGGCACGGGGATTGATGTCACCGCCCCAGATCTCATACTGACCGTTAAACTCCTGATCCATGGCTTCATCAGCCGCTTTCAACCACAGCTTGCTGTCCAACCAGCGCCATTTCTGTGCCGAGAAGGAACGATTCAAGCCCGGAGCCCGGTTCTTCGCGATCAGGGCCGCTTCGATTGCAATGGTTCCGCTGCCGCAGAAGGGATCGCAGAAGGGGTCCCGTCCGCGATAGCGGGACAGAAGAACCATGGCGGCTGCCAAGGTCTCTCGCAAAGGTGCCTCCACCCCCTGAGCGCGGTAGCCGCGCTTGTACAGGCCGGGGCCGGATGTGTCCAGCATCAGCGTAGCCAAATCCTTCATAATAGAAAACTGAATCTGATACAGAGCACCGGTTTCGGGCAGCTTATCCATACCGTACTTGGCACCCAAGCGGGTGGCTACCGCCTTTTTTATCATAGCCTGACAGGACGGAACCGCATGCAGGGCCGAGTTTAGGCAATGTCCCTTGACCGGGAAGGTACCTTCACGGGGAATAAACTGCTCCCAGGGCAGCGCCCGGGTCCCTTCAAACAATGCCTCAAAGGTAGGGGCTGGAAACTGACCCAATACGATCAGCACACGCTCACCGGTACGCAGATTCAGATTCAACCGCGGAATATCCGCAGCGGTTCCTTCACAAAAAACGCGGCCGTTCTCGGCCTGTACATTTTTCAGATTTAACCGGCGCATCTCGTCCGCACACAGACCTTCCAGTCCAAATAGCGTGGGAATCACAAATCGTAAAGTATGTTCCATGGAAACGCTCCATCAAAATAGTTTCTTTCACAGGGTGCACTTCCCCTTATCTAATTAGTATATCAAAAAATACACCCCATTGCAATCTCTTTGACGTGACATGCTCCCACCACTTACCTGACATTTTTCAGGTTGAAGTGGGGGCTTCTCAGTCAAGTAACCGAACAGTTACAGTATCTCTGAGCTATCCCCGTATGTCCTACGGTTGATTTTGATTAATTATGCGGACACAAGCCGCATTCCTTCGCTTTTGATATTCAGTGCCGCATTTTTGTCACGGTCGTGAATCGTATGACAAATCGGACACTCCCAACTCCGCATATCCAAAGTGAGTTCCGCAAAGACAAATCCGCAGCCGTGGCACATTTTCGAGCTGGGGAACCACTTGTTGATTTTTACAATCTTTTTACCCTGATCCTCCAGCTTGTAAGTCAG
>JAZOBA010000092.1:0-2297 GCA_045595705.1 Oscillospiraceae bacterium
TCATAATTTGTTATCTCCTTTATATGATTTTTGTTTTTAGAAAATCAGAGTGTTGCCGGTCATTTCCAGGGGCTTGGACAGACCCATCAGATCCAGCATGGTGGGGGCGATGTCGGCCAGACGGCCTTCACGAAGTTTGACGTCCACGCCGATCAGGATGAAGGGCACCGGATTGGTGGTGTGGGCGGTGAAAGGTTTGCCATCCTCGTCGGTCATCTGCTCGGCGTTGCCGTGATCGGCGGTGATGATGGAGATGCCACCCATCTTGGAGGTGGCTTCCACCACTTTGGCTACGCATTCGTCTACGGTTTCCACGGCCAGGCGGGCGGCCTCAAAAATTCCAGTGTGACCGACCATGTCACAGTTGGCGAAGTTCAGAATGATTACGTCGTACTCGCCGCTCTCGATGCGTTTGACAGCCTCGTCAGCCACTTCGCGGGCGCTCATGTCGGGTTTCAGGTCGTAGGTGGGAACCTTGGGGGAGGCAATCAGACAGCGATCTTCGCCCTCGAAGGTCTGCTCCACGCCGCCGTTGAAGAAGAAGGTGACATGGGCATATTTTTCGGTTTCGGCAATGCGCAGCTGGGTCAGGCCCAGATCGGAAATATATTGACCGAAGATGTTGTCCAGTTTCTGGCGAGGATAGGCTACCGTCACATTGGGCATGGTGGCGTCATATTCGGTGGTGCAGACGTACTGCAGAGGGAAGAAACCCTTCTTGCGCTCAAAACCCTCGAACTCGGGGTCCACCAGCGTGCGGGTGATTTCACGGGCGCGGTCAGGACGGAAGTTGAAGAAAATGATGGAGTCGCCTTCGCTGATCTGTGCATTCTCACAGCAGACGACGGGCACCATGAATTCGTCAGTTACTTCGTTGTCATAGGACTTCTGCACGGCGGCCACGGGGTCAACCTCAAAGGGAGCCTCGCCGTAGACCATGGCGGCATAGGCACGCTCCACACGCTCCCAGCGGTTGTCACGGTCCATGGCATAGTAGCGGCCCATGACGGAGGCGATTTTGCCGATGCCCAGTTCGGTCACATAGTCCTGCAGCTGTGCCACAAAACCCTTGCCCGAGGTGGGAGCCACATCGCGGCCGTCCAGGAAACAGTGGACATAAACCTTGGTCAGTCCGCGCTCCTTGGCCATGCGCAGCAGGGCAAACAGATGCTCGATGTGGGAGTGAACACCGCCGTCACTGAGCAGACCGTACAGATGCAGGGCGGTGCCCTTCTCTTTGCAGACATCCATGGCGCCAACATAGGCACCGTTCTCAAAAAATCCGCCCTTCTGGATGTCCAGCGTGATGCGGGGCAGATCCTGGAACACCACGCGGCCGGCGCCGATGTTGGTGTGGCCTACCTCACTGTTGCCCATCTGACCCTCGGGCAGACCCACATCCAGTCCGGAGGCGGACAGGGTGGTGTGGGGATGCTCGGCCCAGAGTTGGTCCAGATTGGGAGTGCGGGCCTTGTGGACGGCATTGCCCTCGACTGTGTCGCGCAGGCCGTAACCGTCCATAATGATTAAAGTAGTAGGTGTTTTCATAAAAACCCTTTCTTTTCGCGTTTTTCACATGATACCCGGTCGGCACAGCCGCCCGGGCTTACGCTGAAAATTTGCCGCCGGCAAATTTTCTTAACGCTGCGGTTCCTGATTTGCGGCGTTGACGATGGTGGTGAAGTCCACGGGCTTCAGGGAAGCACCGCCGATCAGACCGCCGTCCTCGTCGTCGCAAGCTTCAAATCGCTCACCGCACAGCAGGCGGCACGGTTCGTTCATTCCGCTGCCCCTCCTCTCCCCAACAAAGCCGGTTGGCTTTGCTGGGGACCCCGGAAACAACGTGTACGGCTGACTTACTCCTGATTTGCGGCGTTGACGATGGTGGTGAAGTCCACGGGCTTCAGGGAAGCGCCGCCGATCAGACCGCCGTCCACATCGGGCTGAGCGAGCAGCTCGGCGGCGTTCTTGGCGTTCATGGAGCCGCCGTACTGGATGGTGACGGCGCGGGCTGCCCGGGCGCCGTACAGCTTGCGGATGACGGTGCGAATGGCCTCGCATACTTCGTTGGCCTGCTCGGCGGTGGCGGTTTTGCCGGTGCCGATGGCCCAGATGGGCTCATAAGCGATGACAATCTGGCGCACCTTTTCGGCGGGCACATTGGCCAGAGCGGCCTTGACCTGATAGGCGATCAGTTCCATGGTCACGCCCAGCTCCCGCTGCTCCAGACTCTCGCCCACGCAGACGATGGGGCGCAGGCCGGCTTCCAGAGCGGCATGGACCTTTTTGTTGACGGT
>JAZOBA010000093.1:0-8937 GCA_045595705.1 Oscillospiraceae bacterium
GAAGATGTGCTCATTCTGAAGGAGAACGGCTGTGAGGATATCACACGCGCCCCGAAAAACCTCATGGTTCTGTGACAATAAAATGACGTACCCCCCTTGTCAAAGAGGGAAAAATAGGGTAAAATAAATCAGCTTAGCTATAAAAATTAATGGAGGATGATTCCTATGGCAATGATTACCGCCAGCGATTTCCGTAACGGCGTGACCTTCGAGATGGACGGCAAGGTTATGCAGGTCGTCGAGTTCCAGCACGTTAAGCCCGGCAAGGGCGCCGCTTTCGTCCGCACCAAGATGAAGAACGTCATCACCGGCGGCGTGACCGAGACCTCTTTCAACCCCACTGCCAAGTTCGAGCAGGCTTTCGTCGAGCGCAAGGATATGGAATACAGCTACAACGACGGCGATCTGTACTACTTCATGGACGCTGAGACTTACGATCTGATTCCCATCGGTTCCGAGCTGCTGGACGACAACTTCCGTTTCGTCAAGGAGAATATGGTCTGCAAGATCCACAGCTACAAGGGCAAGATCTTCATGGTCGAGCCCCCCACCTTCGTCGAGCTGGAGATCACCGAGACCGAGCCCGGCTTTGCCGGCAACACCGCCACCAACGTGACCAAGCCCGCCACTCTGGAGACCGGTGCTGAGATCAAGGTGCCCCTGTTCATCAGCGAGGGCGACAAGATTCGCATCGACACCCGTACCGGCGAGTACCTGGAGCGCTGCAAAGGTTAAGAGTGTGGAGCCGTCGTGAGCAGCGCGGATGGACTGGAGTGAGGACGAAAAACCGAAGAATTGCGTTTCAATTCTGTTTTGAGTCCGAATCGGAGGGAAGCCGCGCGTCGCGAACAGGCGCAACACGACTGTGCGTAGAACACACCGCCTGAGAAAGGAGTTTTCAAAATGACTGTTACTGAAAAGGTTGCCTATATCAAGGGTATGTTTGACGGTATGGCTCTGGATACCGAATCTTCCAAGGAGGCCAAGCTGCTGGGCGCCATCATCGATGTGCTGGAAGAAGTCAGCCTGAACCTGGAAGATATCGAGGGCGATATCGAAGTTCTGGCCGAGGAGATCGAGGCCATTTCCGACGATCTGGAAGTCGTAGAAGAGGAACTCTTCGAGGACGACTGCGATTACGAGGATGAGGACGAGGATGACTACGATGAAGAGGATGATTTTTTCGAAGTCGAGTGTCCCAACTGTGAAGAAGAACTGGTGATCGATGCCTCCGTTCTGGAAGCCGGCGTTATCCAGTGCCCCAACTGCGAGGAGCGCTTCGCCATCGACCTGTCTGATGAGTGCGACTGCGGCTGCTGCGGCGAGGAAGAGTAATTCATAAGTTTCAGAGGCACGGCCTTTTGGGTCGTGCCTCTGTTATTATCCTGAAAAAACAGGCTCTCTCTGATCAGTCAGAGAGAGCCTGTGCTGCTTTAAATTCAAATATTTCGACCACGCAAGGGGAAGGAAATTGCGAAGAGGACCGCCAGACAAAGGGTAATGGAAGCGCCGGCGGAAGATCCTAAGTAGTAAGAGAGCATCAGTCCGGCAATGCCGGAAAGAATGGCGAATACCAGAGTATACAGGTGATACTGGCGGATATTGCGGGCCAAATTGCGGGCGGCAGCACCGGGTAGGACCAGCAGGGAGTTGATGACCAACAGACCGACCCAGGTCATAGAGACGGTGACTACGACCGCGATGGCCACGCTGAACAGGGCCTCCTGCCAGAATATCTTTACGCCACGGCTGTCGGCCAAAGCGGGGTGGATCGAAGAGAGCATCATCTGATTGAAGGATACCAGCCACAGCACAAGGATCAGCAGCAGAATCAGCGCCAACAGTCCGATTTTAGCCGGTTCCACACTGAGAATGTCGCCGATCAGCAGGGCGTTGAATTTGGTAAAACTGCCGCCGCCCAGTGTGGAAATGAAGATACCGAGTGCCATAGCGGTGGAAGAGAAAACTCCGATCACGGTGTCGCTGGCCAGATTGGTTTTCCGGCGCACCCATGTGAAAAGCAGAGCGAACACCACGGCGAACACCACGGCGCACCATAGATTATCGATTGTAGCCGAAAACAGGGTGCCGATGGCCATGCCGGTAAAGGCCGAGTGACCCAGTGCATCCGAAAAGAAGGACATCTTTTTGCCGACCACCATGGTGGACAGCAGACCAAACAAGGGAGAAATGACCAAAATGGCCAGCAGGGCATTTTTCATGAAGAGCATAGAACCCGGCTGCGCCCATTCGAAGGGCAGAATGTCAACGATGGCATACCACACGTTCATTGCGATGCCCCCTTTCCCAGATCCAGATGGAAGACCGACTGGAATTCCTGCGATGCCAGCACCTGTGCGGGAGTACCGACCTTCAGTACGGATTCTTTCAGCAGGACGGCTTTGTCGGCAAACTGCTCCAGTGTGGCAAAATCGTGGGTGGAAAGAAGAATGGACAAATCGTAATTGCGGCGAATTTCATCCAGCATATCCAGCAGTTGACGCTCACCCTCCACGTCAACACCGGACAGAGGTTCGTCCAGAATGAGAATGTGGGGGAGCGGTTCCAGTGCCATGGCCAGCAGTACACGCTGCAGTTCACCGCCCGAAAGAGCGCCGACACGCTTGTCGATCAGGGCCTCTCCGTGGACACGGGACAGGCAGGTTTCCACCCGCTTACGCAGATCCTTGGGGATGGGCAAGAAGACCGGCCAGTGATCGATGGCGGAGGCAAACAGATCCAGTACGCTGACCGGATCACCCCGATCAAAGGAGGGACTTTGGGGAACATATCCGACCAAAGGCCGGGTGCGTACACCGGCTGCGGTTTCAAAGTCAATGGAGCCGCTATGGATGGGCTGCTGGCCCAGAATGGCCTTGAACAGGGTGGACTTTCCGGCACCGTTGGGGCCAATCAGGGCTACGATTTCGCCGCAGTGAATGTGCAGATCCACATCATGCAAAATAGTATCGCCGCCGATGGTCACATTCAATCCTGTGACCTGAAGACAGCAAGCATCGTGACAGCAGTTGCCGCAGCTGCACTCACCGTGTTTTTTGATTCTCATGACAATGCCTCCCGAATGATGGCATAGTTTGCATTTATCGCATCAAAATAAGCGGAAATATCCTGCCCTTCGCCGCTCATAAGCATATCCAACCGGTAGACTTTCACGCCGGTTTCCCGGGCGATGGTCTGTGCCGTCTTATCCGAACCGTACTTTTCAGTAAAGATGGACGGAATGTTATATTCG
This sequence comes from Oscillospiraceae bacterium, assembly GCA_045595705.1. Taxonomy (GTDB): domain Bacteria; phylum Bacillota; class Clostridia; order Oscillospirales; family Oscillospiraceae; genus JAJPXI01. The sequence continues at coordinate 3,254 of JAZOBA010000093.1, forward strand.
CGGATCAGTGCCACAATTTCCTTGATGTCGGCGGCGCTGGCAGTGCTTCCTTCTTCTTCCTCAATGGATTTCAGCAAGGTTAATCCATTGTCATGGGCGAGATACCGGAATCCGTCATGGAAGGTGATCAGATAGGGACAGGAAAGGGAAGATGTGTCAAAGGTGAGGGAGGGAATACGGTCCATTACAGCGGAAAAGTTTGCGTGGTATTCTTCCGCATGCGCTTTGTCTGACGCGGAAAGGCCGATCAGAATGTTGCTGATTATGGTGGGCACAGCTTCGGCGTCCAACCAGTAATGGGGATCGTAATGGCCATGATGGTGGTCATCTCCTTCATGGAGATGGTGCTCGTGTCCGTCTGCAGGCAACAGGTCAATACCCTGAGAACAATCGATGGTGACAGCATCAGTCCGGGCCAGTGCATCCTCCATGAAGGATTCCAGATCGGCTCCATTCAGGATGATGATGTCAGCGCGTTCAATGGCCTTCATATCCGGCACAGTCAGGGTGTAATCGTGCAGACAGGAGACCGTCTCGTCGATCAGTTGAGTGACCTCCACGCCTTCGACTCCTTCGGTCAGAGACTTGGTGAACAGATAGATGGGGTAGGTGGTAGCCAGAATATGAAAGGTGCCATCCTCGTTGGACTGTTGCTGAGCGCAGCCGACGCAGATCAGCAGACAGAAGCAGAGCAGAAGTGAAAAGAATCGTTTCATGTACACCTCGAAAGGAAAGAAAGGTTTGTAGTTTTCAATTATACTCCGTTCCGCACTGTTTGTAAAACAGAAAAACCGGAGAGCCGAAGCTCTCCGGTTTTGAGATGCAGAGGATTAGGGATGGACGCCGCGGTTTGCGTCACCATCGGGGTTGGTGCCAAACTCATAGTCCTTGCCGGGCAGGATGGCATTGAGCACGATGCCGGCGATGGCGGCGATGGCCAGAGAGGTCAGAGTCAGGGAAGCGCTGCCGATCTGGAAGGTCAGACCGTCGGAGAAGCCCAAACCGCAGACCAGGATGACAGCGGCGATGATCAGGTTGCGGGAGTTGGTCAGATCGACCTTGTTCTCAACCACGTTGCGCACACCGATGGCGGAAATCATACCGTACAGGATGAAGGAAACGCCGCCGATGATAGCGGAGGGGATAGAGTTGATGATAGCTGCAAAAGCGGGGCTGAAGGACAGCACCAGTGCGTAGACAGCAGCGATGCGGACAACGCGGGGATCGTAGACCTTGGACAGGACCAGAACGCCGGTGTTCTCGCCGTAAGTGGTGTTGGCAGGGCCGCCGAACAGGCCGGCCAGAGAGGTGGCGATACCGTCACCAATCAGGGTGCGGTGCAGGCCGGGGTTCTCAATGTAGTTCTCGCCGCAGGTGGCGGAGATGGCGGACATATCGCCGATGTGCTCCATCATGGCTGCAATGGCGATGGGAGCCATGACCAGGATGGCATTGATATCGAACTTGGCCAGCATGAAGGGCTGGATGCCGACGACCTGGGAAGCGGCAACGCCGGAGAAGTCAATCAGGTCAGCACCGCACCAGGTGGCAATCAGAGCAACCACGTAGGAGCCCACAACACCCAGCAGGATGGGGATGATCTTGATCATGCCCTTGCCCCAGATGTTGGCGACCACGATGATGACGATGGCCACGATTGCCAGCCACCAGCAGGAGGAGGCACTGGTAACAGCGGTGGGGGCCAGATTCAGACCAATCAGGATGATGATGGGGCCGGTGACCACGGGGGGCAGGAAGCGCATAACCTTCTTAACACCCACCAGCTTGATGACCAGAGCCAGCACCAGATACAGCAGACCGGCAACCACCACACCGCCCAGAGCGTAGGCCAGCTTGGTCTGGGGGTCAACGCCCTCATAAGCGGGCAGGTTGGCGACGGTCTGGAAACCGCCAAGGAAAGCAAAGGAGGAACCCAGGAAAGCGGGAATCCTCATCTTGGCGCATACATGGAAGAACAGAGTGCCGAAACCGGCAAAGAACAGGGTGGTCTGGATAGACAGGGGCAGGCCGTAGCTCTGGACCAGAATGGGGACCAGCACGGTGGCGCCGAACATGGCGAACATGTGCTGTAGACCCAGAATGAGCATTCTGGGAACGCCCAGCTTGCGTGCATCGCGGATAGCTTCGTTGTTCATTTGTTGTTTACTCCCTTCGTGATTCTTTCTGCATAAAAAAAGACAATCACAAAAAACGTGATTGTCAATTCCTGCTGAAAAAGAGAATAATATCACCTGCTACCAACGGCCGAACCAGAGCGCTGTACATAGTCATGGTGTTACCCTCCTTTTCGTTATCTGCTTTATCATACCAAAAATTTTTTCAATGCGCAAGAGAAAAAGTCGATAATTGCAAGACTGTATCGCAGAAAAATTTATGGATAGATTGACAAAAAAGCGGGAATTGATTAAGATGAAGCGGAATTGAGACTAAAAGCGGGTGTTAGCGTGAAAAAAACCTTTATAAATAAAGAGCAGCTGGAGCAAATCTGCGCCGAATATCCCACGCCCTTCCATCTGTACGATGAAAAGGGAATCCGTGAGAATGCGCGCCGTATGCGCGAGGCCTTCTCCTGGAACCCCGGTTTCAAGGAGTATTTTGCAGTGAAAGCTACCCCCAATCCTCAGATTCTGAAGATTCTGAAGGAAGAGGGCTGCGGCACCGACTGTTCCTCGCTGACCGAACTGATGATGTCTGAACGCTGCGGTTTCAGCGGTTCCGAGATCATGTTCTCCTCCAATGAGACTCCGGCTGAGGACTTTGCGCTGGCCGCCAAACTGGGCGCAACCATCAATCTGGATGACCTGACCCATGTGGACTTCCTGAAGGAGACCATCGGCTATATTCCCGAGACGGTTTCCTGCCGATTCAATCCCGGTGGCAAGTTTGAACTGTCCGAGTCCAAGGAAGGGTTTCAGGTCATGGACAACCCCGGCGATGCCAAATACGGCATGACACGCCCCCAGATCGCCGAGGCATTCAAGCGCCTGAAAAACCTGGGTACCAAGCATTTCGGTATCCACGCCTTTTTGGCCTCCAACACCATTTCCAACGCCTATTATCCCGCTTTGGCCCGTATCCTGTTCCAACTGGCTGTCGAGCTGAAGGAGGAGACCGGCTGCCATATCGCCTTCATCAACCTGTCCGGCGGCGTGGGCATTCCCTATAAGCCGGAGCAGCCTGCCAACGATATTGCCGTCATTGGCGAGGGGGTCCGCAAGGCCTACGAGGAAGTTTTGATTCCCGCCGGTATGGGAGATGTGTCTGTTTTTACCGAACTGGGCCGATTTATGCTGGGCCCCTATGGCTGTCTGGTCACCCGTGCGGTTCATGAAAAGCACACCTATAAGGAATACATCGGTGTGGATGCCTGTGCCGCTAACCTGATGCGTCCTGCCATGTACGGTTCCTACCATCATATTACCGTCATGGGCAAGGAGGATCAGCCCTGCGACCACAAGTATGACGTGGTCGGTTCCCTGTGTGAGAACAATGACAAGTTTGCCATTGACCGCATGCTGCCCAAAATTGACAAGGGTGACCTGCTTGTCATCCATGACACCGGCGCCCACGGTTTTGCCATGGGTTATCAGTATAATGGCAAACTGCGCTCGGCCGAGATCCTGCTGCAGGAGGATGGAACCACCCGCTTGATCCGTCGTGCAGAAGTTCCCGATGACTATTTTGCAACCTTGATTTGGTAAAATCACAATTGCCGGGCATCCTTTGCGGTGCCCGGTATTTTGCTTGACAAATCCCGGGAAATAAGTTATCTTAATGAAGTTATTTGCAGCGGTATCGAAGTGGTCATAACGGGGCTGACTCGAAATCAGTTTGCGGGCAACCGCACGTGGGTTCGAATCCCACCCGCTGCGCCAGAAAATAGCTTTTACTGTTTCTGTATCAAACAGTAAGAGCTATTTCTATATTCAGAGAAAGGACGGTCATGTATGAAACGACTCAATCGGTCATCAGAATTGCTTTGGGTGTTTGGAATCATATTTGTTGCACTGGGCGTTGCAATCTGCAGCAAGGCGGATTTGGGTGTTTCCATGATCGCCGCACCTACGTTTGTGGTCTATGACGCCATTGCGCCCCTATGGAGTGGATTCAGCGTGGGCGTGACTGAATACTTGGTGCAGGGTTTGGTGCTGGTTATTCTATGTGTCGTTGTGCGTCGGTTTAACTGGCGTTACCTGCTGGCCTTTGCAGCTACGGTAATATACGGCTATGTGTTGGATTTGTTTCTGTGGGTTCTCAGCGGGGTTGCGTTCAATGCGATTTGGATGCGATGGATTATGCTGCTGGTGGGAGATGCTGTCACGGCATTCGGCGTTGCTTGCTTTTTCCGTACTTATATGCCTCTTCAGGTTTATGAATTGTTTGTTGCGGAATTGGCGGCTCGCTTTCGCCTGAACATTAATAAGGTAAAATGGACATTTGACCTCACGTTGCTTGCGGTGTCTGTGACTTTGGCGCTTGTGTTGTTCACCGGTAACGGTTCTTTTGACTGGTCGACGATTGGTTATTCCAGTTTCCACAGCATCGGGCCGGGCACAATTGTGACCACGATCATCAATTCGCCGCTGATTGCAATCATGGGTAAAGTGGTGGACCGTTTCTTTGGAAATGCACCTCGTTTCCCCAAGCTTGAGGCAATTTTGAAACGATAAGTGAACAAGAAGCCCAATTTGCCGCCTTGGCAGATTGGGTTTCTTTCTTTGTGGACGTGGTTGTGTATCATTTCGCCTTATGTTATAATGAAAAAAATGTCGAAATAGCGAGGAGCGATACGGAATGGATCGATCTGAACAGATGGAACGATATGAATTGATTTGGCCCGGTAAGGCGGAGTGTATTCGCCGTGCACAGGATGAGCCGGGCCTTGCATTTGAGTTTTGTCCGGATGCGAGTGTTTGCGCCGACCAGACCGAAAACCTCTTCATAGAAGGGGACAATCTGGATGCCTTGAAATATTTGCTGGAGCAGTATCGCGGGCAAATTAAACTGATTTATATCGATCCTCCGTATAATACCGGCAAGGATCGGCTTTATCGTGATGCTTTCGGCCGCAAGGGCGGGGAGGACCAGGCTCATACCAATTGGCTGAACCTGATGTATCCACGTCTGATTCTGGCCCGTGAACTTTTGCGGGATGACGGTGCCATTCTGATTAACATTGATGAGCATGAGCAGGCAAATCTGGCACTTATTTGCAGTGAGTTGTTCGGGTCGCGCAATGATCTCGGTACCATCGTATGGGATAAGCGCAACCCCAAGGGTGATGCCCGTGGAATTGCCATGCAGCACGAATACATTCTGGTCTACGCAAAAAATAAGGAATGTCTGACCCAAAACCACCAGCTGATGCGGCCCAAGAAGAATGCACAGCGTATTCTGGACCAAGCTGCCAAGTTTTTCAAGGAGTCTGCCGATCTGGAGCAGGCCAACAAGAAATTGGCGGACTGGTGCAAGAACCAGCGTGATCTGACCGGTGGCGAAAGAGCCTATTGTAAAATCGATGAAAATGGCGAGGTTTATCGCCCTGTATCCATGGCATGGCCCAATAAGAAGAAGGCGCCGGACGAGTATTTCATTCCGCTGGTTCACCCTATTACGGGAAAACCCTGTCCCGTACCGCAGCGCGGGTGGCGCAATCCCCCTGA
>JAZOBA010000094.1:0-2813 GCA_045595705.1 Oscillospiraceae bacterium
TCGCTGCACAGAACACCTGCGCCGCCGGTGATAACGGCAACCTTACCGTTTAAATCAATCTGAAAAGGAAGATTCATATTACTTACCTCACTTGTCTTATTCTTCGCCAAAACAAAACTTCTTGATTCCATATGCCACGCCATCCTGATCACAGGATAAGGTAATCCAGTCTGCTTCCGTCTTGACCTGATCACCGGCGTTGGCCATGGCAACACCCACACCGGCATCACGCAGCATGGACAAATCATTCAATCCGTCACCAAAGGCTATGGTGGCTTTTTCGTCCACGCCCATATGCTTTGCAAGGGCGCGCAAAGCCTGTCCCTTATTGGCGCGGATGTTGTTGATCTCTACGTTTTCCGGTGTGGAACTTGACACTACCACATCTGCAAACCGCTGGGGCAATTCTTTCAGCATCTGCAGCCGCAGTTCGGGTCGATCAGTAAAGAACTGTACCTTCTGCACACCGCGTCTGCGCTCACGAAGCACCTCTTTCAAGTCGGGTACCGACTGGCGCAGTTCATGCAGCATCTTGCGGTAATGAGGGTCAGCCACCTCGCTGTCAATACGCTTCTTCAGCGCCCCGGTCATCCACCCCGCATTATCCTGAAAGCAGTCATATATGACAGACAGTTCATCCAAAAATGTCATGATCTCCACTGCCTGCTCCCACGGCATTTCTGCGCGGTAGATTACTTCGCCCGTCTGTAGATCAGCTACCTGCGCACCATTAATGGTAATGGCGTAGTGGATAAAAGGCAGCTCGCGAATGACTTCCGGCATACCGTTATAGAATCGGCCTGTGGTGGGAACTACCTCAATACCGGCACTGGCCGCGCGTTCCAGCGCGGCCAGATTCCCGGACGATAATTCTTTGTTGGAATTGAGCAGAGTACCGTCCAGATCCAGAGCAATGATACCGATCTTATGCATTGTAGGTACCGGCTGCCGTGTTGCCGCCGTGACCGGTCCAGTTGGTGTGGAAGAACTGGCCGCGGGGCTGATCAATACGCTCATAGGTATGGGCACCGAAATAGTCACGCTGGGCCTGCAGCAAGTTGGCAGGCAGGCTCTCGGTGGTGTAACCGTCGAAATAGCTCAGTGCGGAAGAGAATGCAGGCATGGGAATACCGGCCTTGACAGCGTAGGCAACCACTTCGCGCCATGCAGGAACCAAGGTCTGAATGGTTTCGGCAAAGTAATCATCCAGCAACAGGTTCTCCAGAGCAGGGTTCTTATCGTAGGCTTCCTTGATCTTGCCCAGGAAAACGCTGCGAATAATGCAGCCGCCGCGCCACATCAGAGCAATGCCGCCATAGTTCAGGTTCCAGTTATTGGTCTGAGCGGCGGTACGCATCAGGGTGTAACCCTGTGCATAAGAGATGATCTTGGAAGCATACAGGGCCTTGCGAATGCACTCGATAAAGGCGGCCTTGTCGCCCTCAAAAGCGGGGATATTCTTGGTGAACACCTTGGAGGCAGTCACACGCTCGGCCTTCTGTGCGGACAGGCAGCGGGCAAACACGGCCTCACCGATCAGAGTCAGGGGCACACCTTCGTCCATGGCGGAGATGCCGGTCCACTTGCCGGTACCCTTCTGACCGGCAGTGTCCAGAATGTAATCCACAACAGCTGCGCCGTTTTCATCCTTGTAGCCCAGAATGTCGCGGGTGATCTCAATCAAATAGCTGTCCAGTTCAGTCTTGTTCCAGTCGGCAAAGACCTCGTGCATCTCTTCATTGGTCATGCCCAAACCGTCACGCATCAGCTGATAAGCCTCGCAGATCAGCTGCATATCGCCGTACTCGATGCCGTTGTGAACCATCTTGACAAAGTGGCCGGCACCGTTTTCACCCACCCAGTCACAGCAGGCAGCGCCGTCTTCCACCTTGGCACAGATGCCCTGGAAGATGGGCTTGACAAACTCCCATGCAGCGGGAGAACCGCCGGGCATCATGGAGGGACCGTTCAAAGCACCCTCCTCACCGCCAGAGACACCGCAGCCCACATACAGAAGGCCCTTGCTCTCCACATAGGCGGTACGGCGGATGGTGTCGGGGAAATGGCTGTTGCCGCCGTCGATCAGGATATCGCCCTCTTCCAGATGGGGGATCAGCTGGTCGATCAGAGCATCCACGGCGGAACCGGCCTTGACCATCATAAAGACCTTGCGGGGCTTTTCCAGATTGGCAACCAGTTCCTCCACGGAATAGGTGCCGATGATATTCTTACCGGCAGCGCGGCCTTCCACGAAGGCCTTCACCTTCTCGGTAGTGCGGTTGAACACGGCCACAGTGAAGCCCTTGGACTCCATGTTCATGACCAGATTCTCACCCATAACGGCCAGACCGACCAGACCGATATCAGCTTTCTTCATCGCTTTCTTCCTCCCTGCTCAGCGCTGCACACGGGCATTGCCGGCGTAGATGTCCCAAATCTGCTTTTCGTCAGCAGGCTGGGCGTAATCATTCAGGCTGGTGGCAGCCAGCACACCGCTGGCCCAGCCAAACTGCAGGCACTCAGCGCTCTTCCAGCCGGAGATCAGACCGTACAGCAGACCGCCGGTAAATCCGTCGCCGCCGCCGATGCGGTCCATAACGGGAATAGGACGGGGCTCTTCCACGCACCATTCGCCGTCGGCGTGGAGCAGGCAGCCCCACAGGTGCTCGTTGGCGCTGATAACCTGGCGCAGGGTGGTGCCATACACCTTGGCATTGGGATACTTAACCATGACTTCAGCGATCATGCCCTTGAAGGATTCAATCTTGGAAGACAAGTCCTTGCCGCCGGCCTCGGGACCCTTGAAGCCCAGA
>JAZOBA010000095.1:0-14914 GCA_045595705.1 Oscillospiraceae bacterium
GATCTCATCAGCAAACTCCACCGTCTGCATGACCATCCGCAGATCATGATAACCATCCTCCCGCCGGGAGAGGACGTCCAAAGACAGGTTCAGCTTTGCGCGAGCAAACACGTTCATCTCATCACCGCTCATCAACGAATCTTTCGTGCTTCCAGGTAGAAACGCTTATCATGGGCCTCACCCATGGAGAAGGTCTTGCGTGGCAGCACGCCATCGTAAATCACCGTGGGAAACAGCGCATCCTTCCCCATGGCGCTCAGCAAAAAACCGATGCTGCGGCTTTGGGATGCCAACTGACGGGTCACATCATCACCGTGGATATAGTCCACACGGCCGCCGTGACTAGCCAGATAATCATCCAAAAAGCTCTGCAAAGTACCCACCGGCAACTGCGCTGCAGGGTTAGGTACGGTCACACAGCCCTCTCCCCCAGCATAAACATACTCCAGCACATGGCCTTCACCGGGACCGTAATGGGCGCCGGGATAAGCTGCAGTCAGTGCCTGAAGCAGCTGCTCAGGTTCCACGTCAAATACCACGCGGTGGATGGGTTCAAACTCCAGAGATTCATCGTGAAGGTTGACCAGCTCAGCCAACGCAAAGCGAGCGGGCAGATTCGCCCACTGTTCAGGCGAGGTCAGTCTTTTCTGGCGCTCATAGCACTCCTTCGCCGTAGCAAGGGAGTGATTGCCGTCACCTACCGCAAACAGAAGAACGGGCAGACCTTCGGTTCCGTAGCGCGAATGAAAAGCAGCAGGATCAGCCAGTGCAGTCAGCGCTTGTGCCACCTGCCCCATCTGCTGCTCATTCAGCTTGCGACCCACAATATGGCCGCCGTGCTCCATCAGCTCAAAGTCATAGACAAGTTCCATATCTCCTACAAGGGCAGCCAGCGGCTCAATGACTGTTTTTCCCGGATCATCGGCCAACAGCATAATATGGGGCAGTTCAATGGGGGCATTCTTCCGGACCGCAACTCTGGGTGGAATCCGGGAAAGCACGGTACCTTCGGTAGCACGGATCAGCGCCGGAGAGCCGGGTTCATAATCATACTGCTCCAAGTCTACCATTCCAACCAGACCACGGCGCACGGACCCATTATCCAATGTGCGCTCTACATAGAACAACGCATCGGAATGTGCGGTAAAACCGCCATCCTTCAGATAACGTGCCATGGTCAAATTGATCTCAGCAATATCCTGCTCCACGTTGGGACCTTCCAGACAGCTTTCGGGCAAGATCAGATGCAGGCTGGAAGGTTCCTTGCCCACATGCTGCGTCACCCGTGCCCAATACTCCGGCTGAGAGGTGTACTGATCGCAAGCCACAACAGACCACTTATTCAGATCGCAATCCCTGGGCAGCAGAATATCCGCCGGTCGAAACGGCAGAGCAGCAAAGGATTTTTTCATCGGTCTCACCACCTCCGAACAGAGCGGATTTCGTTTCAGTCCATCGCTTTCTTAATGGCAGCCAACAAATCGGAAAACTCCTCATAGGCAGGCAGTTCGGGGTGATCCGCCTTAATCTTTTCGGTGCTCTTGAACAGGAAACCCGCCTTACTGGCCTGAATCATACCCAGATCGTTGAAACTGTCACCGGCGGCGACGGTCTCATAACCGGCGCTCTGCAGGGCACGCACGGTGGTCAGCTTGGATTGGGCGCAGCGCATGCGGTAACCGGTGATCATTCCATCCTCCGCCACTTCCAGTGTATTACAGAAAATGGTGGGCCAGTCCAGTTTTTCCATCAACGGCTTGGCAAATTGCTCAAAAGTATCGCTGAGAATGATGACCTGCGTCAAAGTGCGCAATTCGTCCAGAAACTCCTTGGCTCCGGGCAGAGGATCGATGGTGGCAATGGTTGCCTGGATCTCCTTCAACCCCAGCTTATGCTCGCGCAGGATGTCCAGACGGAAGTTCATCAGTTTATCGTAATCGGGCTCATCCCGGGTGGTGCGCTTCAGCTCGGGGATACCGGTTGCCTCGGCAAAGGCGATCCAAATCTCAGGTACCAAAACCCCTTCCATGTCAAGGCAGACAACATACATGTTCTTCATTTTGCTTCAACCTTTCGGCCTGTTATTTTTTGAGATTGGCGAGGAATCGCTCCAGCCGCTTCAGGGCCTCGTCCAAATTCTTCATGGACGCGGCATAGCAGGCACGCACGTACCCTTCGCCACCGGGACCGAACGCGGAACCGGGAATAACAGCCACGCGTTCTTCTGCCAGAAACCGGTCGCAAAACTCCTCAGAACTCAAGCCGGTGGACTTGATGCAGGGAAAGGTATAAAATGCGCCGCGGGGTTCAAAACAGTCCAAACCCAGCTTGCGGAAACCGTCCACCAGAAAACGGCGGCGGCCATTGTATTCGTCGCGCATGACTTCGATGTCCCCATCGCCGTTCTTCATCGCCTCAATGGCGGCATACTGGCTGGTGGTGGGAGCCGACATAATGCCGTACTGATGGAGCTTGGTCATGGCAGCAACGATTTCCTTGGGACCGCAGACAAAACCCATACGCCAGCCGGTCATAGAATAAGCCTTGGAAAAACCGTTGACCACGATAGTGCGCTCATACATATCGGGGATGCTTGCCATGGAAACATGGCGCTGGCCGTATGTCAGCTCGGCGTAGATCTCATCTGCGACCACCATGATGTCGGTGCCGCGCAGCACATCAGCCAGTGCCTCCAGATCAGCCTTGCCCATAATGCCGCCGGTGGGATTGTTGGGAAACGGAAGCACCACGATTTTGGTACGGGGGGTAATAGCGGCACGCAGTTCCTCGGCGGTCAGACGGAACTCGTTCTCAGCCTTGGTTTCAACGTAAACGGGTACGCCGTGGACCATGGACACCAGCGGACCGTAGCACACAAAGGACGGAGTAGGAATAATGACCTCATCACCTGGCTCCAACATACAGCGGAAGCAAGCATCCAGACCTTCGCTACCACCCACAGTAACCAGAATCTGACCAATGGGCGCGTAGTCCAAACCAAAGCGTCGCTTCATATAGTGGGCGATCTGACGGCGCAATTCAGACAGGCCGGCATTGGGGCTATACTTGGTAAATCCCTTTTCCAGTGAATAAATACCTGCATCGCGGATGTGCCACGGAGTAACAAAATCCGGCTCGCCAATACCCAGAGAAATGCCATCCTCCATACCTTCCAGCAAATCAAAGTACTTGCGGATACCGGACGGCGGAACGTTCTGGATACGTTTATTCAGAATATCGTTGTAGTTCATCAGTCAGGCACAAACCTTTCTTGCTGCATCTCCCGCTTGTCAAAAATCAGGTGTTTTTCTTTGTACTTGCGCAGGATGAAATGGGTGGCGGTACCGGTCACATCGTCCAACGGTGCCAGCTTCTCGCCCACGAACAGAGCCACTTCCTTCAGAGTGCGACCCGAAATAATCACAGTCAGGTCAAAGGCGCCGCTCATCAGATAGACCGACTCCACCTCGTCATACTGATAAATGCGCTCGGCAATGCGGTCAAACCCTTCGCCGCGCTGCGGGGTCACCTTGACTTCAATCAAGGCGGTCACCGCTTCACGCTGGGTGCGATCCCAGTCCACGATTGCCTTGTAACCCAGAACGATCTTCTCCGCTTCCAGCTTTGCCTTTGCGGCGATCACTTCCTCCAGAGTCATATCTGTCATGGACGCCAACTGCTCATCGGTCAGCGTGCAGTCCTGTTCCAGCAACTTCAACAGTTTTGTCATGCGGTGTTCCTCCTGTAATCAAAATGAAATTACACTTATTATATACTTTACCGCACAAAATGGCAATGGAACATTTTTAAGTCAGGAAACTTTTAAAAATCAGCCGAAAGGCAAAAAAGTGCCCCTGCCGAATGGCAGGGGCACTCTGAAAACAGATTGATTACTTGGCCAGACGGGCGGTATCGCGAGCGATGACCAGTTCCTCGTCGGTGGGGATCAGCAGGACCTTGACCTTGGAGTCAGCAGCAGAGATCACGGTCTCTTTGCCACGGCAGTTGTTGGCCTCGGCATCCATCTTGACGCCCATGAATTCCAGACCGGAAGCAATAGCCATACGGGTCACGCCGTCGTTCTCGCCGACACCACGGTGAACACGATGGCATCCACACCGCCCATAGCGGCAGCATAGGCACCCACCAGCTTCTTCACGCCGTACTGGAAGCTCTCCAGAGCCAGCTCAGCGCGGTGGTTGCCTTCCTTGGCAGCATTCTCCAGATCACGGAAGTCGGAGGACACACCGGAAATACCCAGAACACCGGACTTCTTGTTCAGAATGTTGACCATTTCCTTGATGTCGTAACCGTACTTGTTCATCAGGAACTCCAGGATGCCGGCATCCAGATCGCCGGCGCGGGTGCCCATGGGCAGACCGGCCAGAGGAGTGAAGCCCATGGAGGTGTCAACGCACTTGCCGCAATCAACAGCAGCAACAGAGGAGCCGTTGCCCAGGTGGCAGGTGATAATCTTCAGCTCTTCAATGGGCTTGCCCAGCATGGCGGCAGCGCGGCCGGAAACGTACATGTGAGAAGTGCCGTGGAAACCGTAGCGGCGGACCTTGTCGTTCTCATAGTACTCATAGGGCAGAGCATAAGTGTAAGCCTTTTCAGGCATGGTCTGATGGAACGCAGTATCGAAAACAGCGACCATGGGAACACCGGGCATAACCTGCTGGCAGGCCTTGATGCCGGTGATGTTGGCGGGGTTGTGCAGAGGAGCCAGGGGGATGCACTCCTCGATGGCAGCCATAACGGACTCATCGATCTTGACGGAACCGGCAAAAGCCTCGCCGCCGTGGACCACGCGGTGACCAACAGCGTCGATCTCGGCCATGGACTTGATGACACCGTGCTCGGCAGACAGCAGAGCATCGATAACAGCCTGAATGGCCTCAGCATGGGTAGGCATAGCGATTTCAAACTCGTGCTTGCTGTCGGTGGCGGGGACCTTGTGGGTCAGACGGCCATCGATGCCGATACGCTCGCACAGACCCTTGGCCAGAACGACCTGAGTCTCGGGATCCATCAGCTGATACTTCAGGGAAGAGCTGCCTGCGTTGATAACCAGAATATTCATGATTCATCGACTCCTTTTATAATTCACTTGCGTAATTTGATCTCAGAAGCTAAAATAACATACATGGATATTGTAGACCTTTTTTTATCGAAGAACAACCTCTATTTTGCACAAATTTTCCTTTGGAGGAAAAAAAGATGAAAATTTGCGGCATCATTGCCGAATATGATCCCTTTCATACCGGCCACGCACGGCAGATTGAGGCAGTCCGCAAAATCCTCGGACCCAACTGTGCCGTCATCGTAGCCATGAGCGGCAACTGGACCCAACGGGGCGGTCCTGCACTGGTAGATAAGCATACCCGTACGCGCATGGCTTTGATGGGCGGCGCCGATCTGGTTCTGGAACTACCGCTCCCATGGGCCACCTCGTCGGCCGAAGGTTTCGCTCAGGGCGGTGTTGCTGTTCTGAATGCCACGGGAATGGTTTCCCACCTTTGCTTTGGCAGCGAATGCGGTGCACTCGCTCCCCTAGCCCATGCTGCTCAGGTGCTTGACAGTGAAGACTACTTGAATCATCTGCACACAGGATTGAATCAGGGATTGTCCTTCCCTGCTGCCCGGCAGCAGGCGGTGCAACACCTGATTGGAGCCGATGCCGACTGTCTTTCCCTTCCCAACAATAATCTGGGCGTGGAGTATCTTCGCGCGCTGACCCGGCTGAACAGCAGCATTACCCCGATCACCATTCCGCGCGAAGGTGCCGGACACGGTCAACGTCCCGCAGGCGGTTTTGCCTCGGCCTCCTATCTGCGCCAACAGATTTCGACCGGAAACTGGGATGCGGTCACCCCCTATCTGCTGCCCGATGCCCTTGTACTTGCGCAAAAAACGCCCCTCGCAGATTATAACTGCGCCCAGCGTGCCATTCTATATCGGCTGCGCCAGCTTTCTCCCGACCAACTGGCCTGCCTTCCCGACTGCGGCGAGGGTCTGGCCAACCGTCTGCATCAAGCCATTCGTCAGGGCACCTCTCCGGATGAGATCCTGTCTCTGGTAAAGACCAAACGGTACACCCATGCACGGCTGCGCCGGATCCTGCTTTGCGCCTTCCTTGGTCTGACCGCGGCCGACCGACCGGAAGAACCGCCCTACCTGCGTGTGCTCGGCATGAATACCACAGGTCGCAGCTTACTGCGCTCTATGAGTGAACAGGCATCCCTCCCAATTCTGACCAAGCCGGCCCATGCGAAAAATCTATCTGCCAACGCACTGCGCCTGTTCGAAACGGAAGCCCGTGCCACCGATCTGTACGGCCTCTGTCTGCCCGATATTCCCCCCTGCGATTTGGAATGGAAAACCAACCCGGTTCTTTATTAACAAAATATGCAAGCACCACACTTTGGCCGGCGAACCAATCGCCGGCCTTATTTTTTTAAATTTTTCCGTGTGTATCCGTTCATTTCCCGTGCATACTACCGACTGGACAGATTTTTTCTGCACTTTGAATGCATGATAACAGGAGGATACACCATGAAACGATTTCTTCCCCTTTGTATGGGTCTGGTGCTTGCTCTGGTGTTGATTGGCTGTTCCCGTGGGCAGGCTCCCGACGTCACACCGACTCCCACCCCCACTTCGACTCCAAGCACCACACCCGGTGTTCTGCCCGACAACAACACCGGCATGGGCGGAGACTACAATGCCGACGCAGACGGCAACGTGGAGGGCGACAACGGTGCCAACAGCAACGGTACCCATAACAACAACGGCTCCATGAACAACGATTCCATGAACAACGGTTCCATGAACAACAACGGTTCTGCAAATGACAACGGTTCCTTGAACGACAATGGTTCCACCAACGGCAATCACTCCGCGGACAACGGCAGCAACATCGGAAATGACGTTCAGAACGGACTGGATGATGCCGGCGACGCGGTAGGCGATATGGCCAACGGCATCGGCGATGCAGCCCGCAACATCGGCAACGGAATTCGCAACGCAATGCGCTGATTCACAAGATCTCCCTTTTCGTTTTTTGAAAAGGGAGGTCTTGTATTTTCGCCTTTAATATGAATTTCCTCTTGGCAGACGGTTTTTTCCAGAGTATAATACCTGTTAACTGTCAATAAAAAGCGAGGTACCCCCCATGGAATTTCAGTTTGCCGGCCGAATGGAACAATTTCAGCCGGGTATTTTTAATATTTTGGATGACAAACGCCAAGCCATCGAGGCAGCCGGACGCAAAGTCTACAACATGTCCATCGGCACCCCTGATTTTCCCCCTGCTCCCCACGTAATGCAGGCTTTGAGTGACGCGGCCAAGGACCCCAAAAATTACAAGTATTCCCTGACCGAATGCCCCGAACTGGTCGGCGCTGTAAAGCGCTGGTATCAGGACTGCTACGGTGTTACTCTGCAGGATGACGAGATGATGTCCATCTACGGCTCGCAGGAGGGTCTGACCCACATCGGGCTTGCCCTCTGTGATCCCGGTGACATTGTTTTGGTCCCCAATCCCGGTTATCCTATTTTTGAAATGGGTCCTATGCTCTGCGGTGCCCAAATCGAATACTACGACCTGCTTCCCGAAAACAATTATCTTCCCGATCTGGATACCATGGACCCCGAACTGGCTCGGGCCGCGAAAATGATGATCGTCTCCTACCCGCTTAACCCCCTCGGTGTGGCCGCCCCCAGATCCTTCTATGACAAGCTGATCGCCTTTGCCAAGAAGTACAACATCATCATTATCCACGACAACGCTTACTCCAAAATCATCTTCGATGACCACGAAAGCATGTCTTTCCTGTCGGTCCCCGGGGCCATGGAAGTGGGCGTGGAGTACAATTCCCTGTCCAAAACTTACAATCTGACCGGCGCACGCATTTCTTTCGTACTGGGCAACCATGAGATCATTCAGAAGTTTCGCACCTTGCGTTCGCAAATCGATTACGGCATCTTCCTTCCTGTCCAGATGGCCGCTGTTGCCGCTCTGACCGGTCCGCAGGAGGGCGTGGAACAACAGCGACTGGAATATCAGGCACGCAGAGATGCCCTTTGCGGTGGACTGCGTTCCATTGGCTGGAATGTTCCCGACAGCCAGGGCAGCATGTTCGTATGGGCCCCCATCCCAGCGGGATACCGCAATTCGGTGGAGTTCTGCTTTACGCTGCTGGAAAAGACCGGCGTTTTGTGCACACCCGGTTCCGCCTTTGGATCCTTGGGAGAAGGGTATGTCCGTTTTGCCCTGACAAAAACTGTCGCGGAGATTCAGGAACTGGTTCAGGCGATTGCCGACGGCGGAATTCTGTAAATAAACTGTATGCAGAAAGCCATCGATCCGATTTTTACCGATCGATGGCTTTTTTATTGATTCATATTTTTCCTGTTTTAAAAATAGTTTCAAAGGATCGGAATTCCTCACGCATACGCTCCTGCAGAGAGTATTCCCGCTTGTTCAACAGCCAGTTGATTACAACACCGCGGAAGTGACAATAGCAGAATTCAGCCGTCCATGCCGGATCGTCACGCAGGATGGTATATCCCTGCTCCTTGGCCTTTGCAAAACAGTTCTCCAGTACCGAATGAATATATCGGGTCGGGTCAAGGGATGCTGTATCCGGACTGCTCAGTCTGCGCTGATAGTATTGTGCCGCCAGCACACCGCAGTTCTCCATAAACAGAGCATAGTGTTCCACAATGGTCAGCAGTCGTGTCACCGGATCGTCTTCCGGCAGATTTTTCAACATGACAGACATGAATTGATCCATGGGTGCAAAACCCTTGTCAAACAATTCTTCCTTGGATTTAAAATGATGATAAAAGGCGCCGGTTGTAATTCCGGCGTGATTGCAGATGTCACGCACGGTGACTGCATCAAAGCCGTCTTTTCGCATCAATTCCAGCGCGGCATTCAAAATGGCTGTTTCTGTTTTTTGCGCCTGCTCTTTGCGGCGCTCGGAGTAGTTCATCCTTCTCCCTCCCAAACGCAGTTGACAATCAATTCCCCATTGGATATAATTTCTCACAGAACACCGTTATGTCACCGATATTATAGCGACGATTTTTTTCTATGTCAAGAACGGAGCTGACTGCATTGAACCAGCAAAAAATTGCAATTCTCGCCGACTCATGCTGCGACATCCCGGCAAAAGCAGCCGCTGAAACCGACCTGTTTCTCGTCCCTCTTCGCATTCTGGGGGCCGACAGAGAGTTTTCCGACGGCGTTGATATGTTTGCTTCGGACGTTTACCGCCGTCTGTCCAACGGTGAAACGTTGAGCACATCTCTCCCCTCCGGAGCAGATGTTGAACAGATTTTAAATGACATTAAGGCCCAAGGCTATGAAAACGTCATCGCATTGATGCTCTCTTCCGGTCTGTCCGGCACCTACAATCTTCTTCGTCTGACCTCAGAGCACTATAACGAACTGAAAATCGCTGTGTTTGACAGCAAAAGCGGTTCTTTGGGCGCCGGCATGATGATCTTTCAGCTGTTGGAGGACATCAAACAGGGCATGAACTGGGATCAGCTGATCAATCAACGTGTCCCCCACTTGATCCAAAACACCTTCCCATTCTTTTCCGTAGACACTTTGGAATATCTGCAGAAGGGCGGCCGCATTGGTCTGATTTCCGCTATGGCCGGATCCATGCTGAACATCAAACCGATTCTCACCTTTGCCGAGGACGGTCAGTTGAAAAATGTAGCAAAGGTCCGCGGCACAAAACAGGTCCAGCAAAAATTTATCGATACACTGAACTCCATCAAAGGCAGCTGTGCCCATTTCAATCTGGCTATCGCCAACGGTGCAGCCCCCGAGCAGATGAGCGAACTGCGTGCTCAGATGGAGGAATCCTTCCCCGGATATGATCACTTCTGGGAAGGCGAAATTGGCGCAACCCTCAGCTCGTATATTGGCCCCGGTGTTCTGGGCGCTGCCATTACACTTTTGGATTGACACCACAAAAGTCCGGTTTCTGCAGTTGTGCAGAAACCGGACTTTTTCAGCTCATTTTCAGTATTTCCCGCTTCAGCCGGGCAATGATCCGCTTTTCCAGTCGGGAAATATAGGACTGGGAAATACCCAGCAGATCGGCCACTTCCTTTTGGGTCTGCTCCGGCTTGCCATCCAGTCCAAAGCGCAGCGTAATGATGGTACGCTCCCGCTGGCTGAGTTTTTCCACCGCATCCCAAAGCAGTTTTCGGTCCACTTCACTTTCAATGGGCTGCATGACCAAATCACTGTCGGTTCCCAGAATATCGGAAAGCAGCAATTCGTTACCGTCCCAATCGGTGTTCAGCGGTTCGTCAAAGGAAACTTCGCTCTTCTGTCCGTTGATTTTACGCAGATGCATCAGAATTTCATTTTCGATACACCGGGACGCATAAGTCGCCAATTTAATGTTTTTGTCCGTCTTATAAGTCCCCACTGCCTTGATCAGGCCAATGGTACCGATGGATATCAGATCTTCAATGTTGACTCCGGTATTTTCAAACCGCCTAGCAATATAAACTACCAGACGTAGATTATGCTCGATCAGGCGGCTTTTTGCCCCCTCATCTCCCTCGGAAAGAAGTGTGAGCAGTTCGGCCTCCTCTTCCCGGTTTAATGGTGGCGGCAGCACATCACTGCCACCGATATACATAACCTTGCCCGGACTACACAGCCCAAGGCGAGCCAAAAACTTATGTACGCCGACAACCAGCCGCAGCTTCCAGTTCATTGCATTCCTCCGTTTCCTTACTCCTGAGCTCCAAATAACCCCTGATATCCACCGCCATCGGAAACCGATGTAGGCGACAGCGCCACCGGCAGTCGATTCCACTCCCGGCCATTGACCACGACCCGCTCCGTGCGTACCAACAGCAACATTCCACACGCAACTCCCACCGCGCGATAAGGCAGCAAACTGAATTTTCCGCGCCACGCGTGGCTCTCCAGACATCCCAATGACCCAACCGGATCTCCGGGATCGACTCCTTCGGGCAGAATGTGCCGCAACAAATGTCCTTCCACCACCATGACCGGCTGATTTCGAACCGGTTCTGTCAGCGTGTTTCCCGTGTCCAACAGCACGGTAATCGAAACGCACTGTCCGTTCAGATAAATCTCTGCCTTGCATAAATCACGCTGCACTCCGCCGTGCCGTGCCACACGGCAAAACAGCAGACTAAACGCCATATAAGCAACAATAACAGTCACCAGCAACAATCTCAGGTCAAATCCCGTGTAAAGAACACCGTTTTCCAGCGTCAGCCCTCCGGTCCCCAACAACTGAAGCGCAAGAATTACCCCGCCCAAAGCGGCTGAAACTGCAAAAAACACCAGTGTCAAACGCGCAAGACGGCGGCTTGCGCCAAAGGCAAGCAGAACCATGGCCACCCCTGCGCTGATTTTACAGACCGGATGAGACATCCAACCGAAGCCGGGCAAAAAAATCACCGCGGCATAGATCGCGCCCAGCAGAGCCCCTCCGCCAAGCCGCAGGCGGTAAAAAGGCTCCCCTGTGATTCTTGCATCAACCAGAAGCAGCAGATAATCCACCACCAGATTCAGAAGGAACAGCACATCCAAATAAACAACCGTCATGTCATTCCCCCTTTCCGCAGCGCCAACTCATTATACCCCCTGTCCCACTCAAAAAAGGCCGAATGACGGCCGCTCAAAAGCAAAAACACAGGAAGGACTTGTCCTTCCTGTGTCAGTTCCTATTTTTGTTCTGTGTCCACAAGAGTAAAACGCCGGAAGATCTGACCATCCCGCTCCACGGTTTCGTTCCACATTGAGACCGGACGGACCCAAAGGCCACCCTCTCCGTACAGTGCACGGTAGACCACCAGTTCCTCCATGGTTTCGGAATGTCTGGCCGTTCCAAGCACTTCGTATTCATTTCCCTTGAAGTGTCGGTATCTTCCCGGTTTGATCTCCATCATTGATTACCTCTCCAGCAGTTTCTTTCGCTGCTTGTAGTCAGGCAGGACCGACTCCACCAGTGCGTAAAAGTCCTTTCCATGGTTCTTGTGTACGATGTGAGCCAGTTCATGAACCACCACACCGTCAATGGCCGCTTCGGGGTACTCCATCAGCCTCCACGTAAAGGACAGGCGATTTTTCCCGCTGCAGCTGCCAAACCGCGTCCGGGCACTTGTGATAGTGATCCCGGCAGGCTCCACGCCCATCCGTGCCGCATAGTAGGCTACCTTGGGCGGCAACTCAGCTCTGGCTCTGGCGATGAGGCCCTTGCGCTCCTCTTCAGTGGGTTCCGGATGCGCTGCGCCTCTCTGCCGCTGCCGCTCCAGATGAGTTGCGATCCAATCTTCGTGCCTCTGCACAAAGCGGTCGATCTCATCCTTAGGGCAGCGCAGCGGTGCGCGTACCAGTACAGTCAGATCCCTGCGGACCTCCAACGAAAGGGTCTTGCGCTGGGAACGGATCAGAGAATATTCCCTCATTTCAGCGCAGACTCCCACTGCTCCTGCTTAAAACCCACCAGAACAAAGTCTTCCCCTACCAAAATGGGGCGCTTGACCAGCATTCCGTCGGTAGACAGCAGATCCAGCTGCTCGTCCTCACTCATGGACGGAAGCTTATCCTTTAGTTCCAGAGCCTTGTACTGCAGACCGCTGGTATTGAAAAATTTCTTCAGGGGCAGGCCGCTGCGTTCATGCCACCCCGCCAGTTCCTGCCGGTTTGGGTTTTCCTGCTTGATGTCACGCAAAATGTATTGCACTCCCTGTGCATCCAGAAAGGCCTTTGCCTTCTGGCAGGTGGTACATTTTGGATAGCAGACAAACAGCATACCGCTCGCTCCTTATTCTTCGATTTCTTCCACACGCTCGATCTTCATGACCCGGTAACCCACATCAGGCCTCACAACTCCTTCAGGCAGACCATTGAGGATCTTCTCGCCGGCGCGGCGGATGCGTGCCTGACCCAGCCGGCTGATGGTATCAAACCCAGCCTGACGGGCGGGCGAGGGATCTCGGGTCAGCTCTGCCGACTGCACCATGATAAAGGGACGTCTGCCGCCGTCCTCCCCGTTGAGTTCCATGACCGCATGGGCCGTGGTAGCCGAGCCGGAGAAAAAGTCCAGCACGATGTCGCCGGGGTCGGTAAATGCGCGGATGTGTTCCTTGACGATGGAAACCACCTTGGGGTTATCAAAGGGGATTCCCATTTCACGCAGAAGCTGATCGTCACTGCCTCCGTGATACAGCAAAGACGGAATGTTCTCCATCATATTTTCTTTCAGGTAATATTTGCGGGTGGGCTGAGTGGTCTCATCGGGGCCAAACAGGATCAGGCCCTGATCGATCAGACGGGCCATAGTCTCAGGAGGATTGCGCCAACCGCGCAGGGGCACCGGACAGGGCTTTCCGGTCACCGGATGGATCAAAGGAATAAAGTACTCATCGGGAGCCTTCTTCTTATTGGGCCATGCCATGGAAACAGGACGGTACACTTCCCCGTTCTCGTCGATCTTGCAGTAAGCACGCTCGCCGCCGGTCAGATCGCGCTGGGTCTTTGCCCAGTCGCCCAATTTCTTATTGGCCTGCTCCAAATCAGGGTTGTCACGGAAGATCTTGGCCGCTTGGTCCAGAATGCGCTGGGCGTTGCGTTTGGGACGCATGAGCTTGTGTGCTCGGGTCAAACTTTCCACATCCTTGGCATAGGCCAGAATGTACTCATGCTGCATGGCAATACCGTGGGCATCGCCCTTGGGGTTGCGTTTATCCCAGACAATGGTACCCAGATCGTTGCGGGAACCGAAAATCTCCTCACACAGCTTGGCCAGATTGGCCTGCTCATGCTCGTCAATGTTGATGAGAATGGCGCCGTCCTCCCGCAGAAGTTCTTTGGCAAGAAGCAGACGGGGGTACATCAGATTCAACCAGCTTGCGTGGTTGTGTTCTGCACCCTTGCTGCGTCCAAAGGCGTCCCGATACAGGCGATCCTTGCCCGTATTGTACGGCGGATCAATGTAAACCATCTTCACTTTACCCTTGTGAGTTTCCAACAAGAGTTTCAGCGCATCGAGGTTATCTCCTTCGAGATAGAGGTTCTCAGTGCCGTCGAAGTTTACGCTCTCTTCCACGCAGGGGATCAATCTGGCCTGCAGCGGTGCGTAGGCCTTGCAAAAGCTGGCCTTCTTTCCGGGCCAGATCAGTTCGTAGCGCTCTTCCTCTTCGGGAATGGGGGAGATTTTATATTTCTGATTCTCCATGACGCATACATCCTCTGTTGTTCAAAATATGTGTATCCAATTTACCACAAAACGCGACCAAGTACAAGACAAACAAAGAAAAGCAACCACCAAATGGTGGTTGCTTTTCTTTCTGGCGCAGCGGGTGGGATTCGAACCCACGTGCGGTTGCCCGCAAACTGATTTCGAGTCAGCCCCGTTATGACCACTTCGATACCGGTGCAAATAACTTAGTTAGGATACCCTACTTTTCCATGTTTGTCAAGCAAAATACAGGGCACCGATTTCGGTGCCCGGTACATTCCTTTTACCAGATCAGGGTTGCAAAATAATCATCGGGAACCTCGGCACGGCGGATCAGTCGGGTGGTGCCGTCCTCCTGCAAAAGGATCTCAGCCGAACGAAGTTTTCCGTTATACTGATAGCCCATGGCAAAGCCGTGCGCTCCGGTATCGTGGATGACAAGCAGATCACCCTTGTCAATTCTGGGCAGCATACGGTCAATGGCAAACTTATCGTTGTTCTCGCACAGAGAGCCCACTACATCATACTTACAGTCACAAGGAGCGTCCTCCTTGCCCATTACTGTAATATGATGATAAGAACCGTACATGGCAGGGCGCATCAAATTGGCTGCGCAGGCGTCCACCCCGATGTATTCCTTATAGGTGTGCTTTTCG
>JAZOBA010000096.1:0-2778 GCA_045595705.1 Oscillospiraceae bacterium
GGGCAAGGAACGCTGCCTTGCTCTGCGGCCCATGACCGATGCCGACGATGTGCAGCGGGCCTTGAAGGAAACTTCAGCCGCCCTGCATCTGCTGGTCACCAAGGGCTCTCCCGGTCTGGGGGGCGTCAAGCCGGTGCGCGCCGCTCTGCAGCGGGCCGACATGGGCGGCAGCCTGAATACCCGGGAACTGCTGGATGTGGCTGCCGTGCTGCGTGCTGCCCGCAGCGCCCGGGACTACGGTCTGGAGGCCGACGGGGAGAGCGTGATCAGTCACCTGTTTGCCAGTCTGACCGCCAACAAATATCTGGAAGAACGCATCACCACCGCCATCCCTGCCGAGGGGGAGATTGCCGATGCCGCCAGCAGTGAGCTGGCCTCCATCCGCCGCCACAAGCGGGCCACCGCCGCCAAGGTGCGTGACATTCTGAACAAGCTGCTGGCCTCCAACCAGTCCAAATTCCTGCAGGAAAACATTGTCACCCAGCGCTCGGGCCGTTTCGTGGTGCCGGTCAAGTCGGAACACAAAAACGAAATTCCCGGTCTGGTCCACGATGTGTCCGGCTCGGGCGGTACCTTCTTTATCGAGCCCATGGGTGTCGTCAAGGCCAACAACGAACTGCGTGAACTGGAGGTCAAGGAAGAAAAGGAAATCGAGCGCATTCTGGCCGAACTGTCCGCCGAGTGTGCCCAGTTCAAGGAAAATATCGCTCAGGATTACGATTTGATCGTCCTGATCGACTGCATTTTCGCCCGGGCCCAGCTGTCCACCCGCATGCGTGGCATGGAGCCCCGCCTGTCCGACAAGGGTATGTACCTGCGCCGGGCCCGCCATCCGCTGCTGGACCCCAAGAAGGCGGTGGCCAACGACCTGATGCTGGGAGAGGAGTTTGACACGCTGGTCATCACCGGTCCCAACACCGGCGGCAAGACGGTCACGCTGAAAACCTTCGGCCTGCTGTCCCTGATGGCCCAGTGCGGTCTGCACATCCCCGCCGACGACGGCTCGGTAGTCAAGGTGTTCTCCCGGGTGCTGGCCGACATCGGTGACGAGCAGTCCATCGCCCAAAATCTGTCCACCTTCTCCTCCCACATGGTCAACATCGTGGGTATTCTGGAGCAGTGCGACTACGAAAGTCTGATTCTGTTCGACGAATTGGGCGCCGGCACCGACCCGGTGGAGGGCGCCGCGCTGGCGGCCGCCATCATCGAAAGCGCCCGTGACATGGCTGCGCTGGTCTGCGCCACCACCCACTACGCCGAGCTGAAGGTCTACGCCATGACCACCCCCGGCGTGCGCAACGCCTCCTGTGAGTTTAATGTGGACACCCTGGGTCCCACCTACCGTCTGCTCATCGGTATTCCCGGCAAGTCCAACGCGTTTGCCATTTCCCAGCGGCTGGGACTGAGCGAATATATCATCCAAAAGGCGGCCGACCGGCTGGACGCCGAAAATGTCCGCTTTGAGGACGTGCTGACCCAGCTGGACGTACAGCGCCGGGCCATGGAAGTGGAAAAGGAGCAGGCCGCCCGCCTGCGCCGGGAGATGGAGGAGTCCTCCAAGACCGTCCGGGAGTACCGCAAAAAGATGGAAGAAGAGCGCGCCAAGGCAGTGGAGAAGGCTCAGGCTGAGGCCCGCGCCATCATTCAGGAGGCCCGGGATACCGCCGATAAGGTATTCAAGGAACTCAACGACATGCGCCGCAAGCAGGAAAAGGAGGGCCGCGAGGCTGACTGGCAGGCCGCCAACGACCGCCGCGCCAACCTGCGCCACACCCTCAACGAGGCGGAAAATGCCTTGGGAGCCCGGGAGGAAGAGGAACTGCCGCCGCCCACCCGACCCGCCATCGTGGGCGACACGGTGGAACTGGTCAAGATGGGTACCCGGGCCACCGTGCTGGCCGTCAACAAGGACGGTTCTCTCCAGCTGCAGGCCGGTATTCTGAAGATCACCGCCAAGCAGGAAGAGGTCCGTGTGGCCGAAGGGGAGGAGCAGAAGACCAAGAAGCAGGTCCGTCAGTTTGCCGCCAATGCCCAGCGCAAGCTGCGTGCCGCCGCCTCCAGCGAGATCGACCTGCGCGGCATGATGACCGACGAGGCCGTGGCCGCCACAGAAACCTTTTTGGACACCGCCATGCTGGGCAAGCTGAACAGTGTGACCATCATCCACGGCAAGGGCACCGGCGCCGTGCGCAAGGCCATCCGGGACTATCTCAAGCGCAGCAAATACGTCAAGTCCTTCCGCCCCGGAAAATACGGCGAAGGTGAGGACGGAGTGACCGTAGTAGAACTAAAATGAACAAAGTCTGTCCGGATTTTTGCACAGAATGACCATTGACGGTTGCTTGCAAATTTGGTATGCTATGGGTAAGATGTGGAAGAATATCCACCGGTTTGCGAACATTATTTACGTGGGGGAAATGCTTTATGTATATCAAAGAAGCTGTTGTGAATAACCAGGTCGGTCTGCACGCACGCCCTGCGACCTTCTTTATCCAGAAGGCCAATGAGTATAAGAGCTCCATCTGGGTGGAAAAGGACGAGCGCCGTGTCAACGCCAAGAGCCTGTTGGGCGTTCTCTCCCTGGGTATCGTGAAGGGTACCGCCATCAACCTGATCGCTGACGGCGTCGATGAGACCGAAGCCGTGGACGCTCTGGCCGATCTGATCGCCACCAATTTTGCAGAATAATGCGCCTGTAACATGAGCGCCGCACCATTGTGGTGCCGCGCTCATTCTTTATTGTACATTTTTGAAGGAGCCGCAGAATGTCGGGATATC
>JAZOBA010000097.1:0-9573 GCA_045595705.1 Oscillospiraceae bacterium
GCTCAAGGCCATGGAGGACGCCGGGGTCAACCCGCAGAATGTGGACTTCTACTTCCACGGCGAGGCCAGCCCCCTGAACGGCTCCAACTACCTCACGCCCAACATCCATGTCACCAACTGGTTCGGCATGAAGGGCAAGGCCAGCATCCACCACTCCGAGGCCTGCTGCACGGGCTATTATGCGGTAGAGGGGGCGGTCAACGCCGTCGCCTCGGGCAAGTATGACTGCGTGCTCTCCGGCTGCGTGGAGTTCGGCGACAGCCTGGCTGTTCCCAACCACCCCTACCGGCGCGAGAAGATGACCATGGACAAGTTCCTGCAGACCACCGCCTGGCTTTACGACCGGGCCTACACCCGCAGCCTGATGGCCGGACAGGAGCTCATCTATGACGATGCCGCCGAGTGGTACAAGCGTACCCGCGGCCTGACGGATGAGCAGATGGATGACACCCTGAACTGGATGGCCATCAACAACCGCCGTAACGCTTCCAAGTGCGAACTGGCTCTGGAGCGCGTTACGTTCGACGAGATTGCCAAGGAGAAGGGCTTTGAAAGCGCCATCGACTATCTGCGCTCTCCTTACAACCCCCGCATGGGCGATTTCCTGCGCGCTGAGTGCATCGAGCGCAAGTGCGACGGCGCTGCCGCCTGCATTGTCTGCGCTACCGAGATGATTCCCGAGATCTGCAAGAACCTGAAGCACAAGCCCATCGAGATTCTGGGCATTGGCTGCGCCTGTATGGAGGCATCCAACCCCCACTTCGAGATTCGCGCCACTGAGGAAGCCTGCCGTCAGGTCTATGAGGTTACCGGTGTGAAGCCCGAGGAAGTGGACGTGTTCTATGCCAACGACTTCATCATCACCTCGCACCTGATCGCCGCCGAGATCGCAGGTTATCTGCCCTACGGCGAAGGATGGAAGTACATTTGCGAAGGTCGTACCGCTTATGACGGCGACAAGCCCATCAACACCAACGGTGGCCGCACCTCCTTCGGTCATGCTCATGCCGCTTCCGGTATGGCTGATGTGTACGAGTGCTGCATGCAGATGCGCGGTGAGTGCGGTGAGCGCCAGGTCAAGAAGATGCCCAAGATCGGCATGCTGCGTGGCTACGGCGGTTCTCAGAACGTGTGTACCGTCCTGCTGAAGACCGCAGAATAATATAGGAGGGGAACGAACTATGGCTATCAAACTGGAAAAAGTTGCTGAAAAGTTTTATATGAGCCTGGAAGAGGGCAAGATCATGGGCCGTAAGTGCCCCGCCTGTGGCGCCGTGGAATTTCCTCCCGTATACGCCTGCAACACCTGCGGCAATCTGGAGACCGAATGGTATGAGATCAGCGGCAAGGGTGTTATGAAGTCCATTGTTATGCCCGCAGCCTTGTCTTCCAAGCCTGAGTATGACAACCTGGGCAAGCGCAACTATGCTTACGGCGAGATCGAGCTGGAAGAGGGTGCTTGCTTTAACGGTGTCGTCCGCGGCATCAACAAGAAGAAGCGCAAGGAGATCATGGATGCCGGCAAGCTGCCCGTGCCTGTCAAGGCTGCCATTTTCCAGCGTGAGGGCGGTTTTAAGACCGTCGTGTTCGATCTGGTTGAAGAAGAGTAATTAAAATAACATACAAAGGAGATTATCAAAATGAACAGAACTGAACTGGAAGCCAAGATCCTGGAGCTTGTCTCCACCTCTTACAACAAGGACGTTGCTACCCTGAGCATGGACACCCGCATCAAAGAAGATCTGGGCGGTGCCTCCGTGCTGATGGTCGGCCTGGTGTCCGAAATCGAGAACGAACTGGATGTCATGATCCAGCTGGCCGACGCCGCTGCCTGCAAGACCATCGGTGATCTGGTTGACAAGGTCGAAGAAGAGCTGTAATTGACAGTAGGGAAGGAGTTTCAACATGGCAAGCATTCTGGATAAAATCTATGAGAAGGCCAAGCTGAATCCCCAGCGAGTGGCTTTCCCTGAAGCTGACAATGAGAAGATCATGCAGGCCGCTTACGAGTGCGGCAAAGATGGCTACATCATCCCCGTTCTGGTGGGTGACGCTGCTCAGCTGAAGGCTCTGTGTGCCGAGCGCGGCTACGAAGAGAGCGCATTCGTCTTTGTTGATGTGAACGACGAAGAGTACAAGCAGGCTCTGATCAGCAAGTATCTGACTCAGGATAACTGCATGCTGACCGAAAAATCTCTGAACCGTCGCATGAAGAACCCTCTGTACTTTGCTACTGCCATGCAGGCTGTGGATGATGCCGACGTTACCTTTGCCGGCATTGACAACACCACCGGTGATGTTATTCTGGCCGGTCAGATGATGGTTGGTATGCAGCCCGGCATTGCTACCATTTCCAGCATCGGTCTGTGCGATATCCCCGGCTTTGATGGCAGCGAAGGTACTCTGCTGGCTATCGGTGACAGTGCCGTGTGCACCAACCCCGATGCTGAGCAGCTGGCCTCCATTGCAATCTCTGCATGTGATACCGTCAGCTCCCTGCTGGACTGGGAGCCCCGTTGCGCTATCGTGTGCTATTCCACCAAGGGCAGCGGTTCCGGCGAGCTGATCGACAAGGTCATCGAAGCCGCCCGCATCGCCAATGAGCAGCGCCCTGATCTGGCCATCGAAGGCGAGTTCCAGCTGGATGCTGCTATCGTTCCCGCTGTTGCCGCCAAGAAGGTCAAGGAGGAGAGCAAGGTTGCCGGTAAGGCCAACGTTGTGATCTGGCCCGACCTGAACGTGGGCAACATTGCTGTTAAGCTGATTCAGCAGTTCGGCAAAGCTGATGCATACGGCCCCATGCTGCAGGGCTTCCGCAAGATCGTTTGCGACTGCTCCCGCGGCGCTCCCGTTTCTGAGCTGAAGGGCAACATTGTCATTTCCGCTGTGCGTGCTGCCGGTATTAAGAAGTAATAGAGAAATATCGAGACTTACTCCGGCAAAAATCTTGTCGGAGTAAGTCGGTTTTGAGGATTGTAACATATGAATTATCAGAAAAAACGCTGGCTGATTCTGATCGCCAGCTGCTTTGTTACTCTGTGTATCGGTTCTTTGTACGCATGGAGTGCATTTGCTTCTCCTATGACCGTCTATCTGTCCGAGTGTGCCGGTCATGAAATTGCCAGCCTTGCAATTGTCTTTACCATTGCAAACGCCATTGGACCTGTTACTATGATCAGCGGCGGCTACATCAACGATAAGATGGGTCCCAAGGCTGTTCTGCTGGTGGGCGGTCTGCTCTTCGGCGCCGGCATGATCGGTTCCGGCTTTGTTACCTCTGTTGGTATGCTGATCGTTACCTATGGTCTGGGCGTGGGTCTGGGTATGGGTCTGATCTACGGCATCACCGTGTCCAACACCGTCAAGTTCTTCCCTGACAAGGGTGGCTTTGCCGGCGGTATGATCACCGCCTGCTACGGTGCAAGTTCTATCATTATTCCCCCCATTGCCAACGCTTTGGCTGAGACCTACCACGTCACCGTCGCCTTCAAGGCTATCGGTATTGTTATGCTGGTTATCATCTGCGCTTCCGCCTTTGTCATTGAGGCATGCCCCGCCGACTTTAAGCTGGCCGGTACTGCCGCCAAGGTCGCTGCCCCCGCAGTGAAGGACCACAATTACCGCGATATGCTCAAGACCTCCGACTGTTACCTGATGCTGCTGACCCTGATGTGCGGTGCTTTTGCAGGTATGATGGTCATTTCTCAGGCATCCCAGATCGCACAGAAGATGATGGGTTTGAATCCTGCTACCGCTGCCGTCGTTGTGTCCATTGTTGCGCTGTTCAATACTCTGGGCCGTCTGGCTGCAGGCACCATTTCCGACAAACTGGGCGCCACCGGCACCCTGCGCATCACCTTCGCTGCATCTCTGGTGGCCAGCGTGGTGCTGTTCTTCTGTACTGAGTCCAGCATGATTCTGTTCTATGTGTGTTTGGCTCTCGTTGGCTTTGCCTTCGGCAGCATTATGGGTATTTATCCCGGCTTTACCGCTCAGCGCTTCGGCCGTAAGTACAACAGTGTCAACTATGGCATCATGTTCATCGGCTTTGCTCTGGCAGGCCTGTTTGGTCCCACTGTGATCAACAATATCTTCCAGTCCACCGGCCGCTATCAGCCCGCCTTCCTGGTGGCTGCTGCTTTGGCCGTCATTGGTGAGATTCTGATCATCTTCCTGCGCCGCAGCGCAAAGAAGCGCCAGGCCTGAGCCGTTTTTCCAAATGTTTTTTACGGGCAAGGCCTTGCGTTTGCAGGGCCTTGCTGTTTTTTGAACGTTACTGCGAAATGAAACGAGGCAAATGAAATGATGTGGAAAGAAATCACATTGACCCGTGAGGATCAATGCAATTTTTACTGCCGCTTGATCGGGCAGGGAAAGCCCCTTCTGTTGATCCACGGTGCGGCTGTTGACAGTGAGTTTTTTGTTGAAACTGCGCCGGCGTTCAGCGGACAGTTTCAGGCGGTCACTTACGACCGCAGCGGATACGGACACAGTACCCGTGCAGATGTTCCTGAGGCGCAGTGCAGCGCGGAGTATTTTGCTCAGCAGGGCGATGATGCCGCGTGGGTCATCCGGCAGCTGTTCCCCGGGCAGAAAGCAACTGTAATCGGCTGCAGCTGCGGTGCCGCCGTGGCGGCCTATCTGGCAGCCCGCCATCCCGATGTTGTGGAGCGAGTATTCCTTCATGAGCCGCCTATTTATTCGCTGATGCCGGACGATGAGGAATGCTGGCAGTTGATCGATGGGATTCACGAGGCCTATAATCAGGGCAAGTACAACCGTGCGCTGAACCGTTTCCTTCTGTTCCTGGGATCCAGCTCGGCTCCCAGCAAAAAACCTATGACCGAAGCCGAGATGGACAACTTCATGGTGAACGGTATGGCCTTTATCCGTCAGGAATTCCGCTTTGCTTTTGACCGTGCGTTTCCTGTTCCTGAGATGCAGCCGGGGACTGATGTGGCTGTTCTGTGGGGCGAAGACGGTAAGGGTAAGCCACTGGTGGAATGTGCCGCCCGGACTGCAGAAAAACTGGGCTGTCCTCTGCATATGATTCCCGGCGGACACAATGAAGCCAGAGAAAATCCGGAAGAATTTGCTCAGGCGGTTTTGAAGTTGATGTAAAGGGGGATACCCATGACGAACAAGGAACTGGTATTGAAGTTTTACGAAGAAGTGTTCAATGGACACGATCTGACCAATCTGGATCAGTATATGCACCCCGATTACAGGCAGCACAGCACCACGGTTGCTGACGGCAGGGAAGGGTTCCGTGCGTTTGCGGAAAAGTTCCTCGGTTTCAAGCCCCATATGGATATTCTTTACGCCGTAGAAGAAGGCGACCTGGTCGTTGTGTTTTTTAAGTGCACCATGGGTAACGGAACGGTCAACAAAGTTTTCGACATGTACCGTGTGACCGATGGAAAGCTGGCCGAGCACTGGGACAGTGTGGAGCACAACGTTGATGTTGCGGCCGTGACAGCCGTGAACGGAAACGGCCCGTTCTGAACACAATTCTATCTTAATTCAACAAATGACGGAGACCATAATCGGTGCTCCGTCATTTGCTTTTCGCAAATCTGTTGCAAAACTTGAAATATTTTTGCTTGCCATTCCTACTTTTGTCGGATATAATCGAATCAAAGGAGGAAGTTGCAATGGAACATGAGACTATGCTGAAAAAGGCCGAACGCACAAAGCGGGAATTGTTTACTGCGCTGCAGTCCAAGCATTCGCTTCAGCACTATCTGCGCCTTGTGTACGATATGATCCAAATGCCGCTTACTCTGTGCGACACCAGTTTCGGTGTGCTGGCAGCGGCACCCTCTGCCGTGGTGTTGGATTCCGAGAATGTGGAGATGGTGAACGGCAAGCAGTATGTCAAATTTGACGTAACCCAGGAAATGGACCATAAACATCATATTTCGCGTATTCTGGAATCTTACCATCCCTATGTGTGCAGGGACCCCAAATTTCCATACGAAATTGTTTTCCAGCCGGTGCGTATTAACCGTGCTGTGGTGGCATACCTGTTCTGTCCGGGTCGGGCAGAAGGATTCCTGCCGGAGGAACTGGATATTATTGAATTTCTGGGGCAGATTCTTTCCATTGAAATGCAGAAAAATGAAAGCTTTGAAGTGGAAAGCGGCCTGAAGTATGAGTATTTTCTGCAGGAACTGGTGGACGGACATTTCAGTTCGGACGAATTTGCGGAGCGCCGGCTTCAGCAGTTGAACCGCAAACCGCAGCCCTACTATTTCATGCTGCATTTTTCTTTTGATGATCCGGAGAGCAAGCGTGCCGCCAGCAACTATTACTATGAGCAGCTGCTGAGTATCCTTCCGGATGGCATGGTCAGCGTCATTCACGGTCGTTTGTGTATGCTTCTGCCGCGCAGCGAACCCAAAGTTCTGAAGGATCGGGAGAAGCAGGCGCTGATAAAGTTTCTGGAGTTTAACCGTATGCGCTGCGGAATCAGCTACTATTACACTTCTCTGGTTGTTTCCCATGTGGCTATGGAGCAGGCAGAGGCCTGTTCCAGAAATACATTTGGCTCGGAGCGGATTTATTACTATGAGCAGGAGTATCTGAATCACCTGTTTTCACAGACCAAGGGGCATGGACATCTTCTTGCTCAGATTTACCCCGACATCCGTTTGATTATGAAACACGATCAGATCTATCACACCGATTTGCTTCAGACCCTTCGGACCTACATTTTCTGTTCCCGAAATGCCTCGGCGGCATCGGAACAGCTTCATATCCATAAAAGTACGTTCTTTTACCGTATGAACAAGATTGCCGAGCTGTTGGGTGTCGACATTTACGACGGGCGCAGATTGTTTGCGTATGAGTATACATTTTGCCTGATTGATTATTTGAAAAACGGCAATTTGGGTGTGGGAGAAGAACTGAAATAAGCTGTTTTTCGACGTTCAGACAAATGTTGCAAAAAAATAGGTTACAGACCCTTGATATTTGACAGCCATCGGATGACGAATCCGATGGCTGTTTTTATAATGTGTAGTATAATGCACAAAGTGTGGGAGTCTGCATCGTTCTTTTTTGAACGAATGTTCAAATTATGGAAATGCGGATTCATTCCGACTTGTGTCCGATGAGCGAAAGATGCTCAATCGTTAACCTTGTTCAAGCAAAAAATTTTTATAAAAGGAGACAACCGCTATGAGAAAAATGGAAGCTGACGTAATCGTCGTAGCAGCCGGTTTGTCCGGTCTGGCTGCAGCCTGTGCCGCCGCTGAGGGCGGAGCAAAGACCATCGTGTTTGAGAAGAGCAATACCACCGGTGGCGCCGCCAACATGGGTATGGGCCCCTTGGGTGTCGGTTCCCGCATCCAGCGCTCCTCCATGGTCGCACTGACCCCCGGCGAAGCATTCCGTAAGCATATGTTCTTTACCCACTACAACGTGGATGCCCGTCTGGTCCGTGACTACTACTTCAAGTCCGGTGACACCATTGACTGGCTGGAAGAAACCGTGGGCGTTGAGTTTGTGGGCGTGCAGCGCGCTTTCTCCGCTCCCGAAGCTACCCGTCCTTACTCCGACGGTGAGTTCACCTGGCACGTGGTTAAGCCCGAGGGCGGCGGTATCCCCGGTCCCCGTGCTGCTACCGCTATGACCAAGAAGATGACCGAGTACGCCAAGGAGATGGGTGCTGACTTCCAGATGGAGACCCCCGTCAAGAGCCTGATCAAGGAAGACGGCGTCGTGGTCGGTGTTATCGCTGTGGACAAGAACGGCGAGGAGATCGAGGCCCGCGCCAAGAGCGTTATCGTGGCTACCGGCGGTTTCGGTGAGAACCCCGAGATGATCAAGGAGCACACCGGTTACGAGTTTGGCAACACCATCTTCAACTTTGCCGTTCCCGGTATGCGCGGCGACGGTCTGAAGATGTGCTGGGAAGTGGGCGCAGGCAAGACTCCTATGATCATGGAGTTGATGTATCAGCTGCCTGACAACATGAACCACTTCATCCTGGACGGTGCTTTCCGTCAGCCCTGCCTGTGGGTCAACCGCAACGGCCAGCGCTTCATGCCCGAGGATCAGATCGGCAACACCACCTTCACCGGTAACGCCATCTCTGCTCAGCCCGGCAAGGTCGCTTATGCCATCTTCGACTCCAAGCTGCTGAAGAAGTACAAGAAGAAGGGTCCCGATATCATTTCCCACGTCCATCCCCACGA
This sequence comes from Oscillospiraceae bacterium, assembly GCA_045595705.1. Taxonomy (GTDB): domain Bacteria; phylum Bacillota; class Clostridia; order Oscillospirales; family Oscillospiraceae; genus JAJPXI01. The sequence continues at coordinate 8,202 of JAZOBA010000097.1, forward strand.
CCTGTTCGACCACTTCGACGAGCAGTGGGAGCGCGACCTGGAAGCCGGTTACGAGCCCATCTGCCAGGCCGACACTCTGGAAGAGCTGGCTGAGAAGGCCGGTATCGACGTGGCTGGCTTCATGGAGCAGATCGAAGAGTACAACGATATGTGTGACGCCGGCTTCGACGAGGTCTTTGAGAAGGACCGCTCCTACATGGAGCCCATCGCAAAGGGCCCCTTCTACTGCTGCCGTCAGAACGTTGGCGCTTACGGCTCCCTGGGCGGCGTCAAGATCAACAACAAGATGGAAGTTCTGGACGAGAACGCCAAGGTCATCCCTGGCCTGTACTGCGTTGGCACCGACGCCTGCTCCATCTACGGCGACAGCTATCCCTTCACTCTGCCCGGTAACACCATGGGCTTCTGCATCAACTCCGGTCGTATTGCTGGTGAGAATGCTGCCGCTAAGGTTTGCGAATTTTAAGGAGAAAAAATGATTAGACTGACTATTGACGGGCAGGTTATCGAAGCTCGCGAGGGTCAATCTGTTCTGCATGCGTCTTTGGACGCAGGGATTTATATTCCCCACTTGTGCGACCACCCTGACCTTGAGGCCAAGGGTGGTTGCCGCCTGTGCAGCGTGACCATCAACGGCAGCGAGACGGCTGTCCCTTCCTGTACCACTATTGTGGAAGAGGGCATGGTTGTTGAGACCAAGAGCGAGGCAGCAAATGCCGTGCGCAAGGCCTCCATGGAACTGATGCTGGCCACTCATCCTTCTGAATGTACCGGTTGTCCCAAGTACGGCAAGTGCGAGTTGCAGAGCTTGTACCAGTTTATGGGCGTGAACGGCCAGGAGTGGCGTCAGAAGTCCCGTCCTGTTCCCACCGATGAAAAGAACCCGCTGATCAGCCATTTGTTTACCCGCTGCATCCGCTGCGGCCGCTGTATCCGTGCCTGCCAGGACAAGCGCGGTGTGAAGGTTCTGGATTACATCCGCGACAAGTCCGGCATCCATGCCGGTATCCCCGGCGGCAAGAGTCTGGCTGATGCCGGCTGCCGTTTCTGCGGTGCCTGTATTGAAGTTTGCCCCACCGGTTCCATTGTGGATACCTTCGATATGATGGATAAGTACCCCTCCTATGCCGATAACGTGGTGCCCTGCAGCGCTGAGTGTCCTGCTCACATCGACATTCCCGCCTATGTCCGCGCTGTGCGCGAGGGCAGACCCGGTGATGCCGTGGGCATCATCCGTGAGAAGGCTCCGTTCCCTCTGGTTCTGGGCCATATCTGCAACCATCTCTGTGAGACCGGCTGCAAACGCGGTAACATCAACGATCCCATGGCTATTCGCAACCTGAAGCGCTTTGCCGTGGAGAATGATACCGAG